>JAHDEP010000302.1 GCA_020628775.1 Rhizobiaceae bacterium | reverse complement strand
ATAATAATCGATTATGCGATTTACTTGGTATTGAACATCCAATCATACAAGCGCCGATGGCTGGTGCGACAAGCCCTGAAATGGTGGTTGCGGCATGTAATGCAGGCGCACTTGGATCGCTCGGTAGTGCAGAATATACATCCGACAAGTTAATCTCAGAATTTGACTTTATTCGCGCCCACACAAATGCGCCATTTAATGCCAATTTTTTCACCCATGACGAGCCAAAAATCGACCCGGTTAAAGGGCAAGCTGCGCGCGAACGGCTAAAATCATGGTATGATGGTTATGAACTTGGAAAAGTACCTGAAGCAATTGCTTCAAGCCGTTCTTTTCATGAGGAAATATGCGATACCATTTGCGAGTTAAAACCAGCTGTTGCAAGCTTTCATTTCGGGCTTCCGGATGCGAAATTGGTTGCTCAAATAAAATCATGCGGCATTAAAATTCTTTGCAGTGCTACATCCGTTAAAGAAGCTATTTGGCTTGAGCAAAATGGCGTTGATGCAATCATCGCTCAGGGCTTTGAAGCTGGTGGCCATTCAGGCTGGTTTATGGATCGAAACGGCGCGGATTTAACCGGTATGTTTGCATTGGTGCCGCGCATTGTTGATGCCGTGTCTGTGCCGGTGATCGCCGCAGGCGGTATCATGGATGGGAGAGGGGTGGTCGCCGCCCTCGTCCTTGGCGCATCTGGTGTGCAATTGGGAACCGCATTTATTTCGTCGCCTGAGAGCTTGCTGAGTGATGTTCATAAGAAAGCAGCCAGCCAAGCATCTGGCGATGATACAGTTCATTCAACCGCATTTTCGGGTCGTAAAGCGCGTTCAATCGTCAATAAATATGCGAGCGAATTTTCAAGCGTTTCCGACTGGCCGGATTTTCCAATCGGCAATACTTTGAGTAAGCCATTGCGCAAAGCTTCATCTGATCGTGGTCTGCCAGATGCAATGTCCTTATGGGCGGGACAAGCGGTTGGTTTAAATCAGTCTAAGTCTACGGCCGAAATTATCGAGAATATTGTACGAGAGACAAAATCAATTCTGTCAGATTTTCGTTGATCCAACGATTAGTCAGCTAAGCTTTCTTTATCCGCAGCGTTTAAATTCATATACAGATTGTCGCGTAGAATACGAACGGCTTTATTGATCTCGCTTATTTTTTTTACGCTCAGATCGGAATTGTTGAGAAGCTCGCTTGCAATGCACCCAGCATTAAAACGCAGATCCTGACCTTTTAAGGTGAGGGAGGTGATAACTTCTCTTTCGTTTTCAGGGTTTCTAACGCGTGTGACGAACCCTGCAGCCTCAAGCCGTTTAAGAACAGGGGTAATCGTGCTTAATTCCAGGCTTAACTCACGCGCTATAGAGCCAACAGTTTGACCATCTTCTGCCCATAACAGGTTAAGAACGAGATATTGCGGGTAGGTAATACCCATCTCATCCAGCAAGGGTTTGTATGTGCGCTGTATCGCCAAACTCGCTGTATAAATCCCCAAACATATATGATCATCAAGGCTCGGCGGGATTGGAAATTGTTGCTGTTCAGTCATTTCTGGCACCTAAATAAATTACTTATTGCGATAAATATTATCTTGACAGGTAAATGTCAATCACATAACACTTATCGCGATAAGTATTATAACATGTCTCAACAAGGATGATGAAAATGTCAGTCAATGTACTCTACACAGCCAAGGCTTTTGCCACAGGTGGTCGCGATGGTTATGCGCAAACAGAAGATGGAAGCTTCAAGGTCAAACTCGCCACACCAACAGAGCTTGGCGGCGATGGTAATGGTAACAACCCTGAGCAAATTTTCGCAGCGGGATATTCAGCTTGCTTCTTAGGTGCGATGAAGTTCTTCGCGTCACAAAACAAACATCTAAGCGTACCTGAGGACGCAAAAGTTTCAACATCGGTTGGCATTGGTCCACGAGATGCTGGCGGCTTTGGCATCACAGCCGCAATTGAAGTTTCATTGCCAGGTGTTGATGCAGCAGCAGCGCAAGAGTTGGTCAATGGCGCGCATGAACAAATCTGTCCGTATTCTCATGCAACACGCAACAATGTTGATGTAAAGGTTTCGATCGTCTAACAGCGTCTAACGTTTGATCGGGTGATCAAGGTGAGGTTATGTGCCGGGCTGTCAGGTGATTGCTCGGCATATTTTATGCAATATCTGCGCAACATATTGAATTCTATATTATAATAAAGTTCCATAATATATCTTATGCGACTTTTGTATTTTGAAATCTCGTATGGATGGGCGTCCGACGCATCACACAGCACGCACACTGCCCGCCAATCTATTTTTAAAAACCGCGAGAGATGTAATTCACAAGATTGATCAGCTTCTGTAATGTGAGACACGAATAACTGCGGAGAACTTCATGAGCCAAACAATCGCTAATCACAATGCAGATCGCTTGCGCGCGCTTTTAAAACAAGATGACATTATCAAGATGCCGTGCTGTTTTGATGCGCTCTCTGCCAAACTGATTGAGCAAGCAGGATTTGATCTGACGTTTCTATCTGGCTTTGGCGCGTCAGCTTCGCGACTGGGTGCACCTGATACCGGCCTCATGTCCTATGGCGAAGTGCTTGATCAAGCGCGCAATGCAATGCAAGCCA
>JAHDEP010000301.1 GCA_020628775.1 Rhizobiaceae bacterium | reverse complement strand
ATTTTGTTCATCTATGGTTGGAACCAGTATTTGTGGCCTTTGTTGATCACGACTGAGCCAGACATGAACACGATTGTGATGGGTATCAAGCAAATGTTCCCATCAGGCGATGACACTGCTGATTGGCCGGTCATTATGGCAACCTCTATTTTGGCGATGATCCCTCCCGTTGTTGTGGTGATTTCTATGCAGAAATTGTTTATCAGCGGACTAGTAGATAGTGAGAAATAAATGGCAACGATAAGTCTTAAAGACATTAAAAAACGCTATGGTAAAACCGAAGTTATTCACGGTGTCAGCGTCGATATTGAAGATGGCGAATTTATCGTAATCGTTGGACCTTCTGGCTGCGGTAAATCAACACTTTTGCGAATGGTGGCGGGTCTTGAAACCATTAGTGAAGGGGAGATCCAAATTGATGGTGGCAGGGTGAATGAGAAAGAACCAATGGATCGCGATATCGCTATGGTTTTTCAAAATTACGCACTTTACCCGCATATGTCTGTGCGCCAAAACATGGCCTATAGTTTGAAAATTGCAAAGGTTCCTGCCAGCGAAATTGAACTCAAAGTGCAAGAAGCTGCTAAACTTCTGCAACTTGAGCCATATTTGGATCGTAAACCTAAAGAGCTATCAGGCGGACAACGTCAACGCGTTGCAATGGGACGCGCGATCGTGCGTGAACCAGCTGTATTTTTGTTTGATGAACCACTTTCTAACCTTGATGCCAAATTACGTGTGCAAATGCGACTAGAGATCAAGCAACTTCAGGCGAATTTGGGGATCACATCTTTATATGTAACCCATGATCAGGTTGAAGCTATGACGATGGCTGATCGTATGATTGTTATGAATGGCGGTATCGCTGAGCAAGTGGGATCGCCGCTTGATGTATATGAAAAGCCACAAACATTATTCACAGCTCAATTTATCGGAAGTCCGGCAATGAACATTGCTGCCGGCACCATCAATGCTGGAAAAGTAAGCGTGGGTGGTTCTTATGTCTGTGATAGCAACGCACCTGATGGTTCAGTATCTGTTGGTATGCGTCCCGAGCATGTTGTGATTGATCCTGAAGGCCCGTTGACGGTTAAAGTATTTCAGTCAGAACCTTTAGGCGCCAATACATTATTGCATGGTAAGTTGGGTGATGAGCCGTTTACTGCAAGTGCCCAAGGCGTGCACAGAATATCAAAAGCCGGCGAAGAAATTCGTTTATCAATCGCGCCGGAAAATGTGCACTTATTTAACATCGATAGCGGAAAGCGAATTGGATGATCCATTCCCAATTCCTCCGCAAAAAGCTTCTGGGATTAGAAGCTAAGCCTCTAATTTATGGCCATCGCGGTGCGCGTGGAGAATTGCCTGAAAACACCATGCCGAGTATTCGGCATCTGGTTGAAAATGGTATTTTTGCAGTTGAGATTGATGTCCAAAATACAGCGGACTCTGTTGCCATTCTTCATCATGATCCTGAGATATCGACCAATTTAGCCAAAGATGAAAATGGTGATTGGCTCGATCAAACAGGTCCCAAAATTATCGAGAGCACATATTCTGATCTGCTCTCTTATGATTTAGGTGCTCTTAAACCTGGTACCGATTATCAAAAAAAGTTTCCCGATCAACTTGTGATGGACGATGTTTCTGTTCCCTCTTTGGAAACTTTCTGTGAGTGGTTAAGCGAGCAACCAGACTTCGTTGCAAATATCGAAATTAAGTCCTATGCCAACCGTTCGGATCTTGGTGATAGTCCGTCCGGATTGGCGAGAACTGTCATAACGACACTTGAAAAGTATGGCGTCAGCGAGCACGCCATTATATCTTCATTTGATTGGCGTGTTTTAACGGAATGCCGTCGTCTGGATAATCAAATTACCTTGGGATTTTTGAGTTATTTTGATCGACCAAACCCACCTATGCAGCCCAACATTTACACAGGCTCTCCGTGGATGGCAGGGGCGCATTGGTCAGGTGATAAAACGTCATTGCCAAATATAATCAAGGACCTTGGTGGTCAAATATGGGCGCCATTTTTCCAAGACATCACAAAAGAACACGTTGCTATGGCGCAACAAATTGGTTTGATCGTAAATGTTTGGACCGTCAATGAAGAGGCGGACATACTAACAATGATCGACTACGGCGTGGATGGTATTATTACCGATTTTCCTGCGCGGACGAAGGCTCTCCTTTCGGGCGCATAAGCGCTTAAAAAAACTATCTGGTCGCACTTGGGTAACCCCCATTTATCAATTTTGAAAACTTCAGATGAAGGTATGTTTCATTGGTGACTTTAATTAATATTCTCGGTTCCGTTGCTCTTCTATTATGGGGACTTCGTATGGTGCGGACAGGTGTTATGCGATCATATGGCCCTGTACTTAAAAGATGGGCGAGACGTGCTGAAGGTAAGTTGATTACACCATTCGTATCAGGCCTGCTTGTCGCAATCGCTTTGCAAAGCAGTACAGCAACCGCGATGATCGCAGCGTCCTTCTCCGCGCAGAATGTCATGGCAACATCAACTGCTTTTCTGATTATGCTTGGTGCGGATGTCGGTACTGCTTTTGCTGTGTTGGTCGCGTCGCAGAAGATCACTGAACTTGTGCCGTTATTATTGATCATTGGAGTATTCGG
>JAHDEP010000046.1 GCA_020628775.1 Rhizobiaceae bacterium | reverse complement strand
CACTACAGGCGCTTGGGATTCATATATTTGCGCAACTTGCGATATTGCTTGCCACAACAAGCTATGCATTTGCTGGAATTTATGGAAAACGCTTTCAGGCCTTGGGTGTCAAACCCATCACGGTGGCAACCGGGCAAGTTACCGCTTCAAGTTTTCTTATGCTTCCGCTCGTCTTAATCATTGATCAGCCCTGGACTTTGTCGATGCCATCGACACATTCTATTCTAGCGCTTATTGCCTTAGCGTTATTATCGACGGTGCTAGCCTACATATTGTTTTTTGAAGTATTGGCGCGCGCTGGAGCCACCAATTTGTTGTTGGTGACGTTTTTGATCCCGCCGAGCGCCATCTTACTGGGTGTTTTGATCCTGAACGAGACCATTCAGTTTAACCAAATGCTTGGTTTAGCGCTTATTATCGTTAGCTTAGCAACGATTGATGGACGGGTATTTAGCCGCTTTAGAGGAGAAAAACCCACTGCAGAGTGATTTAGATCGGCCTGTGACTTGCAATTAAAAAAAATCGATTTAAAAGCAAGATCAAATTTACTTCCAAGAAAATGAGATGATATTTTGGCTATCAACCCGCTTAAGGCGTTTGCGCTGCGCGTAAAATCCGGTTCAAATAAAGATTCAGAAGCTGTTAAATTAACTCCAATGCAAATCAAGACCGAGCTTTTGTCGGGTCTAACGGTCGCATTGGCGCTGGTTCCCGAAGCTGTTGCATTTGCGTTTGTTGCAGGTGTTCATCCGTTGGTTGGCTTATATGCAGCGTTTTTGGTGGGGCTAATAACCGCCGTATTTGGCGGTCGTCCGGGTATGATTTCAGGTGCCACAGGTGCGTTGGCTGTGGTCATGGTCGCGCTTGTTGCACAACATGGGGTGCAATATTTGTTCGCAACCGTCGTGCTGATGGGTATTTTGCAGCTTCTCGCTGGTATTTTTCGACTTGGTAAGTTTATCCGTTTGGTTCCGCATCCTGTTATGCTTGGATTTGTAAACGGTCTTGCGATTGTTATTTTCCTAGCACAATTGACCCAGTTTCAGGTTCCAGGACCTGATGGTACAAAGGTTTGGATGTCAGGTATGCCATTGATCATCAGCCTTGGGCTAGTTGGTCTAACAATGTTGATCATTTGGGGTATGCCAAAAATCTCTAACATTATTCCAGCGCCTTTGGCAGGTATTGCCATAGTTGCCATTATGGTGATTGCCTTTGGTATTGATGTTCCGCGCGTTGGCGATCTGGCTTCAATTGAAGGCGGCCTACCAGAATTTGCTATTCCAAATGTACCGTTAACGCTTGAAACATTACAAATCATCTTCCCATATGCGCTGATCTTAGCTGCAATTGGTTTGATCGAAAGCCTTTTGACCCTCAATCTTGTGGGTGAAATGACAAATCGCAGAGGCGGTGCATCTCAAGAATGTATGGCCCAAGGCGCATCAAATGTTGTCACAGGTTTCTTCGGTGGCATGGGTGGTTGTGCGATGATTGGTCAATCGATGATCAATGTAAAATCAGGCGGTCGTACAAGATTGTCTGGGATTTCCGCAGCGCTTTTCTTGCTGGTGTTTATTTTGTTTGCATCCGGGCTTATTGAGCAAATCCCATTGGCGGCACTTGTGGGTGTGATGTTCATGGTTGTGATCGGCACATTTGCCTGGCAGAGCCTTCGTTTGTTCCGCAAAATTCCGCTTACTGATGCACTCGTGATTGTGCTCGTGACAGCCGTAACGGTTTATGCTGACCTTGCAATTGCGGTTGTTGTTGGTGTGATCGTTTCAGCCCTAGCATATGCTTGGACAAATGCTGTGCGCATTGAAGCAAAAACTAGAATTACTCACGATGGGGCAAAAACCTATGAGATTTTTGGCCCACTGTTCTTTGGATCTTCTGAAGGGTTCATGGAACTATTTGATCCTAAAAATGATCCGGATCGTGTCATTATTGATTTTGCTGCAAGCCGAGTTGCGGACCAATCAGCACTTCAGGTGATTGATGCGGTTGCTGGTAAATATCAAGCCGAAGGCAAATCTGTTCAATTGCGTCATTTATCGCGCGATTGTCATAAGTTGCTTGAGCGCGCTGGTCAGCTTGTGGTGGATTCAGATGATGATCCAGATTATGAGATTGCTGCCGATTACTCAGTTAAAATTGGTGCATTAGGTGGTGGCCATTAGGATTAATGGCCCCTTAAGCTTACCAATTAAGGTAAACGAGCTTTAAACTTTTGCGATTTTAGTAGAAAAGTTCGTGCTGCTGCGGTGTCTTTGGTGTGTTTATTCGCATCACTAAAAGAAACATCATCATGGTGGCGATTGCTACGATAGCGGCACAGATTCCTAGAATACTCATTGCTATTACCCCTCAAAACAGCTTTCTTTGGTCAGAAAGTTACGCAAATTTTTGCTTAATCAATGATGTCTGACAAAACTTGCCTGAGGCTTTTCATAAAAAATACGACCAAAATGCCCAAAAACATGCGCCCTGTGCCATTTTGTGAAAATTCATTTCAATACGTTAACCTTCAGGCAAGGAATTAACCATAAAAATTGTACTTGCGTTGATTTGTGTAAATAATTGGATTCACCAACTTATTACTCAACAGCATGATGCTCTATCGTCGCACCGGTTCTGATCCGGATTTTTTTCTTTTTGTAAATGGACCGAAATGGTCTTGTCTCGATTTTGAGTTCTGAAAGCTTTCCGGCGGTCTGCACTCACTCCAAGGCTTGGTTTATGTCCATTTTGCAAGCGAAATTGCAACGAGTGGGGATACGCATTGGCATTTAATGCGAAAGACATTGCAAAACGGGGGCAGCTTGTAAGCAACAAAGCGTTGTTTATCATCACCACCATTTGGCATTTTCCTTATTCCGTTATCGAATTTTTGTTGGCGCGATATACGCTGCCGCAAAGCTTCGCACCATTTTCAATGGCTAATGTGGCGCTCGGTATGGCGCCCATAGGCCAAAACCGTAATTTTAACGTCAAAGGGAATGAACATGGGTGACGAGAACGAAGCACCAAGCATCCTAAAGCTTCCAGACAATCTGGATCTAAATGCTGTGAGTGCCATGCATGCACAGTTGGTTGAGCTTAAAGGACACAATGTCGAAGTCGATGCGGCGGATGTGAGAAAGTCCGGAGCGCAATGCGTTCAGGTACTGCTTGCAGCCAAGAAGACGTGGGATGCTGACGGTAAGAGCTTGGTGATTGGCACTATGTCTGAAGCGTTTGAAAACACATTAAAATTACTTGGAATATCTGGCGAAGTATTGCCATCAAAGGAGACAGCGTAATGAAAACTAAAGTACTCACGGTCGATGATTCGCGCACGATCAGAAATATGCTTTTGGTCACACTCAACAATGCAGGATTTGATACCGTGCAAGCCGAAGATGGCATGGAAGGTCTTGAAGTTTTAGAAGAGTCTAATCCGGATGTGATTGTAACAGACATCAATATGCCGCGCCTAGATGGCTTTGGCTTCATTGAAGGTGTTCGCCAAAACGAACGTTACAGAAGTGTTCCGATCTTAGTTTTGACCACTGAGAGCGACGACGAGAAAAAGAACCGCGCCCGCCAAGCAGGAGCGACGGGTTGGATCGTTAAACCGTTTGATCCAACAAAACTCGTATCAGCTATCGAGCGCGTTACTGCCTAATTTGAATTTAAAAAAACTGCCTTATAGGACTTTTTCCTCATGGATATGAACGAAATCAAGGAAATTTTCTTCCAAGAATGTGAAGAACAACTGACTGAACTGGAAACGGGACTTCTCGCTATGAATGATGGCGATGATGATCCTGAAACGGTGAACGCGGTATTTCGTGCAGTTCATTCCATTAAAGGTGGAGCGGGCGCCTTTGGGTTAGATGATCTTGTTGCGTTTGCACACGTATTTGAAACGACACTTGATTGTGTGCGTTCTAATAAATTGGATCCAGATGAAACTGTTATGAAGGTCATGCTTAAATCTGCAGATGTCTTGGCAGATTTAACCGCGGCAGCCCGAGATGGTGGCACTGTTGATCCTGCGCGTTCATCAACACTTGCAAAAGATCTTGAAGCATTGGCAAACGGCCAGCCTTTACCAGATGGGGATGCTGCACCAGTTGCTGAAGCACCTGTTGAAGCGGCAGCGCCTGCACCTGAAGAAGCGGCACCTGCATCAAGCGATGACAGTGGTTTTCAACCGGTTCCATTTTCGTTTGATGATATGGATGAAGTTGCACCAGCTGAAGATGCACCTGCAGACGCAGCTGATGGCAATGTTTATACAATTGAATTTAAGCCAAATGCTGGTCTCTATGCGAAAGGCAATGACACAGCGCTGCTATTTAGAGATCTAGCGCAGTTAGGCCAGATGGAAGTGCGCTGTAATTCAGAAGCGCTACCAGAATTGGATGGCATGGATCCTGAAGATTCATATCTAACTTGGAGTGTAACACTGACAACGGAAAGCGATGAAGACGCTATTCGTCAGGTCTTTGAATTTGCTGAATGGGATTGCAAACTTGAAGTTTCAGCAGGCCGTGCTGATGCCGATGATGCAGGCGATGAAGCACCAATGGTCCCAGTTCCATTTGATCTTTCAATGTTGGGTGCGCCAGAAGAAAAAGTTGAGACACCACCAACACCAGTTGCTGAAGCACCAGTTCCACCAGCTCCGGTGGCACCAACAGCACCAGCTCCTCAGGCCGCAGCTCCAACACCTGCGCCTTCACCAGCACCTGAACCTGCAAAAGCAGCTTCACCGATTGTTAAAGAACCAGCGAAGAAGCCGAAGGTTGCAGCTGTTGCACCGGCCCAGCAGATTCGCGTTGATTTGGAACGTGTTGACCGTTTGATCAACCTTGTTGGTGAGCTGGTAATTAACCAGGCAATGCTTGCACAAAGCGTGGGTGAAAGCGAAGAAACAGTCAGCGGCCAAGGCAACAACATAAATCTAGGCCTTGATGAGCTCAACCAGCTCACACGTGAAATCCAAGATAGTGTGATGGCCATTCGCGCCCAGCCTGTGAAGCCTGTCTTCCAGCGTATGTCACGTATTGTGCGTGAGATCGCAGACATGGTTGGCAAGAATGTACGTTTGGTCACTGAGGGTGAAAATACCGAGGTTGATAAAACCGTTATTGATAAACTAGCTGAGCCTCTAACGCACATGATCCGTAACTCGGTTGATCATGGTCTTGAATCAGCTGAAGATCGTAAAGCTGCGGGTAAAGACCCACAAGGCATGGTGAAGCTTTCAGCCAAGCACCGTTCTGGTCGTATCGTTATTGAGATTGAAGATGATGGCGCGGGTATTAACCGCGAGCGCGTGAAACAAAAAGCCATGGATAATGGACTTATCACCGCTGAAAGCAATCTGTCAGATGAAGAGATAGATAACCTAATCTTCCATCCGGGCTTCTCAACAGCTGAGAAACTATCTGATATTTCAGGTCGTGGCGTGGGTATGGATGTGGTTAAAAAGTCTATCCAATCACTTGGCGGACGAATTTCCATTCAGTCAAACCCAGGTAAGGGCTCAATCTTCTCGATGAGCTTACCGCTCACATTGGCCGTTCTTGATGGTATGGTTGTGTCTGTTGCTGATCAAACACTTGTTGTGCCACTTACAGCAATCGTTGAAACATTGCAGCCTGAAAAATCTGACATTCATGGATTTGGTGCAAAACAACGCTTGATCGCAATTCGCGAAACATTCTGCCCACTTGTGGATGTGGGTGAGATCTTAAACTTCCGCGATGAGCCAGCTGACCCAATTGAAGGTGTTGCGCTTCTAGTAGAAAGCGAAGGCGGTGGCCAACGCGCTCTTATGGTGGATGCAATTCAAGGGCAACGTCAAGTCGTTATTAAGAGCTTGGAATCAAACTATTCTAACGTTCCAGGCATTGCTGCGGCAACCATTCTTGGTGATGGTCGTGTGGCGCTCATTCTAGACGTGGACATGATCGTTTCGGCATCTAAAGGCCAAAGTCTTGCCATTGAAGAATTAAAGTCAGCGTAAGGACAGATTTTGTAATGAGTATTTCGAGTTCAATTATGGCAAATGGTTCACCATCAGAACAATTGGTTTCTGGTGAATCTCCGCTGACGCGCCGTGATCTTTCAGATATTGCTGATATGATTTACGCAGATGCGGGCATATTCTTAAACGAAAGCAAGGCGTCTCTTGTTTATTCGCGCTTGTCTAAACGCTTAAGAAAAATAGGTCTTTCAAGTTTTAGAGACTATTGCGAACTCGTTGGCTCAGAACGTGGTGCAGAAGAGCGACGTGAAATGCTGTCGCAATTGACCACAAACTTTACAAAATTCTACCGTGAGCGTCATCATTTTGAGCATCTTGCAAGTGATGTGCTACCGGCATTGATCAGCCGCGCAAAAGCCGGCGGACGCGTACGCATTTGGTCATCAGCTTGTTCATTAGGCCATGAGCCATATTCGCTTGCTATGACAATCTTATCGATGTTCCCGGACGCGACGAAATATGACTTCAGATTGCTTGCATCAGATATCGACCCAAAGGTTGTCGCATCTGCAAGCGAAGGAACTTATACAGCAGACGCGATTGAGCCTGTTGGTCAGCAATTCCGCAACGAATATTTTAATGATCTTGGGCACGGCAAGTTCCAGGTTAAAGATCAGGTCAAAGAATTGATCTCGTTCAGAGAGCTTAATTTGATTGCGAACTGGCCGTTCAAAGGCAAGTTCGATGTAATTTTCTGTCGCAATGTTGTGATTTATTTTGATGATCCAACGCAAGCCAAGATCTGGCAAAGATATGCAGATGTGCTGCTCAAAGATGGATATCTTTATATCGGTCACTCTGAGCGTTTGTCTGGACCAGCGAAAGCTCGCTTTAACAATGTTGGCGTAACTGCCTTTAGGTTCGAGGGGTAGATCGTAATGCTGAACAAAGTCAAAGTCCTTGTGGTAGACGATTCGCCCACAATGCGCGGTCTACTGCGCGCCGTTTTAAGCGCGGATCCAGAGATTCAAGTGGTTGGCGAAGCTGGTGATGCTATGGAAGCGCGCGGTGCAATCAAATCGCTTAATCC
Source organism: Rhizobiaceae bacterium (assembly GCA_020628775.1). GTDB lineage: Bacteria > Pseudomonadota > Alphaproteobacteria > Rhizobiales > Rhizobiaceae > Lentilitoribacter. Next base: position 9,557 of record JAHDEP010000046.1, on the reverse strand, counting down.
AGATGTGGTCACGCTCGACATCGAAATGCCAAATATGAACGGTCTTGAGTTCCTTGAGAAAATCATGACCTTGCGTCCAATGCCAGTGATCATGGTGTCGACGCTAACCCATCGCGGCGCACAGGCAACATTGTCTGCGCTTGAGATTGGTGCATTTGATTGTATTGGCAAACCAAGTCCAGGCGACAGCACACCGTTTAAAGGTCTTGCCGATGTGGTTAAAGCTGCGGGTCGTTCTAAGCGCACGTCATATTCGAGTACAGCACCGCAACCAAGCCAGCCTGCAAAGCAATCAGGATATGAAAACTATATCCCAGCGAGAAAAATTATCTCCATTGGTTCTTCAACCGGCGGGGTCGAGGCATTAATCCAGGTGATTTCAAAATTCCCGGCAAATTGCCCACCAACAGTTATTACACAGCACATGCCGCCGGCGTTTACTGGCAGTTTTGCAAGTAGATTAGACCGTCTTTCAGCTCCGGTTGTTAAAGAAGCGGAAGATGGCGATCGTCTTGAAGTTGGCAAAGTATTGCTGGCCCCAGGCGGCTCGCGCCAAATGGAAGTTGTCAATCAAACAGCTCCGCGTATCAGCTTGACTGAGGGTGATCCGGTATCAGGACATTGTCCATCGGTGGACGTATTGTTCAGCTCTGTCGCGAAAATAGCACGTAAAAATGCTGTTGGTGTGATCTTAACTGGCATGGGCCGTGATGGAGCAAGCGGGCTATTAGAAATGCGTGAAGCTGGTGCTCGCACAATCGGTCAGGATGAAAAATCCTGTGTCGTTTACGGGATGCCAAAAGTTGCCTTCGAGATTGGAGCCGTTGAAACACAGCATCCAATCGGGGAAATAACAGATCAAATATATAAGTTAACTGCAGTTAGAAGGGACAGGGTAGCCTAATGTCTATTGCACAAAAAATAAAAGTTCTGATCGTTGATGATCAGGTAACCAGTCGACTACTTTTGGGGGAAGCGTTGCAAACGCTTGGTTTCAAAAACATCACAGTAGCAGCTGATGGTGCGCAGGGTCTGAAGATCATGCAGACACAGCCACATCATCTGGTTATCTCAGATTTTAATATGCCAAACATGGATGGCCTTGGCTTCCTTGAAGGTGTTCGTAAGAACCCGGCAACACAGCGTGCTGCATTTATCATGCTCACAGCGCAAGGTGACCGCGAGCTAGTTAAAAAGGCAGCAGCACTTGGTGCGAACAATGTGTTGGCCAAGCCGTTTACCATTGAGAAGATGAAAGCTGCGATTGAAGCAGTGTTTGGGGCGCTTTAGACAATGGAAGCGAGGGGTAAACGAGTTCACGTCATTCAGGGCGAGTATCAGGTCACAGATGATCCGGATGTAGTTCTATCTACAATCTTGGGTTCATGTGTTGCTGCTTGTCTGCGTGATCCAGTTGCCGGTGTAGGCGGGATGAACCATTTCCTTCTTCCCGGTGATGGTGGACAAACAGGTGGCGGTGAAGTTGCCCGCTACGGTGTTCACTTAATGGAATTGTTGATCAATGGACTTTTGAAAAAAGGTGCCAGCCGTGATCGTATTGAAGCTAAGATAATCGGTGGTGGTAAGACTATACCCGGTCTTTCTAACGTCGGTGAGAAGAATGCAATCTTTGCCAAATCATTTCTTGAAGATGAAGGCATTATGATTGTGGGGACAAATGTTGGTGGCGATCATGGCCGCAAATTGGAATATTGGCCGGTGAGTGGTCGTGCACGCCAATGCATTCTTAATGGCAACGAAGCTGAACGGGCTGTTGCAAGGGAGCGCAAACCAATTCCAAGAGCTGCACCGGTTGCTGCACCTAAGGATGATATTGAATTCTTTTGATCAAAATTTTGAGTACTAGTTTGTAGAGGACGCGTATATGTCAAATGCTTTAGAAAAAAATAGCGGTGAATTTCACGAGCCGCTGGCGGAAATATTATCCAGAGTCGGTGCAGAAATGCAGGACGTCGCTGTTTTAATAGAACGGCTTGAACCGATGCTGGAATGCGAAAAAGTCGCAAGTTCCGTAGATGCTATGGAGCATATGAAGCTTCTTCAGGGCATTGACTTGGCCGTGCAAAAAGCGCGTGGTTTGGCTGATTTTGTGGATGCTGTATCCAACGATGTGAATGTTGATCATCTTGTTGATTTAACAACAGCGCTCAACCTAATTACGCTGTCTGATTTGAAAAAGCGATTGTCCTCAGATGTAGAAACGCCAGTTTCTGCGGATACATATGAAAAAGCTTCCGGTGATTTGGATTTCTTTTAAAGGACAATTTTTCGTTTAATTGCAATCCGTTAGGCCAAGCGAGTACGTCATTTAGGATCAAATGAACCCGTCCTCGGTTCCAAGATCGTAAAAGCGCCATACTCACGCAAGTTTCAGCAACTAACTTGGGGTTCGTTGTGATCTCTTTAGTGGTTGTGGAATGAATCTGGTCAATCAATTATCACAGATAGGTAAAAACCTTTCTGAACTTGGACAAGGGCGCTTGGCTGCATTAGGCGGTATCGGTGCTTTTGCGGTAATCCTTATTATCGCTGCTGGGATATTTTTAAATAAACCTGCTAATGAATCTTTATATATCGGGCTCACAAGCGACGATATTAATTCTATTGGTATTGCACTGTCGGAAGCCCGAATTGACTATGAAGTCGGCGCAGATGGTACAAGCATCAAGGTAGCAGCTGGCACCGCATTGCAAGCTCGAGCAATTCTTGCTGAGCGCGGACTTCCAAACAGCTCAAGCGCTGGTTATGAACTTTTCGATGACGTGGGGTCGTTGGGCCTAACAAGCTTCATGCAAGAGGTCACGCGCGTTCGCGCACTCGAGGGTGAGATCGCCCGCACAATTCAAAAAATCAACGGGATCAATGCAGCTCGTGTTCACATTGTGATGGCCGATACAGGCAACTTCCGCAGTGGCGAGCAAAAACCATCAGCATCAGTCATGGTCAAAACAGGTAACGCAGTTGCCCGCCGCTCAGCAGATTCAATCCGGCACTTGGTGGCATCTTCTGTTCCAGGACTGTCTGTAGATGAAGTTACTGTTTTAGATTCAACTGGTAAATTACTGGCGTCAGGTGATGACTTCTCCAACAGCACGCTCAATCGCTCTATGTCGATTGTGCAGATCATTCAAAATGAAGTTGAAAACAACATTGATAAAGCGCTGTCGCCATTCCTCGGTATTGATAACTTCCGCTCAAGTGTCATGGCGAAGGTTAACACAGATACACAGCAGATCCAGGAAACTGTGTTTGACCCAGAATCACGCGTTGAGCGATCAACTCGTGTGACACGTGAAAACCAAACATCAAATTCCACAACAACGGATGCACCTGCAACGGTTGAACAAAACATCCCAGATCAAACACCCGCCGCTGGTGGAAACTCACCATCTTCAAGTGAACTTGCAGAGCGTAAAGAAGAGCAAACCAACTACGAGATCAATTCAAAGGTCACCCAGACCGTTCGCAATAGCTATGACGTTCAAAAACTATCCATTGCTGTTGTTGTTAACGATGCCCGGGTGAAAGAAATGCTTGGCGCTGAAGCTACGCAGGAGCAAATCGATGAATATCTTGCAGAACTCCAACAGGTCATCGCAACAGCAGCAGGGCTAGATACTGAGCGCGGAGACGCTATTAAACTCACAACAATGGAATTCCTAGCAACTGAAATGCTCGCTGATACAATTGCATCAGGCGGCTTCATGGAAGTCTTGATGGCCCAGCTTGGCACCATCATCAATGCTATAGCGTTCATCGTTGTTGCATTCTTGTTGGTCTGGTTCGGCTTCCGTCCGATCTTAAGCGGCGGTGCTTCAAGCAGCGCGGCGGGCGCAGGTGGCGGTGAAGCTATTGCTGGGCTTGAAGATATCGATGGCCTTGAACTACCAGACTTCTCTCCAGGATCTGGTGGTATGGACGGAATGCCAGGTGGTCCTGCATCTATGGAAGGCTTTGGTGCTGACTTTGGATTTGATGCTGATGCAGAATTTGGCGGTGGTGATGATGGCGGTGACGGCGTGGTCATCGAAGAAGGTATGAGCTTTACCGGTCGTGTTAAAGGTGGACCTGAGAAAAGGCTATCATCCATGGTTGAAATCAGTGAAGAACGTGCTGCTAAAGTTCTACGCAAATGGGCTGTTGGCGACGCTGCCTAATATCAATCTAAGTATTAATCTAAGCATCAAACTACATCGCAATTATGGGGTGTAATGAGCAGATTTGCCTCCTCAATCACCCAAATTAATGGTTCTGTGTTGGTATGTTCCTTCAGGTAAATGCCCAAGTGATTCGATTTTATACTAATAAATTAGTATTTTTTGACTAAATCTCATTTCACTTTTGGGGAAATATTGGAAAATTAAACACATTTATCGCTCCATTTATGTGAAAAAAGAAAATATAATTCATCGGCATTGCGATTTTTTTGTGAATTTTGAGACTTGAGTTCTCAGATAAAGTTTCTTTATGTTATTTCTGGATTGAAATTCTAGATTGTAGCTTCATGGAGAAAAACTATACCAATCAGGGTAGATTTTTAGTTGTATCATCTAGAAAATGATTCAAATCGTGTTATTGTCAAAATTCGATTTGTAAAGTACTCAAAGATACCTATAGATTTTAGTAATTCTATTGGCGATAATTATTTTAATCAGTGGGTTCGATATATGTAATATATTGAGGAAGGAACGATTTAATCGAGAATGCAGCAAGAGGGTAGCTTAGCTGCAAATAGGGGAACAGTTATTTTGTCATGTGGCAGACATTAAATAACAAAAAAATTGAAGGGCAGCTGTGAATTGTGATGCTTGAAGACACGACCACCATTGATGATTTAGGTGTGGAAGTGATGACCCGCGGGGATTTTTTCGAGCAAATTTGTAACAGCGCAAACTCAGATCACATTAGCGACGGCTTAGATATTGCATGCAGATTTATAGGCAGCAGTGCTTACTTACTCGTGCGTGATGATAGTTCTGAAAATTTCGTGATTAGTTCCAACTGGCCATATGATTTAGCGAAAAATTTAGGTCAGGCAATTGTATCTGACAGGCCAGATGTGATGGAAAAACTTCCGCCAAGGTCTGCGTTCGAACCAAGCTTTTTCGATGCAAGCGAACAGTTCAGAATACCAAAACAATTTGCAAATCAGATCTGTGTACTGCCAATTACATGCGGCGAGCAAAAATTCATTGTCCTTTTCCTTTTTGAACCTGGAACATCGATTGCGCAGGAGCGCCTTCGCGATGCGGCTCTTGCATGTTCGTACCATATTGCTGAATTTGTCATTTCCAGTTCTGCAGAAGCCAATCAAGCAGAGCTAACTGATAGAGAAATGGAATGTCTGTCTTGGATTGCAAAGGGTAAAACCAGCGATGAGATCGCATTAATCATTGGGATATCACGCAACACCGTTAACAACTATATCACCAGTATCATGAATAAGACCGCAACGAAATCACGGGCAGAAGCAGTCGCAGAGGCTGTTCGTGGTCAATTGATTTGAGGCCTTGGGGGCACACTTTATGAAAGATTTGGAAACATCATGGTCCGCTGATTCTGCAACCCACTGGGAAATCGGTGGTAATCTGAGTGTTAACAAATCAAAAGCTGATTTTTTCCCAAAAGCCGTTGAACTTCAAAAACGAATTGGTGCTGCAGGTTTCGCGATTGTTGTTAACAGTCGCGCCTTAGGCAATGCCTCCCCCCTTAAAATTATCATGAGCAACTCAAGCTTTGAGCGTGATGAATATGCGAATTCGGCTATTGAAAGCCTCAGTGCGACGCTATCGGCACACATCAATAAGTCACCAAATCCAGTTTATTGGACCGAAAGTGGTGAAGATGCGAACTTTATTACCAGCATTGGACCGGCCAAACCAATTGATGCTGAAGGCGCAGCTATAAGCGGATTGGCATTTCCAGTTCATCTTGGCGGCAAACAATCTGGTATGGCGATCTATTTTTCACCGTCGATTAAAATCACTCGTGACATGCTTTTTGATATTCATCGCAAAGTTTTTGTAATTCTTCGCGAGTTACTGAAAATTGAAATGTTGGCCAGAACAGATTCTGTCTCAATCAATGTGCGGGAGACAGAATGCCTGCAATATGCGGGTAATGGTCTGACCAGTGATGAAATTTCTGAGATGTTGAACCTGTCGGTTCATACAGTAAACGCGCATTTAAGCTCTGCGACTACAAAACTAGATAGCGTCAATCGGATCCAGGCGATTGCAAAAGCAATTCGCCTAGGATTGATAACTTAAATTAATTAGACAGCGCGATAAGCTTCCGGGATTTCAGGCATTTTGTGCATCGAAAATGCCGCATTTTCCAAACTATGACGTAAGAAGCTCGCGCTCTCCTCTAGGTCTGAGAAACTTTCTTTAAATTCAATATGGCTGATTTCAATGCCACAGAAGTCCTTTTCCAGGGTCACTCGCACGTAAACGGTGACCAGATTTGGATGAATTTCCAGATCAAGAACGATCTTTGGATTGTAGTCCCAATCAACGACATAATCGCCACCGGTTCCCAGCTTCACCGTGTCGGGAAGAAAGTAGAGTTCCGCAGCAGAAGTTACCAATTCAGACAGGCTTGCATGGCGTTCATATTTCAGCATCGCAATGAGATCTGCGATATCGATCAATCTTAATTCACGAGCGACAGGTGCAAGTGCTTGAGCAACAATTTTTTCATGTTCGTGGCTGTGTGGTGTTTTCTTCATAACTGGATACATACTTCTTTCAACAAGGAAGCCGCTAGATAGAAGACAGCAATCAGCTGCACCGTCAAACCTAACGGGTTAAACATTACATTTCGCTCAAAAAATACGACCGAAATCATGGTCGCTAACGGGGCGATTTATCATATATTCGATGAATTAGTTCGGCGACCGCCTGATAAAACTCCGATGGAATTAAAGTACCAAGCGAGACTTGCGCAAACATTGAGCGTGCAAGAGGTGGGTCCTCAAAAACGGGAATTTCGTGTTCTTCAGCAATTTCTCGAATACGCAGTGCAATGAGATCTTGGCCCATGGCAACTACAATTGGTGCGCCTGTTTCTTCTGCATCATACCGAAGTGCAACTGCATAGTGGGTTGGGTTTGCTACAACCAAAGTTGCGCGCGGTACATCAGCCATCATGCGTTTTCGCGCACGGTCTCTTGCCAGTGATCTTTGACGCGCTTTAACCATCGGATCACCATCTGATTGCTTCATTTCGTCTTTAATTTCCTGCTTTGTCATGCGCAGGTCTTCATACCAAAAGTGACGGGTCGCAAAAATATCAACAATCGCGAGAACCGCAGTTGATAATAATACAACGATGAAAATTGTGATCGTGTGATCTGAAATGATTTGCGTAATTGCGCCAGGATCAACGTACATAATTTGCAAGATATCCATAAAATCACTGCGCATGACCAATGCGATGATCAAAGAGATAACCATGACTTTTGCCATGTTTTTTGCAAATTCAACCATACCCTTTTTGCCGAATATGCGGCCAAAACCACCGGGGATAGATAATCTATTCCATTTGGGTTGAATGCGGTCGAGCACCGGGCGAGGGATGTTTTGAAATATCGATGCGGCCAAACCAAACGTCATCAAAATTGCAAATGCCGGCAAGAGAATGATGCTTGCTTCCCAGAACAAGTGCTTGAAAATCGCCAATGCGTCTTCACCAGTGATAATGCGCCAGTCTTCAGGTTTTTCAAAAATCCCCTTTAGTCCATATGTCACGCGACCAACACTGGAGGGGAGGAAAAACACAACGAACAGCAATGCACCTAAAACAGATGCAAACGCGGGAACTTCCCTTGCAAATGGGACGTTACCTTTGTCAAAAGCATCGCGGATCTTTTTCTCGGTGGGGTCTTCGGTTTTGGAGTCTTTGTCTTCATCACCGGACATGTGACCAACCTTATCGCAATATTACGAATCGTTAGATAATTCTAACACTAGGCGGCTTGTTTGTCTTCACGCAGTCGTAATTTGTCTTCGCCAGCTAAGCGAATGGCTTCTTGTGTTATCGAGCGGCGCGCAACGGCAACTTCCGCAGGTTTCCCCAAGTCACCATTACCAAGCTCTGATTCAATCATCCGGCGTTGACGTGCACCAATGGCTGATAATACAGATTCCTGCATTTCAGGCGATGTGCCGCGCAGTGCCAGTGTGATGACATCGCCGCTGATATCATTAAACAATGTGACCCGTGATTGCTGAGACATGAGCAAAAGATCATCAAACAGGAAGATACGCGGTTTAACTTTTCTAGCAGTGTCAGCGCTGCGGCTTTCAAGTGCTCCCAGTAGAGATTCAACAACCGGTTTGTCGAGCTCGTTCATAATGTCAGCGACCTTAACTGAGCCGGTTGCATTTTTCTCTGCATTGATTTCATCGACCAGTTCACGAACTTTTTGCTCAATAATTTCAGCAACACGTGGATTGATGTCTTTAAGGTTTACCGCACGATGCACGATATCAACGCGCTTTTCTTCCGGCATTTTCATCAATGTTTTACCAGCAAATGAAGACGGTAGCATTGATAATATATATGCTGCGGTTTGTGGGTGTTCGTTTTCTAAGAAGCGATAGACGCGTTCAGGGTCAGCTTCATTCAGCTCATCCCAAATCGTTTGTGTGATAGCTTGGAATTCAGTTTGTCTTCCCAAAAGTCCATCAACTTCATCAGGGGTCAAACCTTCTTCAAGAATGCTTTCCATCACTTTCGCATTGTCCATAAGGCCGGTACCTTCACTGAACAATTCTTCAAACTCGGTGACGAGCTCTTCTAATTCTTGTGGTGGAATTGGACGCAGTTTTTGCGCTTTATCGATAATGACTTGTAATTCGCTTTGCTCAAAAAATTTAAGCAATTTGCCTGCAACAGGCTTACCCATCGCTAAAAGCACAGCAGCGGCTTTTTCAGGGGGAGAAAGTTCTTTAGAGCTTCCCGTTTGAGCATCATGCTCAAAATCGTCATAAATATCCACGATACTTATCCTGTTGTTGCTTTAGTGCCGATGACTTCGATCATCTTAACACCAAAACGAGTGTCGTCATTTTCTAAAACAGTAATTTCGCCGCGGCCGATCAACTTACCATTGACCATGATCTCAACCGGCTCACCAATCTTGCGCTGAAGACCGATCGTTGCGCCTTCGTTCAAATCCATCAATTCAGAAACTTGCATGCGACTTGTACCAAGAACCACTTGCACCTCAATTGGAATATCCATGACGAGGTCGGCGCGTGAATTGCTGCCAGTTGCGCCGGTAACGGTCGAGCCGCTTCCAAAATCGCTCACACCTGGGTCTGCGCTTTCAAGGCTTCCACCACCGAAATCAGAACCTAAATCTGCCCCGGCGCCAAAATCTGAACCTAAAGCATCACCGCCGCCGAAGTCGGAACCCAGATCACCACCTAGGTCGCCGCCAAAATCAGAGCCCATATCTGGAGCAGCATCAAAGTCGCCACCAAAATCTGAGCCGAGATCACCACCTGCGTCTAAATCACCACCGATGT
>JAHDEP010000300.1 GCA_020628775.1 Rhizobiaceae bacterium | reverse complement strand
ATGATTTTAGGATCTTTTGATTTATCGCGCAGCTTAGACCGTAACCTTGAAATTCTAACATCAATGGCGCGATCAAAGGAAAGCTCATCAACGCGGCTTTCCAGCTCTTCGCGCAATTGATCTCGTGTGACAACGTGATTGGGTCGTTTTAAAAACACATTTAAAAGCGCCATCTCACTGGATGACAAACTTTCCTCATGACCATCATCGTGAACAATGAGAAATTGAGATGGATGCACAGTCCAACCAGGTAATCTTGTTGTATCGCTTAATTGCCGCTCCGGTAATGTCGTTTGTTTTCTTCGCAACAACGCACGCACACGCACAATCAATTCTGGCATCTCAAAAGGCTTTGCCAGATAATCATCAGCACCTAATTCAAAGCTTGCAATCTTGTCTGACAGACTAGTTCGTCCTGATATCACCAAAATGGCTGTATCATTTTTATCACCAATCTTGGAAAGCGTGGTCAATCCATCTTTGTCTGGCAGCCCAAGATCAACAATAGAAACAGACGGTTTCCAATTTGAAAGATCACGCTCGAACTCATTGGCCAGACTATAGCACTTTGTCACAAACCCCTCTTCGGTGAGCGATTCCGTTAGTAGTTCTTGCAGCTGCATGGAATCTTCAAGGATTGAAATTCGAACGGGTTGGGTCATGATTTTGCTCTTAACATCGCTGACACCAATTGTTCAGAATTAAATGGTTTATCAAGCACCAAACAAGCATTGTTGGCACTTTTCCGCAATTCGTCTGTTGCTGGTAAGCCAGTAATAATAAGCTTGGGAATGTGATCTGGTGAATTGTTAATGAGATCTAGTCCCGTATCACCATTGCCTAGATCAAGATCAGAGATGATAAACGACAAACCTTCAACGCTTGTGAGCTGTTTTGCGCTTTGCACATCACTCGCTTCAATAATTGTGTGTCCTGCTTCACGCAAATAATCGCGCGCTGTTTTTCGCACAATATCATCATCATCGACGAGCAGAACAAGACCGGTTTTTTCAGGGTCGACGGCTTGATAAGGAATTCGCAGTGTAATGGCAGCACCATGTCGTTCACGGTTCTTGATCTTCATGTCACCATTACAGGATTTAGCGAAATCAAAAGCTGAAGTTAAACCTAGACCGCGGCCCATTTTGGCAGACTTAGTTGTATAAAATGGTTTAAGCGCGTTTTCCAAGTCTTCATCTGAAAACCCAGGCCCATTATCCAAAACGGAAATCCGTAATCTATCGTTTTTGTCTTTATCGATGGTAACCGATACAGTCCCCGCCCCGCAGCATGCTTCAGAACCATTGATCACAAGATTTAATATGGCGTCTTTCGCAAAGCCTTTATCGAGCATGATGGTGCTATCCGGAACATCACATGAAAATTCGAACTCAACACTTTCCGGGAGTGCAGCTCGACATAATTGTTCAATATTACGGGCAAAATTTGCAACTTCAGTTGCAGCTGGCTGCGGATTTCTTTTGGTGTCAAACTGATTGAGGCTTTCAATCAGATCGGATCCTCGACGCGCTGCGCTTTTAATTGTCTCGCTGATATTTTCAAGCGTGGGATCATCGGTTGCGCATTTGGCGAGTTTGTTTTGCTGCCCCATTATAATGGTCAAAAGATTTGAGAAATCATGAGCCATAATGGACGTTAATTGATTGGCGAGCTCCTTGCGCCGCGAATGCGCCAATGCTCTTCTCGCAACCGCTTCTTGTGTGACATCCGTTGATAAAATGAATGCGCCTTTAACCGTACCATCCTCTTTAATATCCGGGCTCATCGCCAATCGAATATAGCTTTCATTGCTGTGAACCTTAAATTCAGCAACTGCGGCCTCTCCTTTAAGAGCTTTGATGAAAACCGGCTTCACATGCGGCCAAATTTCAGGGCCAAGCACGATTTCAATATCTTGGCCTACAATGTCAGAAGTTTCCGTTGGATATATGCGCGCAAGATTGCCATTTGAATGGGTGTAATGACCTTCCGCATTCACATGCGCAATATGCGCTGGGGTCATGCGATTGATAAATTCAAGACGCGCTCGGCTTTCCGTCAACTGCCGTTTGGCAACTTCAAGTGAGCGTACGGTTGCGGCCATTTCTCTATTGGCTTGTGCTAAATCTTCAGACTGCTGAATAAGTTCATTTGATAAGTTCTCAGCTCTCGACCGGAAGAGTTCCTCTTGTTTTTTAATCGGCGTAATATCTGTAAACACTGAAATCCAACCGCCATCTTGCAAAGGGCAACCTTCTACGGAAATGGACGTTCCATTTGCGCGTGTTCGCTCAAAATAATGCGGTTCGAATTTGCGCGCGAGGTCGACTTTCTCCGTTACAAATTGGTCGGTGTCTTCAATTGCGCCATACTCGCCAGATAAGCAGGCAAAGCGCAGCAATTCTTCAAACGTCGTGCCTGCTTTCATTAAGTTTTCAGGTATTTGGAACATGTCCTGGAAGCGTTTATTAGCAAGTACCAGGTTTAAATTTTCATCATAGATGGTGATTGCCTGAGTGATCAGATCAAGCCCGGATTTCACCATTTCGGATAGTCTGTTGGTTTTTCCCATGCCAAAGTAAATAGCATTGATATGACAAAACTTGAATAAAAAATCCGATATGAAAGAATTCGTTAGGATTGCGCAAGA
>JAHDEP010000299.1 GCA_020628775.1 Rhizobiaceae bacterium | reverse complement strand
CTAGGTGTATTGTTCTCAGGCGTTCAGTTCTACGAATACACAGTGGCTCCATTTGCCTTTAAAGATAGCATCTATGGTGCAACATTCTTCATGGCAACAGGCTTCCACGGCTTCCACGTTCTTGTGGGTACGATCTTCTTGGCAATCTGCTTGATCCGAGCGCTTAAAGGCCACTTCACACCAAAACAACATTTTGGTTTCGAAGCTGCTGCATGGTACTGGCACTTTGTTGATGTGGTTTGGTTGTTCCTATTCTTTGCCGTATATGTTTGGGCATCATGGGGCGCACCTATCCATCACTAAGTTGATAGATATAGATTTTACAAAGGGCGGCTATTTGGTCGCCCTTTCTTATTTAAACTCAGGAAATACTTGATGACACAAGAGCTTCGCTTTGCACCAGTTGATCCGATCAAAACAGGAATGAAGGGTCGTTGCCCACGCTGCGGCGAGGGACAGCTATTTGAAGGTTTCTTGGGTCTAAAGAAATCCTGCCGCTCCTGTCATCTTGATTATTCCTTTGCAGATTCAGGCGATGGGCCAGCTGTCTTTGTTATGACCGCTGTCGGTTTTATTGTCGTGGGTTTAGCGCTGTGGCTTGAGGTCAATTATTCGCCACCTTTGTGGCTGCAATTGCTGATTTGGTTTCCAATCTCCATTGGGCTTGGGCTTTATTTACTTCGCGCAATGAAGGGCATCATGATTTGTCTTCAATATAAAAACAAAGCGCAACAGGGTGAGATTGATCGTGGGTAATTCAACAACGTCATTTTTCAGTTTCAAATCTATCGCTGTTTTTGTGGTTATAGCGGCAGTGTTTGCCACGCTCATAGTGCTGGGTTCATGGCAGATGAAACGTTTGGAATGGAAGGAAAACCTACTTGCTAACCTAGAGCAGAGATTAGGTTCTAATCCCATCGGGATAAATGAGCTGGTGGATAAAATAACCGAAGGTGATGAGTTTGAATATCAACCTGTTACCGTAAAAGGTCAGTTTGATCACTCAAAAGAGCGTCATTTCTTTGCAACGCATAACGGCTTTTCAGGTTACTATGTTTATACCCCGCTTTTAAGCGAGGAAGGCACTGTCTTTATCAATCGCGGGTTTGTGCCATTTGATTTCAAAGACCCTTCAAAACGGGCCGAAGGTCAGATAAGCGATGTGGTTTCAATTAAAGGACTAGCGCGCAAAATGCTCGATGACAAACCATCAAGTGTTGTCCCGGAAAATGATCCTGATAAGAATATCTATTATTGGAAAGATTTGCGTTCAATGGCGCAAACAACGGGTCTCACATTTGAAGACCCAGAGCTGCTGAAGTTCTTCATCGATGCGGATGATACACCAAATCCTGGAGGCTTCCCGCAGGGTGGTGTGACACTGATTGATCTGCCTAATAATCATCTACAATATGCATTTACCTGGTATGGGCTTGCAGCAACACTTATATGTATTGTTGGTGTGTTTTTATTTCGCAGGAAATCTGTCAAAGGCGTAAGTTAGCGCGTGCATACATCTTGACTTTAAAGTTTCGCCAACCCACAAAATAGAAAATGATTTTCGAAAGAGTTTATTGATGTCCAAACCTGATTTGACAATTAGATTATGTGGCCCACGCGGATTTTGTGCGGGCGTTGATCGTGCCATTCAAATTGTGGTTTTGGCGCTTAAGAAATATGGCAAGCCGGTATATGTACGTCATGAGATTGTGCATAATCGCTTTGTCGTTGAAGGCCTTGAAGAACTCGGTGCAATCTTTGTCGAAGAGCTCGATGAAATCCCTGCAGAACATGTTGATCAGCCTGTGGTCTTTTCTGCTCACGGTGTTCCAAAATCTGTGCCTGAAGATGCTGTAGCGCGAAACTTGTTTTATTTAGATGCAACATGCCCGCTGGTATCAAAAGTGCATAAGCAAGCCATGCGTCACGTTCGTTTGGGTCGACACGTCATTTTAATCGGCCATAAAGGGCATCCAGAGGTCATTGGTACCATGGGGCAGCTTGAGGCTGGCGAAGTCACGCTAATTGAAACCGTTGAAGATGTGGCGCGCTTTGTGCCTAAAGATGCGGATCAATTAGGGTTCGTCACGCAAACAACTTTATCCGTTGATGACACGCAAGATGTGATCAAAGCCATGCAGGAAAAGTTTCCAAACATTCAGGCGCCGGCAGCTGAATCAATTTGTTACGCTACGACCAATCGTCAGGAAGCTGTTAAACAAGCCGCTGAAAACTGCGATCATTTCATCATTGTTGGTGCGCCTAACTCATCAAACTCAAAGCGTTTGGTTGAAGTTGCACGTCGCGCAGGCGCTAAGAAATCGCTTCTAGTTCAGCGCGCAAGCGAGATTAATTGGGATGAATTTGATGGTGTTAGAACCTTAGGGATTTCAGCGGGTGCTTCCGCGCCTGAAGTGATTGTTGATGAGATAATTGATGCGTTCCGCCAGAGATTTAATGTCAAAATTGAGCTTGCGGAAATGGTCAAAGAAACCGAGAACTTCCTCGTAAACAGAGAGCTTCGCGATGTTGAACTGACTGCCAGCGATATGGCGTTTGTGAACGGTCAATAACATGGCAGTATATACAGATATCAATGAGGTTGAACTCGCCGATTGTTTAAAACAATACGGTATTGGTACATTGCTTTCCTATAAAGG
>JAHDEP010000298.1 GCA_020628775.1 Rhizobiaceae bacterium | reverse complement strand
CATTTACCACGCGCTGCCAAGGCACGTCACTTGGACATTCGGCCATGGCATTGCCTACCCAACGGGGACTAAACGCGCGATAGTCGGCTGCCGCAACACCGTTTGGGGCCGGGATCAGCTTTGCAAGTTGACCGTATGTTGCCACTTGCCCATGCGGAATTTGGCACGCAATAGCCCACACTTGTGTGTAATACGCTTGTTTATCTGGTGGCTCTGGAAAGGACATTAGACGCTTGTTTTATAGGCGTTGACCGCCGCAACAATGCGCCGCAAGCCTTCTAGTAATGTGGATGTTGGGCAAGCCACATTCAGACGGACGCGCGTGCCGCCATCGGCCACAAACATTTCGCCACCTTCCATAATCACGCCCGCCTCTTCTAAAAAGAATTTAGTCAGATTGAGATCAGCTGGCAGATAGGCGCTCAAATCGACCCAAGCTAAATAGGTTGCATCTGGAATTTGAAACACCGCTTGCGGCAACTCTTGCTTGAGCGTTGCGGCCAGGACGTTGAAGTTCTTATCTAAATAAGCACGCAACGCTTGCAACCAGTCGTGGCCGTTTTCGTACGCACCTTGTGCTGCGGCTAACCCGAGCGGACTAACAAATGGATGGCTACGCGCTTGCCAGAGCGCCCGCAGTTCAGGGTTAGGAATAATGATGTTGGCGGTCATCATGCCAGCTAAGTTGAAGGTTTTGCTGGGTGCCATACACGTGATGATTTGGTCTGAGTCTGGAAAGAGTTTTGCCAACGGCGTGTGCTGTTTTCCCACACGTAGCAAATCACAATGGATTTCATCAGAGACGATAATGACATTGTTTTCAAAGCAGATTTCACCGATTTGACGCAACTCTGCATCTGTCCATGAGCGCCCGGTGGGGTTATGGGGATGACACAAAAACAACACCCGCACTGCTGGGTCAGCCGTTTGGCGCTGCAAGTCTTCAAAATCGATGGTGTAATGGCCGTCTGCCACCTTCAGCGGACTGGTGCGCAGCTCACGATGATGATGCGTTACCGCATGCTTGAAATACCCATAAGCTGGCGTCAGGGTCAGCGCGGTTTCATTAACACCACATAGCTGATCGACTAAATCAAATAGCGCTGGGATCACACCGCTAGAGATCAGCAACGCCTCACGCGCAAACTGCCAGCCATATTGCTGCTGCGTCCACTGCACAAACGCATCATAGTAAGCATTATCAAAATTCATCGTGTAGCCAAACACCGGGTGCGCAAGCCGCTTTTGAATCGCCGCAATTGCAGCAGGCGCACTGGCAAAACTCATGTCGGCGACCCACATTGAGACTAAATCTTCAGGCGCATGGTTGAGCGTGATCTCTACATCTGCATCAAACAGATAGTCTTGAAATCCTTCAACCGCCGCTGCGTTCGTGTTGCTGCGGTCTATGATTTCGTCGAAATTAGTAGTCATGGAGTGTCCCTTTCCAGTTTTATTGATGGCGTTTTGAGAGATTATAAGACTTAGTTTCTATATACATCATGGAGTTTCTTAACGCGGATACGGGAGAACACGGATGGATCTAGGGAAACTTAACAAATTTCCGTGTTCCGCCCTATCCGTGTTAAGACTCAGGTGCACATGTCTTGCATCTCAACTCTGTGGTTAAATAAGGCCAACCCTCAGCCACTAAACGACATGATGACAAACGAAACAACCTCCAAACTCATTGCAACTGGCACCGTCAACGGCGGCGTGGCCGATGCTGTCGCTGGATTTGAAATCTTGCCAGGGTTTGAACGCTTTCATCAAAAGGATGACGTTTTTCGGCGTTCTTGGTGGGATGAGTCTATTCAGTCTGGGAAGCACACGCTGTTTTATGAGACCTATCGTGAGCCGTTGAAGACGTTTCGCAAAGCGGATGGGTTTACGCAGAAAGACTATGCATTTCGCAATGCGTCTTGGCATGTGAATAACGTAATTACCGAGATCAATCAAGATCAAGACCGTTGGGAAGGGTTTACCGATGCCTTCACGCTCTACCGCGATGTGGCCCAGCATCAGCAAACAGTTACCGACACTGCGGCTGCCGCTGCTGAAATCAAGCGCGTGTCCGCGTCATTTGGGGCGGACATGGTTGGTATTACTGCCTGCGATCCACGCTGGGTATACGAAACAAAGTTCAGCGACATGAGCAAAACTGAGCGCCCTAACACCATCACCGAGGGGATGACATCGGTCATTATGACCGCGCAAGCAATGGACTATGACCTGATCCGCACGGTGCCTTCCGCCTTGAGCGGTGCCGCCACCGGGCTGGGCTATTCCTATGATGCGATGGTGGTGCTTTCCATTGCGCAATACATTCGTAACTTGGGCTATAACGCCGTGGCTAGCCTGAACGATACCGCCTTGGCAATTCCGCTCGCTATTCAAGCAGGCTTAGGGGAATATGGCAAAAACGGACTGCTTATTACAGAGAAGTTCGGCCCGCGCATTCGGTTGGGCAAAGTGTTTACCGACATGCCACTTGACCACGATGCGCCGCTCAAATTTGGCGTGCAGGAGTTTTGCAATCAGTGCAATCGGTGCGTCAAAGGCTGCCCTGTGAAGGCGATTGCTGGCGGTAAACCGTCTAATGTGCGGTTCAATCAATCGAACATCAAAGGCGTGGTGAAGTGGTCTGTCGATGGCGAAAAA
>JAHDEP010000297.1 GCA_020628775.1 Rhizobiaceae bacterium | reverse complement strand
GATTTAGAAGCACTTGGCGAGCGCCAAATCTCAATCGATTGCGATGTCATCCAAGCTGATGGTGGCACGCGTACAGCGTCAATTACAGGAGCGTGGCTTGCACTTCGTGATTGCTTGCAATGGATGGAAGATCGCAACATGATCAAAGTTGATCGCGTTTTAAAAGATCACGTTGCTGCAATTTCCTGCGGAATTTTTGCAGGCCAACCTGTGAGCGATCTTGATTATTTAGAAGATTCGTCTGCTGAAACTGATGCAAACTTCGTCATGACCGGTCGTGGTGGCATTGTTGAAATTCAAGGCACTGCAGAAGCTGATCCTTTTTCAGAGGAAGAGTTTGCACAGCTTATGGGATTGGCTAAAAACAGCATCTCTGAACTTGTTGAACTTCAAAAAGCAGCTCTTTCATAAAGCATCGGCATAAAGCATCGGTATAAAGGCATAAATTCATGCGTAAATTCGAAGGTGAAAAAATCGTTCTTGCGACGCATAATGCGGGCAAACTTGAAGAGATCCGTGGTCTTATTGGGCCGCTGGGTATCGAAGTTGTCTCAGCAGGCGAGCTTGGATTGCCTGAACCACCCGAAAATGGCGTGACGTTTGAGGAAAATGCAGCAACGAAGGCCGATGCTGCATCAATGGCAACGGGTCTTGTTGCTTTGTCTGATGATTCTGGAATTGTTGTTGATGCTTTAGATGGTGCACCTGGGGTCTACACAGCAGATTGGGCAGAAAAAGAGGATGGCAGCCGCGATTTTGGCATGGCGATGCAAAAGGTCGAAGATGCGCTGTCTGAAGCAAATGCAACAGAACCCGAGCAACGTACGGCGCGATTTGTCAGCGTCTTATGCATGAGATGGCCAGATGGTCACCGCGAATATTTCCGCGGGGAAGCTGAAGGACAACTGATTTGGCCACCGCGTGGCACATCAGGGTTTGGTTATGACCCGGTGTTTAAACCAAATGGCTATGATGTGACTTTTGGTGAAATGACGGCGGAAGAAAAACACGGATGGAAACCAGGTGATGAGCATGCTTTGTCTCATCGTGCGCGGGCTTTTAAATTGTTCGCTGAAACCTGCCTTGATCTATAAGGACACCGCCTTTGTCGGCCGCCATATATAATTTCCCAATCAATGCAGAACCCGGATTTGGGATTTATCTACATTGGCCGTTTTGCGCTGCTAAATGCCCTTATTGCGATTTCAACTCGCATGTTCGGCATCAAAAGGTCGACCAGCCACGGTTTATTGAAGCATTTAAACGCGAGATTGAACATAATCGCCAGACGACAGGCCCTCGAGAGGTGACATCGATCTTTATCGGTGGTGGCACGCCATCTTTGATGGATCCTGAAACTGTTGATGAGATATTACAAGCGGTCAAAGACGCATGGACCGTGCCTGATCATATTGAAATCACCATGGAAGCAAATCCATCAAGTGTGGAAGCTTCAAGATTTAAAGGCTATCGACAGGCGGGGGTTAATCGCGTGTCTATGGGTGTGCAAGCGCTCAATGATAAAGATCTGAAGTTTTTGGGTCGGTTACATAACGTCGCAGAGGCCAAAAAAGCAATTTCTCTTGCGCGTGATATTTTCCCGCGGATGTCTTTTGATCTCATCTATGCGCGCCCGCATCAAACTCCTGAAGATTGGGCTGATGAATTGCGCGAAGCGATTGATTTAGCCGCTGATCACTTATCGCTCTATCAGCTAACAATCGAAGAAGGCACGCCTTTTTTCACACTGCATGAAGCTGGCAAAATTCCAATGCTGGAAGATAGTTTACAAGCTGAGCTTTATGAAGTTACGCAGAAAGTCTGCACCGAAAACGGCATGCCGGCCTATGAGGTTTCAAACCATGCGCAGCCAGGTGCGGAAAGCCAGCATAACCTAAATTACTGGCGCTACGGCGATTATGTTGGCGTGGGACCAGGTGCCCATGGCCGCATCTCAACGGGCGGTAAGAAGTTTGCAACAGTGACTGAAAAACATCCTGAAACATGGTTGGACCTTGTTGAAAATAATGGACATGGGATCACAGAGATCGAACAACTTAGCTCTCAAGATCAAGCGGATGAAATGTTATTGATGGGCTTAAGACTGCGCGAAGGCATTGATGTCAGCCGCTGGTCTTCTCTAAGCGATCGAGAGTTTGATGCTGACAGAGAAAACAATCTGATCCAATATGGCATGATTGAGCGTATTAATAATAACAGAATAAGATGCACCCCATCAGGTATGATGGTTTTGGATTCAGTCGTCGCAGATCTCGCCTAAGGGGTCAATTTGACGCGTTTTTTACCAAGCATTATGTTGGTATCTGATAAAGAACAAAAAAATACCTATATCTGTTAAGTCGATAACAACTCGGATAGTACGAACATGAATGCTGAACTAGGTCCCGATCCATCCCTTCTCATCGTTGAAGACGATGGACCCTTCTTGCGCCGTATAGCGCGGGCAATGGAAAGCCGTGGTTTTGAAGTTGAAACCGCAGAAAGTGTTGCAGAAGGGTTAGCCAAAGCTAATGCTGCCCCACCTAAATATGCAGTTGTTGATATGCGTTTGGGCGATGGCAATGGTCTTGATGTGCTTGAAGCCATCCGCAAAAAACGTGAAGACACCAAGATGGTTGTGCTCACAGGTTATGGAAATATCGCAAC
>JAHDEP010000045.1 GCA_020628775.1 Rhizobiaceae bacterium | reverse complement strand
TGACCGACTTTTTAATGCTCGCATTCATATTTCTAATTGCAGGGGTTGTTGCCGTACCGATTGCCACGCGCTTAGGCTTAGGCTCCGTGCTTGGCTATTTAATCGCCGGTATTTTGATATCTCCGGTGTTAGCTGCATTGAATGTGGATGTTGTATCGATCCAACATTTTGCTGAATTTGGTGTTGTGATGATGCTGTTTCTGGTAGGGCTCGAACTTGAGCCAAAACTGCTGTGGGAAATGCGCGGTAAACTCATTGGTCTTGGTGGCGGGCAGGTGGGCTTAACCACGCTTGCAGCTATGGGCATTGCCATGGCATTTGGCCAGCCTTGGACGATTGCGCTTGCGATCGGCATGGTGTTGGCGCTTTCATCCACTGCCATTGTGCTGCAAACGCTCAATGAAAAAGGCTTAATGAAAAGCGATGGCGGGCAATCCAGTTTCTCTGTGCTTTTAACGCAAGATATTGCAGTTATCCCAATGTTGGCGTTCATTCCACTTCTTGCCGTGCCTGAATTGATGGATGTGGCGTCCAATGCAGCCTCTCATGCAACTGATGCTGCATCCCATGTCGCAGATAGTGCGCAATCTAGCGATGGGCATGGCGATGGGCATGGTGATGGTCACGGGTCATCCATGAGCCTTGTGGATGGCTTGAGCGGTTGGCAAACCGCGCTTGTTACGTTAGGTGCCATCGGGTTTGTGCTGCTTGCAGGTAACTATCTGACGACACCTATTTTCAGATTTATATCAGCGGCGAACTTGCGAGAATTGTTTGTTGCAACTGCGCTTATGATGGTCGTTGGTATTGCGCTTCTTATGTCGCTGGTGGGTTTATCGCCCGCACTTGGAACTTTTCTTGCAGGTGTTGTGCTTGCCAATAGTGAATATCGTCATGAACTTGAATCGGACATTGACCCGTTTAAAGGCCTCTTGCTTGGTTTGTTCTTTATGACCGTTGGTGCAGGCATCAACTTTGTGCTTCTGTTTGATAATCTAGCAATCATCGTTGCGCTAACCATTGGGCTGATGGCGCTTAAAGCGGGAGTGCTATTGATACTCGCTTATATCTTTAAGCTTCGTGGCGCGGATAAATGGTTGTTTGCGTTGGGTCTAGCGCAGGCGGGTGAATTTGGCTTTGTGCTGTTGTCATTTACCGTCGCTAACAGCGTGATCCCGCAGGGTGTTGCAGATCAATTGCTATTGATCGTGGCGCTCTCAATGCTGCTCACACCATTGCTCTTCATTTTGTATGACAAAGTGATCGCACCAAAATATGTGGTTGACCAAGAACGCGAAAGCGATGAGATCGAAGAGAAAAATCACATCATTATCGCAGGGCGTGGTCGCGTCGGTGGCGTGATTGAGCGCATGCTAAGAATTGCGGGTTACAGCGCAACGGTGATTGATTTCAGCTCAAAACAAATTGATACGATGAAAATCTTCGGTTTACGCACCTATTACGGTGATGCAACGCGTCCTGATATGATGCATGCGGCAGGGATCAATGAAGCCAAACTCTTGATCATCGCCATTGATGACAAAGAACAGATCACCGAGATGGTCCGTCACGTCACCAAACACCACCCACATGTGCATGTGCTTGCAAGGGCTGTCGATCGTAATCACGTTTATGATCTTTGGTATGCCGGGTGCCGCGATATTGTTCGCGAAACTTTTGATGGTTCCATTCGCATGGGTGCATCCGCATTTGAAGCGCTGGGAGTTGATCGTGAACACTCAATTCAAATGGGCGAAGCTTTCCGCCGCATGGATCGTAGAGCGATGTTAGATGTTGCCGATAAATACGACCCATCTATTCCAGCGATGGAAAATGAAGAGTTTATTCAGAGCATTCTTGCCAATCTTGATGAATGGCAACGTGACTTGCGCGATGAAATGGATGAAATCCAAAAAGGTGATCAAACCTCAGCTAAATCATAAGGCGAGGGTAGCTTTATTCAAAGCCAGATCAGGCGATCTGGCTCATCTCGTGCAATTCGACATTGGCGATTTTGCCTTTGGTAGCTTCACCATTGGCTTTAATATGCGGTGAGTTCATATGATCTTGCCAAAGGTCTCTGGTTTCCCAAAGTTCAAAGAATAGAAAGATAGCTGGATCGTCATTGCTCTGGTGCAAATCATATTGAATGCACCCAGCTTCAGCGCGCGTGGGTTCAACCAAACTGCTCAATTGTTTGGCGAGAAATTCCTCTTCGCCCTTTTCTGCTGTTAGTTTTGCAACAATTGTCAAAGTCATGTGGTTCCCCTTATCCCTTAGCGCGCATCTTCAAATAAATTACGAACATCGTGCAAGCTTGTCACAACTTTTGTTGCCATTTGTCTGGTTTCATCTTTTGGCTGCTTTAAATCCGGCACAACAATGACGCTGATATTTGCAGCATAAGCAGCTTTCGCGCCATTATCACTGTCTTCAAGCGCGAGACAAAATTCAGGATCAATCCCGACATGGTTTGCAGCTTTTAGATAAATATCCGGTGCTGGTTTACCATTGTTGACCTGATCACCACCAATAATGTGCTCAAAATAGTCAAAGATGCCCGAGCTTTTGAGCTTCTTCAAAGCCATCTCGGTTCGCGTAGATGTCGCTACCGCGCGGCGAATATTATTGTCCACCAGATAATCAAGCAGCTCTGTCAGGCCAGGTTTTAAATCAATGCCATGCGTAAACAGGTGATTTGCATAAATCTCAATAAAAGCATCATCCAATCCGTCGGGCAGGGGATGCCCAAGCTTTTGGGACATATAGGCCTCAGCGCCTTTGCGGTTCATGCCAATGATATCAAAGAGCCATTGATCTTCAACATTAAGACCAAGGCGTTGGGTCGCCTTTTTCATCGATTGCATGGAAATAGTTTCGGTGTCCAACATGAGGCCATCCATGTCGAACAATACTGCTTTGATATGCTGCATTAAATGCTCCAGAATTGGAGTAATTGGGAATAATGCGTGTGTTTAGACCAGAAGATTTTGATAAAGGCAAGACCCAACGCATGAGGTATTGCTCGTCCGTGATCACAACTTATGTCGATTAGTTATATTGTGCGCCATAGCGTTTTTCGAGCGCAATGCAGCCCCAAACAATGCCATATAACAAGAAGAAGTGGCGCCAGTGGTCGTTATCGATCACGATACCAACAATTGCATGACCAAAGAGCAAAATCATCGCCAGCATGAAATATTTCTGCCATGGACGTTCACGCAGCATGAATTTTAGACCGAAGTAAAACGTCATGAAGAACAAAGTCATATAGCTGATAAAACCAAGCCAACCGTAAGCCATTAGCGATTTTAGATACATATTGTGGGTATCTTCACCAAAGATCAGACCAAATTCGAGTGGACCAATTCCGAGCGGATGTTCCATCGCCATTGAGAAACCGATTGCGTGACGGGCAAAACGGCCCAACCGTGCACCATCATATTCTTGAACGAGCTGCGCACGCGTTGAGAATAGTTCGGCAATTTGATCAATCTGTAAGGCGACGATGATTGCGCCAATCAAAAGTACAAAGCCAGCCATCGACATCATGAATATCTTCAATTGGAACGCACCGCTGCGATATTTCACCAATAAAAGCGAGACAAGCAGCAGGCCACAAATAGCATAAAGCCCCCACGCAGCACGCGAGAATGATAAGAACACTCCGAGCGTTATGATCAATAATCCAACAGTACGTAACGGGGCGTCTTTTAATTTGCCTGTAATCAAACCATGCAGAAGATACATCGCCGGCAGCACCAAAAACGGGCCAAACACGTTGGGATCCTGAAAAGCACCCATTGCACGGCCATAACGCGTGAAGACTTCACCGCCGGGAATAACACCCAAATATCCACCAATACCCAATAGGGAGGTGATACAGGCCGAGACAACATACATTTTAAAGATGATGGACAATTTGCGGTAGTCTTGCTCGATGACAGCCGCGAAAAATACCGATGTGAGTGCAAGGAACAATGTGACGGCCAGATAAAGCGGGATATCACCATATGCATCCATGGTGAGCATGGAGCCCAAACCACCAATATTATAGAGCACCCAAAGCACAAGTAGTGGTGCAACTGTGCGCGATATTTTAAGTCCGGCAAGAAACCAAATACCCAAGACGACACACAATAACAGCTCATAAGGCGCAGGTTCGCGCATCACAAAGCCTGATGTGAGCATACAAAAACCAATCGCCCAATTGCCAATGGTCGTTGTTGAAATGGTCAATTGACCAATTCTCAGTCCCATGCCTTTTGAAGCGCTAATCGGTTGCGCTACATACCCGGCACCATATGGGCTATAATTGGCGGGTAGATCGCTCAATATGCATTTTCCGTATTAAAGAGACTGAACGGGGTTTTGAACAAAATCTTCAGATCAAACCACAATGACCAGTTCTCAATGTAATCCAGATCATATTCTGTGCGTTGCTTAATCTTGTCATCTGAGGTGATTTCACCGCGAAGACCGTTGATCTGCGCCCAACCAGTAATGCCAGGCTTTACGCGGTGACGAGCGAAGTATCCATCCACCACATCAGCGAAATACTTGTTTTGTGCTTGCGCGATAACAGCATGTGGGCGAGGGCCGACAAGCGACACATTGCCGATCAGCACATTGAACAATTGTGGTAATTCGTCGATTGATGTCTTGCGTATGAAACGCCCAACTGGGGTCACACGCGGATCGTCCTTAGTTACCAATTTGGCAGCTTTTTCATCGGACATCTCGGTATACATGGAACGGAATTTATAAATCAGTATTTCTTCGTTATTAATGCCGTGGCGTTTTTGCTTAAAGAATACCGGCCCTTTGGATGTCATCTTTACCGCAATTGCTGCGCCGATCATAATCGGCCATAACAACGCCAGTGCGACCAGTGCGAAGAAGATATCAAATAAGCGTTTACTAACAGAATCCCAGTCCGCAATAGGTTTATCAAACAAATCCAGCATCGGGATGTTACTGTTTGGCATAAAGCTGTAAAAACGCGGACGGAATTTCATAGAATTGGCATGCGCTGCAAGGCGGATATCAACTGGCAACACCCATAAGTGCTTGAGCATACCGATCCAACGGCTTTCAGCAGCAAGCGGAAGTGTGAGGATAATCAGATCAATCTGCGTCATGCGTGCGAAGGCGATAACGTCTTTTACAGTCCCAAGCTTTGGATAACCAGCAACAACAGGTGGTGATCTATCATCGGAGCGGTCATCAAACAGGCCACAAATGCGAATATCATTGTCTGGTTCAGCTTCGATATCTCGAATTAATTTTTTCGCAGCATCTGCACCGCCAACGATCACCGCGCGACGCTCCATAAAGCCATTGCGGTTCCATTTTTTCATAGAAGCTGCGAATAAAACACGTGTTACGCAGATAAATACAATGGCGCCGACAAACCAAGAGCTAAACCAGTTCCAATCAAACAAGAAGTTGAAATCAATGAAATAACCACCCAGTGCCATAAGCGCAAAGAGGGATGATACGATAGCCATGGCGCGTGGTAATATACGAATACCAGCAGACAGGCTTTGTGTTGTGTATAAACCGCCGGCAAAATATGCCATGGCGAGTAAGATTGTTGATGAAACCATCACGCTGGTGTGGCTCATCCATGTTCCATCCAAGTGGTGACCTTGCGAGAAATAAGGAACGAAACCTGCGATTAAGAAGCCAGCTGCTTCGAATGCACGGAAACTGCCGCGAATGATGGCAGGGGAGTAGTTTTCTTCAGCCAATTGCTCCGCGATATGACGCGCCAAGCGATTGAGATTGTTTTTCTCAACACCATTTACAATGTCTTTGTCTGAAAGATCCGAATTGTCATCTGGAACCAGATCCATAGGCTCCAAAGGAGCTGCTTTTGCCTGGCTGACTTTGTCCGAAATACGGTCACTCATGATACTCACCACTTACTCAAACACCCTCCAAACAACACGGAGGAACTCAATACATGGTGGAAGGATAGCGTAAATGAGCTAAGAAATACTTGACAAAACCAAGGATAATTACCGGTTAAGCAGCTTTTTTACCGGCTTTTTGGTAAATTTCGGTTAGGTTTTCAGCCATTGTCTCAACCGAAAAGCGTTGAGTGAACTCTGCTCGATCTGGCAAACAGGTTTTCAACCAGTCTTTTTCATCCGCAGCCTTTGCCATTATAGCACCCAATGCATCAGCATCTCCTGGGGTTACCATGGAGGCACAATCTTCACCCATAATTTCAGGAATGCCGCCGACATTTGTGCAAATAATTGGTTTTTGCGCCGCAACGGTTTCCAATACAATATAAGGCATGGCTTCTGCACGTGATGGGATGACCACATTTTTGGCAAGCGCAAACGCTTCACGCGCCATCATCGCAGGGTGCATTTTAATCCGTTCACCCAAACCCATCTTATGAATTTTCAGCTGATAGTTTTCCTTATCAGGACCATCACCAACCATATGCGCTTTTAATGGACGACCAGTTATACGTTCGGCAACGCGCAGGGCGTCAATAAAAACATCGGGACCTTTCAGGTCCCGCATCATGCCAATATATAAAAAATCAACTGCATCATCATGATCCACAATGGGTTCAAAATCTTGTTCCGTTAAGCCATTATAGACCAAATCCCAGTCGGTTGTCGGTTTGCCAACCTTATCGAAATATGTCTTTCGCTCATAATCGCTTACGAACACGAGACCATCCGTCCATCGCTCTAAAAAACGTTCAACGGCAAAATAGGCTTTACCTTGCAAGCTTGAAGACTTGTAATGCAAAGTACCGCCATGGGGGGAATAAAAGCGGGTAACGCGAGACCTGGACCCCCGCAAGAATGAACCCATGAGCCGAACATATGCGCCACCTTTGGCGCCGTGTCCGTGCAAGACATCGGGTTGCAAACTTTTGATTTCTTTATAAACTTTACGAGCAGCAATGAAGTCTTTGGGCGTAACAGCACGTCCAATTTCAATGCGTTGCAAGCCAAGCTCCAGCTTGGGAAGGATCGTTTCAAACAATTTATCTTCATGCTCGCCACCGGTTGAGCTGTCGCATAAAATGCCGATTTTGTGACCCTGTTCTGCGTGATAATTGACCAAGTCTCGAACGTGGCGAAAAATACCGCCAACTGGAGAGCGAAAACAATGGATGATGCGTAACGGCTGCTCAGTCATATATTCGATTTGGTCCCCAAAGCCTGTCTAGTGATGATGAAATCTTAGAACAAGCGTTCGTGAATATAGATGGTATCACCCGCTAAAATCGGGCTTGAAATCGAAACCTTGCCGGTCATGATTTTACCATTGATTTTTCGTGTGATGTCGGTCGTTTTTTGATTGGCTCGGCTGGTAAAGCCACCCGCAATAGCAATCGCGTTTTGTACTGTCATACCAGGCACATAGGCGTATTGACCAGGTTGGCCAACTTCACCGAGAATAAAAAATGAGCGGTATTGATCGATCTCAATTGAAACATCAGGATCGCGCAAGAAACCTTTGCGTAATTCACCGGCAACAACGCCTTCAAGCTCTTGTGCCGTTTTACCCCTTGCGGCAATTGCTCCAACCAATGGGAAAGAGATGTAGCCTGCTTGATCAACACTATAGGTGCCTGTAAGGCCGGTTTGCTCAAACACAGTTACGCGTAAGCGGTCACCAGAATCCAAACGATATGGCTGAATGGTAGCTTCATGAAATGCGCGCGGGGCAGGCTGGTAGCTTGCACAGCCGGAAAGGGCAGTTGCAAACGCAGCACAAGCTGCAATAAACGTAATTTTCAATTTGGACCTGATCACGGGCGCCATGCTCCACGAGTTAACTCTGAGACCAATTTATCGTCGATTTATGGTTAATGCTTGGTAAAGATCAGATAAAATATTCTGCAAGTGGTTTTACACGCCTGTCAGATTACGTGATTTAAAACCCCAGTTTCAGCCAAGTTCAATCATTAGAATGCCCACATTGTAAAAAGCGAGCGCGTTAACTGATAAGTTACCATGTTCGTTTACGCTCCGCGCTTAAATACCATATGGAGTAAAGTGTATGAGTCAGGTGCACGCTGATGATACAAACGTAGATATTGATCTTGGAAGCTTGTTTGCTGCGGTAAAACGCAACGCGTTGAAAATTATCCTTGCAGTCTTAATTGCTGGGGTTTTGGCGTTTTTTCTTGTAAATATTTTGGACGAAAAATATCGCTCTGAGGCACGCATTTTGATCGATAATCGTGAGCCTGTTTACACAGATCAGCAGCAAGGTGGTGGCAATCCACAATCAGCTATGCTTGATGAGCGCGGTGTGACCAGTCAGATGGAAATCTTAAAATCCAACGATCTGGTTAAAGAAGTCGCTCGTCAATTAGACCTTGCTTCATATGAAGAATTTGATACGCCGAAAAGCGCGTCTGCCATTGAAAGCATTCTCATCGGGATGGGGTTGATCTCAAATCCGTTTGACATTCCAGCTGAAGAACGTGTTCTAAAAGAGTTCTATGAGCGTCTTGATGTTTACCAGATCGCGGCTTCGCGCGTCATTGTCATCGAGTTTTCTTCAGAAGATCCAAAACTTGCAGCTCTTGTTCCAAACGCTATGGCAGATGCGTTTTTGCGTGTTCAGTCAGGTGAAAAGCTAAAAGATAATAATGTCGCGAGCGCATGGCTCGAACCAGAAATCGAACGTTTACGCGAAGGTGTCCGTCAGGCGGAAGCAAAAGTTGCGGAATATCGTGCAGAAAAAGGTCTTCTGCTGGTTGGTGATACTGATACGCTAAATTCTCAACAATTGTCTGATATCTCAGGTGAACTCACACGTGTTCGTTCAGAGCGTGTTGATGCAGATGCGCGCGCAACAACGGTTCGCCGCGTGCTTGAAACCGGGCAGGATATTGAAGCCATTGCAAATGTTTTAGATTCAACAACGGTGCAGCGCCTTCGTGAAACAGAAGGGGATGTTCGGGGTCAAATTGCCGATCTGTCTACAACCCTGCTTGAAGGACATCCACGCATGCAAGCGCTGCGTGCCCAGCTTCTCGATATTCAAAGACAATTGCGCGGTGAAGCCCGCAAAGTGCTTGCAAGCCTAGAAAATGAGGCGTCTGTTGCGCGTTTGCGTGAGCGTGAATTGCAAAGCAGCTTAAACTCAATCAAAGCAAGCTCTGCACAAGCAGGGGGTGAAGAAGTTCAGCTGCGTGCACTTGAACGTGAAGCAAACTCACAGCGGCAACTTTTAGAAACATACCTCTCTCGTTTCCGCGAAAGCGCTTCTCGTGCAAATGTCAGCGCAGTACCGCCGGACGCGCGCATTATCTCACGCGCGATTGAGCCGACCGAAGCCTATTTTCCAAAGAAACTTCCGATCATCATAGTCGCGATGTTCGCTACATTTTTAATTGGTGCGATTTGGGTGATGCTTGCTGAACTCTTCAGTGGTCGTGCATTGCGTTCAGCTCGCCCGAACTATCATCAAGAACCTGTTATGGACCGCGATGGCCAGGTTGCTGCAGCAGTATCAGCTTCACATGCGCAACAGCCTGAATATGTTCACGCAGAAAATGGTGTAAATCTTGCAGAAAAAGCACCATTGGCTGCAAGCTTGATCAGCGAAGATATTCCCCCACAACATCAAGATGGCGATGTTCTGGGATTCTCAATTGATCAAGTTATTTCTGAATTTGCCATTGCTAAAACAAAATTTGTCGTTTGCTTATCTCCGGAAGGGGATACCGCCGTTGCAGGATCTGTGATGCTGGCAAGAAAGCTTAGTGATTTGGGTATTCGTCCTGTGCTTGTTGATCTTACGCTTAATGGTGGTCCATCTGGTGTGACTATCGGCACAAGCCGTATCACAGGTATTACAAACCTGTTATGTGGTGAAACATCTATTGCAAACACATTGCATCCTGACCGCCAGTCCAATGCCCATGTTATGGCGCGTGGTAATGGCAATATCCAGCGTGCGATGAGTGCAGCTGAACGTATCCCAATGATTATAGATGCGCTTGGCCAAAGCTATGACACGGTCATCGTGGAATGCGGACCGTCTTCTGTTGAAAGCGCAATGCGTCTAATTGGTGAGCGCACACCGGAATATGTGATCTCGGTTAAACATCTCGATGAGCGCGATCTTTATGAGTTCCAGCAGGAATTCGTTGCGACCGGCTTCCATGATGTTATCACCATGGATCTCAATCAAGGATCTTTCGAACCCTCACATCATGATCCACAAAACGATCAGAGTTCTGTCGCATAAAGCAAAGCTCAATTGACCAAAATAAAACCCGGGTTGTTAGAATGACCCGGGTCTTTTTTATGCTTTAAGTGATCTGATTTTAGCGGCTATTTTATGCAGTCTTTCAGAGGATTTGATATAACGTTTGAGATCAGTTTTAGCACGTTCGCCATATGCATATAGCTGGCCAAATAGTGTGAACGACAACGTGCCATCGAAATGTTCGTCACATTCTGTACACCACGAGCGCTTATATGGCTGATCGCCAATACCAAAATCAAATTTACGAAACTCGCGCTGATTAAAGTTCTGAATGGCCAGATAAAATAAAAACTCACCAGGGCTGCAATCTAACTCGTCGTTAATCTCTTCATTAAATGAGCTGAATTGGCAAATGGCATGATCGCGTTTTGGTGTGATAGCTGAAATCGCTAGGATCTGCCCATCATATTTCTCACCCTTTAATACGACAGCATGAAGCTCCATTGAGCCAATTTCGTTATTATCAAGAGCGCAAACTTCAGAGAAGAAGTCCATCAATTCACCATCACCAAACACATTTGGTAAGCCTTGGCTCTTCAAACGCTTGGTTTTTTGACGGAAAAACTCGCTTAGTATCTTCTCATTTTCTGCAAGTGAATTTGCAATTGTGTAGGTGTAGCCACCAATTGAAGCAATACGCTTCTCTGTACCGCGGAATTTCTTGCGGCGACGTTTACGATTTAATTGCGCCAAAGTCTCATCAAAATCATCTAAAAGCGGCAATTGAAATGAAGGATTTTGGTTCTTTGTTGTCAAAACGCTTTCAAATGGATTGCGTTTGTCTTTGAGCTGCATGCGCATGCGATCAAGAACAATTACATCAATGAATGGTGCAATAGATTTCACTTCGTTTTTGAGATGATCAACGAAATCAAGCCCACAAGTTGACAAAAACAAGGTCGAACATAGTGCGAAGTTTAGATTACTTTGTTCAGTTGCAATCAGATGCGCGGTCGTAACACCAAACTTATTTGAGATCTCAAGCGGTAAGATGAACTCAACTCGGCCACCGATATATCCAACGATGAAGAGTGGATTAGTCTTTTTATTGCGAACCCATGCGCGCACCCAGCTAAAACTTTGGTGAACAGAGACATGCAATTCAGTTTCAATACGTCGCCAATCATGCTCAAGATCATCAATATCCTGAACAACAGCATAGCGGTTTTTTCCAACTGATTTTTGCTTATCCATTTGATCCTGCAAATTCCGATACCTGACAATATTGCCCGGATGATAAGGTGATAAGACTGCACCAGAAGTATTACGATTTAATGCTAAACTCGACATCTTTTGACCGCTCACGCTATAAAATTACAAAACTTGAGCTCAAGATCGGCAAAAAAGTTAAACAAATGGTGATTTTCAACGCCTACGGGCATCAATGTTTGATGTTACGGAAAATGAAGTTTGAACGGAAAAAATAAAATTTGAACTACATAGGCGTCAATGCGCGTATTAGTCCTGCGCATCTGTTGCTTTGGATTTTGGCGGTGTTTCCATCCACTTAATCAACCACATCGCCGGTAGCACCCACAACAGGCCTGTCACCAAAAAATACGCCATGTGGATATACCATGCAGATTCAGCAAGCCGATATGTTGCAACCGTCACCGCTGTCATCGCGTAAACGATCACAAGAACGATCATGATAAAAATGCCGATGAATTTTTTCACGCGAACTGGCATTTGTTTTCCTTCCGGCGGGTTGCTGGTATAGCGCCACAGTTGAGCTATTGGTTGGTCTTGTGCCTTGTAAACTTAATTACGCAAAGTGGAAAGCTCCGGTTTCATCTTTTTACCGCGACCGCGTGCCGCAAGTCCTTTCCGCTTGTCTTTCGTATATATAAGTGCAAAACATCCGCTGATTTTAAAAATAACCATCCACACCATTTATAGGATCACAAATGTCAGAGATCGCCGTTGAACATTCAGAGCTTTTACAAAAGCAGGAGACTGCAAAAAGCAATAGGGGTGTTTTACGTGTTTGGCTTGGGATCGTTCTCTTGGCGATTTTCGCGCTAGTGATCGTTGGTGGCGCAACACGACTAACAGATTCAGGCCTTTCCATCACTGAGTGGAAACCGATCCATGGTGTTATTCCACCCCTTAGTGCGCAGGAGTGGGAAGAAGAGCTGGAGCTATATCGCCAAATCCCAGAATACCAATTGATCAATAAAGGCATGTCTATGGACGAGTTTAAGGTCATTTACTGGTGGGAATGGGCGCACAGGTTTTTAGCACGAGGTGTAGGCGTATTATTTGGCGTTCCGCTTTTAATATTCGCAATCGCTGGCCGGATTGAAAAACCACTGAGATTCCCTCTGGTTGGGCTGCTGTTCTTGGGTGGTCTTCAAGGTTTCATCGGTTGGTGGATGGTATCATCTGGGCTCGTGGACCGGGTGGATGTTAGCCAATACCGCCTTGCAACCCATTTAACGCTCGCCTGCGTTATATTTGGAGCCATTGTGTGGGTCATGCGCGGCCTTGCAACCCATGCAAAGGATACCACGCCAACTTCATCCGCTGGGTTTTATGCAGGTCTGCTGACACTATTTGTGCTCGTTCAAATCTTCTTAGGTGGATTGGTTGCAGGTCTGGATGCAGGACTTGCCTATAACACATGGCCGCTTATGGATGGCGCGATTATTCCCACCAATTTATGGGTTATGGATCCATGGTGGCTCAACGCATTTGAAGCGCCGAAAACAGTTCAGTTCATTCACAGAATGAGTGCATATGCGTTATGGGCGCTTGCACTGTGGCACATGATAGCCTGCCTTAAAGGTAATGCAAAAACCACGCATTCAAGACGTTCAATCGTCCTGTTTATTTTGATTTCTTTGCAGGCCGTGTTTGGCATCATTACACTATTGTTGCAGGTGCCTATGAGCTGGGGTTTGATCCACCAAGGTTTTGCACTGGTTGTATTGGGTTTTGCTGTGGCGCATTGGCGTGGTTTTAAAGGCAGCTATCCGTTGCCGATAAAAATGCAAAAAGGGCGCTTCCCGGAAGCGAATATCGCTTAAAGAAACGCCCAATATAAGTAGGTCAATTTTAGCTCGGAAATTTCTGCTTGAGTTGCTTAGATCGTGCTCAGCATGAGATCGAGATTTTGCACTGCAGCTCCGGATGCACCTTTACCCAAATTATCAAGTTGGGCCGTTAAGTTCACACGTCCATCACCTTCTGTGCCAAACACATAAAGACGCATCGTATCATGGCCTGCGAGCTGCTCAGGATCGAGGCGTGATATTTCCTGGCTCTCAATTAAAGGCACTAATTGCACAATGTCTTGCCCTTCATAATGTTCACGCAATACCCGGTAGACTTCCACCAGGTCTGGTTCGTCATTTAAAAGGTCTAAATGAAGCGGAACGTGCACGAGCATGCCTTGCGCAAAACGTCCAACATTTGGCGTAAAGATTGGCTGACGCGTAAGCCCAGAACGTGTGACAATTTCAGGCACATGTTTATGCGCCAGCGTGAGTGCATACGCAAAGTGATTGGATGCAATCGCATCATCCAAATCAGGGTCTTCCATTTGCGCAATCATTTGCTTGCCGCCACCTGTATAACCGGAAACCGCATTAATGGTAATCGGATAATCTTCAGGTAACAAACCTGCTTGCACGAGAGGGGCAATCAGGGCGATTGCACCTGTTGAATAGCACCCTGGATTAGACACAAATTGCGCGTTGGCAATCTCGTCCTTTTGGTCTTTATTTAATTCACCATAACCAAAAACCCAATCTGGGTGCGTCCGGTGTGCAGTGGATGCATCAATGAAGCGAGTTCCAGCATCAGCGGCGAGCGCCACAGCTTCGCGAGCCGCCGCATCGGGCAAGCACAAAATTGCAATATCAGCATCGCGCAACATAGCTTTTCGGACGTCAGCATCACGGCGATCTTCATGCGCAATTGACATTAATTCAATGTCATTACGCGCTGATAAACGCGATACGATCTGCAATCCTGTTGTGCCATGTTCGCCGTCGATAAATACTTTTGCAGCCATGATGGTATCCATTTGTTCTTTAAAATCATATTCTTAATAGGGAATAATGAATCAAAATTTGATCTTGTTAAATTATTACCTAAAACTGAGGTATATATGGAGTGCTTTTGATCGGCAATCAACTTTGTATAATAACATTGTAAGAAATTCGTCTAGGCAGCTTCCGCAATCTTTTTCAATCGCATCTCATTTCGAAGATTAAGCAAGTTCGCCGTAAATACGATAACCGCCCCAACCACAACAGGCCATTCCAAGACTTCCTGATAAAGGAAATAAGCCACAATGGATATCAATGGCAATCGTAGAAAATCAAATGGCGTGACGATAATTGCGGGTGCAAGAGATAAGGCTTTTGTGATGCAAAAATGCGCTGACAATCCACAAAGTCCGATAATGATCACCCAGAAGGATTGGATCATATTTGGGATGTGAATATCGCCATCATAGCCGGCGGTAACCAAACCAAATACAGCTTGCATTGCTGTTAGCCAGAACAAAATACATGTGATGGTTTGCGTCCGCGTTAACAGCTTGGTGGTGATCGCAGCGCCTGCAAAACCAACAGCGCACAATGCAGCTGCAATGATATGAGGTGAGATTGTTGTTGTATCAGGACGGGCGACTATCAAGATACCCAAGAAGCCAAGCGCTGCGCAAAAGGCCCGCATGCGCGTTAGCTTTTCAGCTAAGAAAAATGGTGCCAAGACTGCAACCCATAAAGGCGTTGAAAATTCAAACGCAAATAGCTGCGATAATGGCACTGTGGTCAGCGCAAAAAACCAAAGATTTTGACCCGCAAAATGTGACAGGTTTCGGATTGTTTGCAGACCAAAATTGCGTGTGTTGACCTCACCCAATGTTCCAACATATCGCGCCACAGAAACAACGATGATCATACCGATAACTGAACGATAGAACATGATCTCGAATGTATCGAGATGCTGACCAACCTCACGCCCTGCAATCGCCATTAGCGAAAAAGCGATGATCGCGCCAAACATCCATATTGCGGCTTTAAGTGGTTGAGATTGATTTTGCATAAGCGCTTTCAGATTTTCCGATCAATAACCCTGATCGACGATAATGTATTTTTAATTTGGCCACCAACATTTTGGCAAATGGCGTGGTGGTCTTTCTTCTTCGTTTAACTGATCAAGCGGGTGAGGGAAGGTCAAAGCCTTGCCATCTCTTTTCACAAAATCATTTCGAAGGAATGTGATTTCCATCACGCTCGGAATTTCTACATCTTCACGTTTCCAAATGCGTTGATAGTTATTGGTATGAATATGAGCGATGGTAAAATGTTCAGCCAGCTTATCAAATACGGCATTGATCATCGGAAATGCACCGATTTCAAATGCAGTTTCCATTGAGTGAAACTCAATTGCCATCATGCGAAAACGTTTAAGGGTAGATTGCGGGGTATCAAGCAATACCGCAAATTCAGCGCCCTCAATATCCATTTGTAATAACAGATCAGATGTGTCTTCGCCGGCATATTTATCAACCCAATCTTCCAAACGGATGAATTGATCATCATTGCGAATACCAAGATATTTCTTATCGAAATGGAAGGCAGTGTTTTGCGATGCAGGTCCATCGACGGAATAATCCGCCAAATAGCATTTCATGCCAAATCGCTCAGCTAACACATCTTCAAAATCGGATGAAACATCCACCCCGGGCGAAAAGCATTTTTCAATACCGTCCAATACATCAGGCAAGAGATAGCCGCCATCACCATCGGAGCCAACGCGAATAAGCTCATGCCCCACGGATACAACTTTGTTTTTGGATACAAATTGCGCGACATCAGAAATATCAGCCGTTTTGTTGAGAAACAGCTTATTGCGTAGCGCCAGGGTTCTGAGCAAATCTCGCAAAGTCATATTTGTAACCTTTAACCTTCATCTGAGTTAACTTACACCAGTGTCCCTCGTATCCGTTCTTTACACATAAATTGAGGTTGATCAAACGGATCGATAGCAAGAAAATTTGATCGAATAAAAAAGGCCGGAACAATGTCCGGCCTCTTTGAAAACTTTTGTCGTTCTGAAACTTAACGTTTTGAGAACTGGAAGCTACGACGGGCCTTGGCTTTACCGTATTTCTTACGCTCAACAACACGTGAATCGCGTGTAAGGAAGCCACCTTTTTTCAAGACAGGGCGTAGAGCAGGCTCGTAGTTTGTCAAAGCTTTTGAAATGCCGTGACGAACAGCACCAGCTTGACCTGAAAGACCACCACCTGAACATGTGACAACAATATCGTATTGTGTCGCACGATCTGCTGCAATAAGTGGCTGAAGAACAACCATTTGAAGAACAGGGCGTGAGAAATACTCAGTGTAATCACGTGCAGTGCTACCGCTGACAACTTTTTTGTCTTCAGCTTTCTCTTTACGAGCAGAGCTTTTTGAAGGTGCGCCAACAATAGTGATTTTGCCTGTGCCTGGTTTAATCCAGACGCGGGCAATAGCGTCTTTACGCTTACCTGTTGCATATGCACGACCTTGGTCGTCTAGTTTTTGAA
>JAHDEP010000296.1 GCA_020628775.1 Rhizobiaceae bacterium | reverse complement strand
TCGCTCATCGTGACCCCTCCCGCAAACGTGGGTCAGCGATCGCATAAGCAATATCGACGAGGAAGGTCACTGCGATGACGGCAAAGACCAACAGGATCACAACGCTTCGAACCACAATGAGATCGCGTTGGGTGATACCTTGGAAAACAAGACGCCCAAGTCCGGGCAAATAAAACACATTTTCAATGATGATCCCGCCTGCCAGCAAAAACGAGAACTGCAGTCCGATAATCGTTAGAACCGGGATCAGCGCATTACGCAATGCATGGCGCCACAGCGCCTGGCGTCTATTTAGACCTTTTGCGCGCGCTGTGCGGATGTAATCTTCGCTCAATGTGTCTAGCAAGGACGACCGCATCACGCGTGCCAAAATCGATGCTTGCGGTAATGCTAGCGCAATCGCCGGAAGAGTAAGTGCTTTCATCGCCGGAAAGAAACCTTGATCCCAACCGGGAAAGCCACCAGCTGAAAACCAGCGCAGATTGATTGAAAACACCAAAACGAGCAGCATGGCGAACCAGAAATTTGGGATCGCAACACCCAATTGTGTGAGCCCCATAACAGACACATCACCAAATGAATTGCGCTTAGAAGCAGCATAAATGCCCGCAGGAAAAGCAATCAAAGTTGAAAGAACAAGCGCATAAAAAGTCAGCGGTAGCGAGATAACGATACGATCAGCTATCAGCTCGCTCACCGGCACACGATAAGTATAGGAAATCCCAAATTCACCCTGCAATAAGCCTGTAACCCAGGAAAAATAGCGAGATATGAGAGATGCGTTGAGGCCCAATTGTTCGCGTAAGGCTTCAACCGCGTCAGGGTCCGCATTGATCCCCAACATAAAGGCAGCAGGATCGCCAGGGATGATCTCGATAACGATGAATATCAAAATGCTGGCAACGATTAAACTTGCCGACAAAGATACCAGTCGTTTTGAAATATATCCTAGCATGAACCCGCTTTATCATTGCCCATAAAAAGAGGCGGTCCTGCTAAGCAAAACCGCCTCGATAGTTTAAGTTTATTCAGACCAGTAAACGCCGGTCATGTCATTGGCTTGTGTTGGTGCATTTTCCCACAAACCTTTAAGTTTTGCGTTCGCAACACCGGTACGTGCCAATTGGAAGAGGTAACCATTTACAGCATCATCGGCGATTTTTTGCTGAGCTGCAGCAATGAGCGCAGAACGCTTTGCAGGATCAGTTTCGCCAGTTAGATCATCCATGATGGCTTTAAAATCAGCAGCGCCATATTGGAAATAATAATCTTCGCGCGCATAAATGCCGATATCAAATGGTTCTGTGTGAGAAACAATTGTCAGATCAAAATCTTTGCCGCGGAAGGCTTGCTCCAGCCACTGCGCCCATTCAAGATTTGAAATCTCAGTGTTGATCCCCACTTCACGCAATTGCGCTGCAATGATTTCACCGCCGCGACGTGCGTATGATGGAGGAGGCAGTTTCAAAGTCAGCGTCAAATCAGAAACGCCTGCTTCTTTCAGCAATGCTTTTGATTTTTCCGGATCATAAGCAGATTGTGCTGTTAGATCGACATAATCTGGGTTATGCGGCGCAAAATGCGTGCCGATAGGTGTTCCATAACCGAACATTGCACCATCGATAATTGCCTGACGGTCAATCGCATGGGTAATCGCCTGGCGCACTTTGATATTATCAAGTGGGGCTTTTTTGTTGTTCATCGCAAGGATAGTTTCACCTTCCGTTGAACCAACAACCACTTCAAATCTTGGATCTGCACCCAATTGAGGTAGGTTTTCTGGCGCTGGGAATACTGGGAACGCGTCAATATCTTCTGCCATCATGGCCGCAAAAGCAGCTGTTGGATCGGAAATAAATTTAAACGTTACATTTTCAAGCTTAACCGCTTCACCCCAATAATCAGCATTGCGCGATAGCATAACTGCATCGCCTTTGGCCCAATTTTTGAAAGAAAATGGACCCGTTCCGACCGGGTTGCTGGCATTGCTGTCGGCAGTTTCTGGCGCAACGATCACTGCATCACCCCAAGCCATATTGAATAGGAATGAACCGTTAGGCTTGTCCAATGTGACTTTAACGGTTAGTGGGTCGATCACATCAACACTTGCGATACCGGCAAATAGTGCCTTCTGCGCATTGGTTGAATCTTCAGCACGCGCACGATCGAGTGAGAATTTCACATCATCGGCATTCATGTCTGAACCGTCGTGGAACTTTACACCTTCGTTCAGTTTGAACGTATATTCAGTTCCATCCTCAGAGATGTCCCATGATGCCGCTAAACCAGGATTAACTGAACCATCTGGTCCGAAGCGGGTTAGACCCTCAAATACGTTTGCATAAACAACCTCATCAATAGCCGCTGCAGCGCCGCCTGTTGGGTCAAGATTTGGTGGTTCCAATTGCATACCAATGGTCACATCGGTATTCATTGCATGTGCCGTTGATGATACCATGAACGCAGCCACCGCACAGGATGCAGCGAGTGCTCTCATCTTATGAGAAGTTAGATGATTGAAATTCATGTTGATCTCCTTATTCGTTAAGATGATTGGGGTATAGCAAAGTTTTCAGTGTTTGCGCCATCACTTTAGCCGAATCCAACATGTCTTTTATGGAAATATACTCATCTGGCTGATGGGCAAGGTCCAAAATACCCGGACCATAGGCAATACAGTCTTTCAATTTTCCGATGCGATCAATGTGTTTTTGAT
>JAHDEP010000295.1 GCA_020628775.1 Rhizobiaceae bacterium | reverse complement strand
CGTCCAGGTACAAACGTTGCAGTTCTAACCTCACTTGCACATGTGATCGTAACAGAAGGCCTGTTTGATGAAGCCTTTATTCGTGAACGTTGTGACTGGTCAGAGTTTGAAGATTGGGCGTCATTTGTATCAGATGAGCGTCATGCACCAGAAGCAATTGAAGAATATACAGGTGTTCCGGCTGACGAATTACGCCAAGCAGCGCGTTTGTTTGCAACAGGTGGAAACGGTGCAATCTATTACGGCTTGGGCGTAACTGAGCACAGCCAAGGTTCAACAACTGTGATGGCGATTGCAAACCTTGCAATGGCAACAGGTAATATTGGCCGTAAAGGTGTGGGCGTGAACCCACTTCGTGGTCAAAACAACGTGCAGGGCGCTTGTGACATGGGTTCATTCCCGCACGAATTGCCGGGTTATCGCCATATTTCAGGTGAAGCAACACGCGATATCTTTGAAAAAATGTGGGGTGTTGAGCTGAATAAAGAGCCAGGGCTTCGTATTCCAAACATGTTGGATGCTGCTGTTGAAGGTTCATTCCGCGGAATTTACATTCAAGGCGAAGACATTTTGCAATCAGATCCTGATACCAAACACGTCCAAGCTGGTCTTGCAGCTATGGAATGTGTCGTGGTGCACGATCTTTTCCTTAACGAAACAGCAAACTATGCGCATGTTTTCTTACCTGGTTCGACTTTCCTTGAGAAAGATGGCACGTTTACAAACGCTGAACGCCGTATCAACCGTGTTCGCAAGGTTATGAGCCCGAAAAACGGTTTGGCAGATTGGGAAGTAACGCAAAAGCTAGCGCAAGCTATGGGCACAGATTGGAATTATAGTCATCCATCTGAAATCATGGACGAAATTGCTGAAACGACACCAAGTTTTGCCAATGTGTCTTATGATCTGTTGGAGGAAATGGGTTCTGTTCAGTGGCCATGTAATGAGAAAGCACCTGAAGGTACGCCGATCATGCACTTGGATGGTTTTGTGCGCGGTAAAGGGCGCTTCATTCGCACAGAATATGTTGCAACAGATGAGAAAACAGGTCCTCGTTTCCCGCTACTTCTAACGACCGGTCGTATCCTGTCTCAGTATAATGTGGGTGCGCAGACGCGTAGAACAGAAAACTCGCAGTGGCATGAAGAAGATTTGCTTGAAATTCATCCGCATGATGCCGAACAGCGTGGCGTTAAAGAAGGTGATTTCATCCGTCTTGCGTCTCGTTCGGGTGAAACAACATTGCGCGCGACGATCACAGATCGTGTGGCAACAGGTGTTGTGTATACAACTTTCCACCACCCGGATACGCAAGCCAACGTGATTACCACTGACTTCTCAGACTGGGCAACGAACTGTCCGGAATACAAGGTGACAGCGGTACAGGTGAGCCCGTCAAACGGTCCATCTGAGTGGCAAATTGGCTATAATGAGCAAGCTGCGCAATCCCGAAGAGTTGCACCTGCTGAACCAGCCGAGTAAAGTTTGTCGTGCTATGACCGAGAAAACGCCAAAGACTACAGATAATGCGCCGCGTCGAATGACGTTTGCGCATGTCTCGCGCACTATTGAGCGCGATGGAAAGACTGTGGCAGCGTCTCGTGCAGTTCCTGAGGAAGTGCCAGTGGCGCTTAGTTTTGGTGGCACCACTCATGCTGTCATGATGGCGTCACCCGCCGATTTAGAAGATTTTGCAATCGGGTTTTCACTTTCTGAGCGTATTATTACCCATAAAGACGATATCACTTCCATGGATATCATCGATGTGGGTGAGGGGCTGGATATTCAAATGCAGCTTAAGGATGATCTGCAGTCTGAATTTGCTGCCAAACGCCGCGCTATGGCTGGTCCAGTGGGTTGCGGATTGTGCGGGATAGAATCGATTGAAGACGTGATGCGCGAATTGCCTAAACGAGAGGAAAACACCTTCTGTTTGGAACATTCAAGCATTGCTAAAGCGATTGATCAGCTCAATGACAAGCAGGAAATGCGCGCTGAAACCGGTGCTGTGCATGCAGCGGCATTCATCAATTCTGATGGCGAAATCAAAGTGTTACGCGAAGATGTTGGCCGTCATAACGCACTTGATAAAGTTATCGGTGCCATCGCGAGCCAAAATCTGGACGCGTTTAATGGCGCGATCGTCATCACATCTCGTGTGTCTGTTGATTTAATCCAGAAAGTTGTTGTGTCCGGCGCGCCGATATTGATTGCTGTGTCTACACCAACAGCGCTCGCCATTCGAACAGCAAAAGAGGCTGGTTTGACATTGATTGCGCTGGCGCGAAAAGACAGTTTTGAAATTTATACCCGGCCTGAACGTGTTCGTCTGCCGCTGAATAAAAAAGAGGATAATGCCGATGTCGCATGATCAAAGTGCAGAGCAAATTCGCGCAAATAATGACGCCAAACTCATTCGCATGGGTAACCAAATTGCTACGTTTTTCTCCTCGCAAGCGGGCGATACAGGTGGCCAGGATGTGGCAGAACACATCAATAAATTCTGGGAGCCGCGCATGCGCCGACAGTTTTTTGTGCTAGCGGACAGCTCAAGCGACAAGTTCCATGATTTGCTAAAAGCCGCAATTCCGCATATCAACAAGCCCGAAGAAGTTGCACAAAACTAACAGCGTAAATAGCTGAGTTTTTCGGAGGGCGTGGTGTGAGTTGGAATAATAATCGATTATGCGATTTACTTGGTATTGAACATCCAATCATACAAGCGCC
>JAHDEP010000294.1 GCA_020628775.1 Rhizobiaceae bacterium | reverse complement strand
GGTACTGATGAAAGCCCGGGCGAAGTTTACCTTCACCAAGGCCGTTCGTTTAAAGCTTATCGTGGTATGGGTTCTGTCGGCGCTATGGCGCGCGGGTCCGCTGATCGTTACTTCCAGGCAGAAGTTCGTGACACACTTAAACTTGTACCAGAAGGTATTGAGGGACAAGTGCCTTACAAAGGGCCAGTGTCGGGTGTGCTTCACCAATTAACTGGTGGTTTGCGCGCAGCAATGGGTTATGTCGGTGGTGCAACACTTCCAGAATTCTCTGAGAATGCGAAGTTTGTACAAATTTCAAGCGCTGGACTTCGTGAGAGCCACGCACATGATGTGACAATTACCCGTGAAAGCCCAAATTATCCTGGCGCTGGCGTTTAATTTTAAACACCTACCAAGTGATATTGCTGGACGATGAAACTTCAATAAGATCGTCCGGCATTAGCATGCTTGGAGATTGTGCTGCAAGATGCCCTTGGGGGCCATTTGGTGTGATATTATCAAGACTTGCAGTGATATGATCGCAAAGAGCTTGCATGAGAGATACCGGCGCGCCGGGTCTTTTGATCAAACCAATATGCGTCATGCCAAGCTGAGGATAACCATCAGCTTCCGTTAAAATCCGCATACCATATTGTAACGCACATTCAGGAAGCGGTGCGACGGCAAGCCCGGCTAAAACAGCTGCAGCTACCACCGTTGCAGAATAACTTGCGACCAAAACACGATGCTGACGATCTCTTTTATCAAGAGCATCGAGCGCAATTTTGCGCCAGCAACAATTATCTCGCCCAATTGCAAGCGGAATAACTTCCTCCTCATGCACCATATGATTTAATGATGTGACCCAATAAAGCGGTTCGGTCCGTACCAATTCAGACTGATAAGTTGCGTTTTCATGGGTAACCAATGCCACATCAAGCTCATTATTGAGAATTTTTGTATGAAGCGATGGCGAAGGTTCACAGATAATATTCAGCTCAATATTTGGATGCGTCTCGGTAAATTGCGCAATAATTGTTGGCATAAATCGATCAGCATAATCATCGGCTGTACCAAATCTAATGGAACCTTCGAGTTGCTCTTCAGCAAATGCGTTAATCGTTTCATCATTTAATTTCAACATCTTACGCGCATAATTGAGAAGCTTCTCACCATCATCACTTAAGCGGTTGATACGGCCATCTTTGATGAAGATTGGTTGACCAA
This sequence comes from Rhizobiaceae bacterium, assembly GCA_020628775.1. GTDB lineage: Bacteria > Pseudomonadota > Alphaproteobacteria > Rhizobiales > Rhizobiaceae > Lentilitoribacter. The sequence continues at coordinate 1,550 of JAHDEP010000294.1, read as the reverse complement.
TACGCTCTTCAAGACGGCGCATTTGCATGGACACTGCGGACTGCGTTTTAAACACGCGATCAGCTGCACGCGTGAAGCTACCCGTCTCTGCGATTGCGATAAATGTTTTCAACTGATCAAGGTCTAATGGTGCGGCCATAATTCTATCCATCAATTTATTTGATAAATAACATTAGAAATATTCGTTGGAATGATCAATAGGGATCTGACATATATATCACATGCAGTAAATTTTAACCCTAACAAGATGGAGTGACACTCATGACTGCTTTGAATAAAGACCATAGTTTTTGCATTGATCAATCCATCCAGCCGGATAAAAGCATTGTTTCAATTTGGCTGAATGGCGCGATTTCAACTCTTAAAGCACTGGTTAAATCAGTGAAAAACCGACGTGCCGCGAATGAACTGCTCACGTTTAGTGATCATCAGCTCAAAGATATGGGATTAACGCATGAAGATCTGCGATTTATCCGTTCTGCTGGGTTGTTCATCGATCCAACATCTGAGCTCGCAAGACGTTCGCACTATCGCAATCGTCAAATGAAACCCTAATCAAATGCTTTGACTTCCGTTGAAGTTTAGACTTGTCCCCTAGCGGGTCGCTGCCCTGTGACCTGCATTTCTGCCCGATTGTCTTCCCCAGATAATCGGGCTTTTTTGTTTCCGATCTTTTATGGACGACTATTTTTTATTCATGCCGCCAAGGTATTGATCAAAGATGTTGTCGACATTTTTTTGATACTCGTCTTGAACCACGCGCCCGGTATCAAACATCTTGCCAAACAATTCATCATACGGATTTGCGGGTGCAGCTTCCGGCTGTTTTTGCTGAGCAGCACCTCCGAACATACCTTCCATCATCTGACCAAAGGGATTGTTTTGAGCGCCTTTTTGCGCGCCGCCACCTAAAAGTCCGCCAAGAATTTGTCCCAATGGATTATTTTGCGCACTGCCCTGGCCTGCACCCATCATCTGACCCATCAAATCACCAAGCGGATTATTACCAGCGGATTGGTTGGCACCCCCACCTTGTCCGGCACTCATCATTTGCCCCATTAGATCGCCAAAGACATTGCCGCTTCCACCGCTCATGGCTTTCATCGAATCATTGGTTTGGTTGAACATACCGCCCATAATGGTTGATGCTAAGATAGGTAAAAGCTGTTTGATGACATCTTGCCCCACACCGGATGCAGCTTCAGCCTGCGCTGCAACGGCGCGGCTTACATCTTTTGAACCAAACAAATGCCCTAAGATATTGTTGCCATCCGCCATGCCTTCCGGCGTCGCTGCTTTGGTAATATCTTCAAAATACTGGGAGTGATTGCCTGAAGAAAGAGCCTTCATAAAGTTGCCCATGGCATCGGGTGTTTGCGTGTTCCGCTTCAATCCAGTTGAAAAGGCAGGCATGAGTGCTTCAACAGTTTTGTTCATTTGGTTCTCGTCCAAACCAAACTGTTTTGCGATGCCCTTCATCGCTTCACCGTTTTGCGCATTATTGAGCATGTCAAATAGTGGCATCATGATAATCTCTCCCATTGCAGATT
>JAHDEP010000293.1 GCA_020628775.1 Rhizobiaceae bacterium | reverse complement strand
CAGTGAATTAGAGCAATTGCTGCGATGAGTAGATTGGCCAACTTATTCATGCCGAAGTCCTTTTGAGCAATGCTCGCTGTCGATTTTTAAGGACTATATCAGAACTATATGTATTTGGCAGATCAATCGCGCGATCTTAGCCTTTTAAACGCGCATCGGTGTTTTCGATAAAGTTTCGATCAGCTTTTTTCAAAAACGATTTCCGCCAGGCTTGCGATAATATCGGGTTGTCAGATAATTCTTTTGCCTCATCAGGATCAATTCTGGGATCAAATCGCGCCTTGATCAAACGCGCTAATGACCAATTGGGACACGGACGTTCGATCAAACGCATCTCATCTCCCGCTTTAACTTCACCGTCCTCAATCACTCGGTAATACCATCCAGTTCGCCCAGAACGCTGAAATGAAGGTGCCATCTGCGCAATATCTGTATGCGCATTGAGCTTCCAGCACGGCTGCCTTCCCTGACATATTTGTACTTTTGCTGTCCCCATGGTCAGAACATCACCCAGACACAAGTTTTCTTCAGTCAAACCAATTGTTGAAATGTTCTCGCCAAAGCATCCAGGTTTGAAAAACTCTGCCTTATCGGAAAATTCTGCGCGCCAATGGTCCATGTGATCTGCTGCATAATGATGGATCGCTTTTTCCGGTCCACCATGAACTTCTTTATCCGCCTGATTATCTTCTAGAAAACCATTCTCTTTGAGCGTTAAAACAGCATCAGTTGCAGTTTTTCGGATGGCTGAAGGCGCTTTATCAGGCCAACGATTTTCAACTTTCCCAATAAAAACTGAGATAATTTTTGCGGAAAGATCTGGAACTACGCTCATGTATCATGCCTTTATATGTTCGTGACAAATCTGCTCGGTTTCACTTGGTGCTAATTGCACATTAAGCAGTTTACAAAATCCACCCTCGGCCTCGGGTTGATGATGATGACAGGTTTTACAAACACCAAATGCACGCATATTTCGCGCAAGTAAAATGTTCTGAGTTAGCAGCTCAAGTCCTGAAAGCAGTGCGCTTCGTTGCGTATCATCAATATTAGTCAAAGCATCATCAATGCTATGCCTTGCGAGTAACAGCGCCTCACCCGTCTTCGAAACATCATATGAAATCGAACGCTTATCCGTTTGCGAACGCACCTCCTCTATCAAGCCCTTGCGCGCAAGTGCTTTTAAGGTTTGCGATACAGTGCCACGCGTTGCTGACATAAATTCCGATACTTGCGAGGGAGACCGAGAATACCGGTTGGCCCGCGATAGATAGTATAATGCGGTCCATTGTGTAGGATTGATATCTTCCACCCACTCATCAGCGGCAATAATCCGACCCAATCGATCGATCAATTCTTTAATACGCGTGTTCTCAAATTCACTCATACATATTTAATAGCGAGTCAAAACTATTATTGCAATCATTTTGTTTCGTGCTATTAGTAGCGAGTCGCTATTAATATGATTGGAGAAACATATGACACATAAATTGACAACAAATGCGCTGCTCGTAGCTGGTGTAATCATCTTTTCAGGCCAGGCTGCTTTTGCGGATAAAAACCACAACCATGATACGCATGCGATCAACCAGAAAGGCGCCGTTTTATCTGATGCAGACAGCACAAAAACTGCATCATTTGATATCTTAGCTGCACATGTTCACCGTAATGGCAACCAAGTGACCTTTCACATGACCACAAACGGTCAAGCAGGCGCAGATAAACCACAGGCCAAGGGCGAAGTACCGGGGGCAACAGTTTGGTCCTATGTCTGGCCGACATCACTGGACCCATCCGTGGTTGGCTTTGAAAAAGGTGCCGGAATATTAGCAATGGCAGCAACCAACCACCCTGATTTTGATGACACACCGCTCTATGATGAAAATCTAAACGGCAATACATCAGATGATGGCGGGGTTTGGCATAGCCACTGGGTTGTACTTGCGCCCACTGAAGCTTGCGGGGATGGTGCATTAGCAGTCAAAGATATCCCTGAAGGCACGACACCAAAATTACCAGCAACTTGGCCGGGTTTTCCAATTTTGTTAGACAGCCCAGGCTTCACACCGGTCTTTGACGGGCCGGAAATTACCATTAATGCAGCCGTTTTAGGCGGTGCAAAAGGCGCTTCATTTGATGGTGTAACATCGGCACTTCGTGTGAATGAAAGCGTGCATGCACCACTACTTTGCGTCACTGATGTGTTTGATGTGGCATCTGGCGATTTAAGCCTTCCGGGCAAAGTTGAGTAACAAGGTTTGGATCAGCGGGGTGCAATCCCTCCCCGCTGGTTATCTCTTGATGTATTTTGACGCGATGACCACCAAGCCACCGGCGATCAAACCCCAAACCGCAGCGCCCAATCCAAACACCGAAATCCCTGATGCTGTAACCAAAAAAGTTACCGCAGCCGCCTCACGATATTCTTGATCACCCAAAGCGGCAGAAGCTGAATTTGCAAAGACGCCCAAAAGCGCAACGCCTGCGAGCGTTTCTAGCAACATGGGAGGCGCAAGCACCGCAACACTTGTGATGACGATGGCAAACAAGCCAAACAAACAATAAAGCCCACCGGAAATCACAGCTGTCCAATAACGCTGGCTTGGATCTTTGTGGGAATCTTCATTGGCACACATCGCAGCTGTGATGGCGGCAAGGCATGTTGCAGGCGCACCAAATGGCGCTGAAGCGACACTTGCCAGCCCAACTCCGGTAAATAACGGCCCTGCGGGCGGGGTGTAACCATTGGCTTTTAAGATCGCAATTCC
>JAHDEP010000292.1 GCA_020628775.1 Rhizobiaceae bacterium | reverse complement strand
ACGTTTGCAATTGAATAGAGCGGATAGCAACGCGCAGCGTTTTGATGCCGTTATAGATTGGCAGCCCTACTGAAATAAGCGGTTCACTATCCACAATTTAAACGTCGTTATAAAAATAGCGATTAACTACGCTTTTAACACTGTAAGCGCGTTCACCACGGAAGCGCCAACTTAACTCATGCATTAGTCGCCTTGCCGCCCGGCGGCCACGCACTGCGCCAAACATTAGTTCAAATGGTTTGGTATAAAGCCAACGCAAGCCACCCCCTAACGCAGTTTGATAATTAGCAGTGACCATCGCATCAAACTGTTTCCAGTCAATCACAGTTGGCTGATGACGATACGTGTCATGCAATGGCGTGATGTGGGTAATTATTTTCTGTAGACGGTGCTGATACGTGTGTTCGTTTGCGGTGCGTTGATAACCGGCGGCAGCAATCTGATCACGTAACTCTAGGTTAGCAAGATAGTAATTTATTTTGTTGATCAGGTCTTGGAGATCATCAAACGCGACGATTTCAGTATCAAGTTCATAATAGCGACTTAAAAACGGATGGCTGCCCGTCAATAAAAATCCGCCATAACCAAGCACCTCAAACGTACGTGCTTTAATTTGCCGGTCTGGCTTTCCAAGAAAGGATTTCGGGGTCCAGGCACCATTGTCAAAATTGAGCGTAATCACTGAATTGTTATAGACATTAATCATGTCTTCGGTGCTCAATGGGCCAGCTGGCCAACCGCTGCCAAAACATTGCAAGTCAATACCGGCAGCACGGACAACTTCAGCCATCTCTTTCCGCTTACCATGCGCACTGCCAACAAATGTGACTTGGTATTCACAGTCTTTTGCTAGTTTCGGCGCGATGAGATTAGCACCATCAGCCGCCCATTGCGATAGCAGCACATCGTCATGACCGTCCTTTATATATGACGCGACGCGGTCCGGATAAGTCGTTACGAAATAATCGAAGTATTTAGCAAGGTATTTTGAAAATTGACTGTACTTCCAAGAATCATCAGCTGCCCAGTTGACTAAAACCACAGATTGAGTGAGCCGCAATAAGTCCCAGGTTTCAATCCATGTTTCATTCCAACGCTGCTGAACAAAAATAAGGTCAGGCTGAACACGTTCTACAGTTTCTAATAGCTTACGGTTCTGATCTTCAAAATCGCTATATAAGGCCTGATTATAGGTTTCAAAGAAGCTAACAGTATGCCCTAGCTGTTCTAGAGCGGGGATGAAATTAATATATTCATAAGAGATACCACGTGCGGCGTGGCCATAGTTATATTTGTCAAAGACGCAGAGAATACGCATTTTATACGTGCCTAAAGTTACGAGTTAAGTGAATTAACCCATTGCCAAGTCTCATGAATAGCAGTTTCAAACGAGCATTGCGGAGCCCAATCAAGCGCGCTCTTGATACTTGAAATATCGGGGATCAGCTGTGGCACATCATACGATCTTTCAGGCAAGTAATTGACGTTGGTAATCGATAGATCCAAGCGGTCTTCAATCACGCGTAATACGTCATTGAGGGAACGCCCAACACCGCTGCCAATGTTATACACCCCTTCTGTTTGCATTTCTGTTGCCAAGATGCAGGCGCGTGCTAAGTCTTGAACGGCAAAATAATCCCGCACAACACTCCCATCACCCCAAATCGAAATTGGTTCAGCGTTTGCTATTTTGTATAAGAACGTAACGATTGCGCCTAATCCACCAGTTGGGTTTTGCCATGGGCCAAACGGATTAGCCGCCCGCAATATCGTACAAGTTAGGCCATATTGCCGCGCATAGTAGTGCAAATACTTTTCAATCGATAATTTCACAATACCATGGGGCGAGATAGGTGCTGTTGGATGTGTTTCAAGCACTTGCGCTGTTTGCGGCACCCCATAAACAGTGCCGGCTGAAGAAAGAAACGTAATATGTTTAACGTTTGCCTGCACACAGTTTTCTAACAAGTTGACGGTGGCAATTAGATTTTGTGAAATATCTGCAACTGGGTCTGCAACTGAGCTAGAGTGAATCGTAGTGCTAGCCAGATGGTAGATGGCGGTGACTTTATTTTCAGACAACCAATGCGCATCTAGGTCTGCATAATTCTTTTGAATCCACAATTTGGGTGGTTGCAGAAACCGAGGCGGATGCGGATCGCAAACAATAGCATGCGGCAATAACCGTTTTAAATGAGATCCAACAAACCCATTACCGCCAGTAATTAGGGCAGGCATTAAGTCTTGAGTTGCCAGTTTTCCCAAACAAATTCATATTGCCATGTTAGCGTATGCGTTTGCGCAAGCGATGCTTGAATTTTTTGCATGCGCGCTGCTGCATTGGGCACAGTGTCATGAAATTGCACTTGGATATTTTTGAAATTTGAGATTGTGCCAGTTTCAATCAACCGCTCTAATAAAGCAAATTCACCACCTTCAATATTTAGTTTGATGAGGTCAACAGTAGTAATTGCATTGTCTTGCAACCACGTAACGATATCAACAATGGACACTGTTTCTACACTGTCCCCAGCGCTTACCGTTGAAGATTTATCGCCAAGTAGCGCTATTTCGATTTGCTCAGTTTGTCCCCCTAACCCAAAGGGATAGCAGTGTACAGCCGGAACATTAGCAAAACGGGCCGCGATCATATCTACATACTCAGAGACCGGTTCAAACACGTGTACAGTAGACTGGAATTTATCAGTTATATTAGCTGCCCAATCGCCATGAAATCCACCAACGTCTAACACAACTGAGTGTTCGTCTAGT
>JAHDEP010000291.1 GCA_020628775.1 Rhizobiaceae bacterium | reverse complement strand
TCATACATCAAATTTTGAAATGCTGTGGTCTCTGGAGCAGCTGCAAGATTGCGCTCGTCATCTGTCATTTCAAGCGCATCAAACGAACGCAGGAAATATGTATTTTCTGGACCGGTGATCACAGCTAAAAACTGCGCTGCGGGCACACTGTCCGCAAGACTTGGTGCATGTGCGATAGCTGTCGCAAGCAACCTGACAAAGCGATCGATAAATTGATAATCCTGCGCCAAATACCATTTCATTTTTTCAATCGGCAAAGTGCCATCAGCTAATTCTTTGCAAAAGGCGTGATCAGTTGCGATGTCCCACTGAGATTGAAACTTTTGACGTAGCTGCTGAGTGGCTTGCATGACTTTTCCTCGATACATTGAACTAGACTTAGTTGTAACGGGGGATAAATGAACCGCAAACTTAAGGCAACACTGAAATAAGCAGAACATTGAGCCAAGATCAGAAAACAAATACATCTTTTCGCGATGGCTGATCGTATAAAGACATATAGCTACTTAAAAAAGACGAAGCCATGAAACCAATCTTGATCCTAATCGCTGCAATCGCATTTGCACTTTCGCCATTTCTATTGCCAGAATTTGGAGGCTTTGACCCAGAGCTTTATCCAGTTCCGCAAGACAACCCCGCCGTACAACCAGCCGGATGGGCATTTGCGATTTGGGGCATAATCTATTTAGCGCTCATCTTTCACGGCGCTTATGGATTGATAAAACGCAAGACAGATCAAAATTGGGATCGCGGTCGCATATCTTTATTCGCTTCATTAGCAATTGGGGCCATCTGGCTACCCGTTGCCTTCGTCTCCCCCATCTGGGCAACTATCTTGATATGGGTCATGCTCATCACAGCTTTAATGTCACTTTATCAAACCCGAAGCGCCACACCAAAATGGGCTGCATCCTGGCCTGTCGCACTTTATGCAGGTTGGCTAACAGCAGCATCCTTTGTATCCATCGGCCTGATACTTGCCGGTTATGGTTTCACCGGGGAAATACCAGCAGCAATCATTGCGTTGATATTGGCAACACCGTTTGCCGTTATCAATATATACAAACTCAGACACTGGACGTATGGCGCTGCGATTGCATGGGGTGTGATTGCCATTGTAGCAAACAACTGGGACAGTAATACCATGCTGGCATGGCTATCTGTTGCGATCGCTGTCATTGTCATTGGCGCAACGGTTTTACAGGTGAGACGAACATCCTAGCTATAAATAGAAAAGCCTAAATATCCTGACTAAGGTATTGTAGAACACTTGTGTTTATAAAGCGCCAGTGTCATATCAAAACGAGACGCGAGCATCACAAATTCACACGCGTTAAGGAGCTGACACTTGGCCGAAGAAACCCGCTACATTATCCAAACCTATGGATGGCAAGCCGCCAAAGGCAGAGCTCCAGCCAAACTTGTGATCACCGACACAAAGGAAGTACCATCAGAAGCTGACGCCATTCGCAAGGCCGAGCGTATTCATCAAAATAGTACCGAACATGTCGGCGTTGATGCTTATCGATTAACCGTCGATGATGAAGCAGGTGAATATAGCGAACCAGAGTTTTTCGTGCGGCTTGGCGAAGTCCCAGATCTGGACTAGCAACTCCCAAAACTCTCGCCGCTAACTTCTATAGCCCATACACAAAAAAACCGGACAGGTTCTCACCCATCCGGTTTTAATAATTATGCAAATTTTAAGTACGGCTTAAAGCTCGCGAACATCCACAAAGTGACCGTTGATCGCAGCAGCAGCTGCCATTGCAGGTGACACAAGATGTGTTCTACCTTTAAAGCCCTGACGGCCTTCAAAGTTACGGTTTGATGTTGATGCACAGCGCTCTTCAGGCTTTAGGCGATCATCATTCATCGCCAAGCACATTGAACAACCAGGTTCACGCCATTCAAAACCAGCTTCCTTGAAGATCTTATCCAAACCTTCTTTTTCAGCCATTGCTTTCACCAAACCAGAACCCGGCACGATCATAGCGTTCACACTGTCGGCAACTTTTTTGCCTTCAACAACTTTAGCCACAGCGCGGAAATCTTCGATACGGCCATTTGTACATGAACCAATGAAAACACGATCAACGCTAATATCCGTGATCGGCGTACCTGGTTTCAAACCCATATATTCAAGCGCACGCCATTTTGATGCGCGTTTGTTTTCGTCTTCGATCTCATCAGGGTTTGGCACAACACCTTCTACTGAAATCACATCTTCAGGTGAAGAACCCCAAGATACGATCGGCGGCAAGTTAGCTGCATCAAGAACGATAGTTTCATCGTAATGAGCACCTTCATCAGATGCGAGTTTTTTCCAATATTCAAGCGCGGCATCCCAATCAGCACCTTGTGGCGCACGTGGTTTACCTTTGAAATATTCGTATGTCTTTTCATCTGGTGCAATCAAACCAGCGCGAGCGCCGCCTTCAATTGTCATATTACAGATGGTCATACGACCTTCCATAGATAGCGAACGGATCGCTTCACCGGCAAATTCGATCACATAGCCAGTACCACCGGCTGTTCCGATTTCGCCAATGATTGCAAGAATGATATCTTTTGCAGTCACACCTTCGGGCAATTGGCCATCAACACGCACAAGCATGTTTTTAGCTTTTTTCTGGATCAATGTTTGCGTTGCAAGCACGTGCTCAACTTCAGATGTTCCGATACCGTGAGCCAATGCACCAAATGCACCATGCGTTGAAGTGTGGCTATCACCACATACGATTGTTGTACCTGGAAGTGTAAAGCCTTGCTCAGG
>JAHDEP010000290.1 GCA_020628775.1 Rhizobiaceae bacterium | reverse complement strand
AGGATACCAACTGAACCTTTTTTGAAGATATTGCCTGGCATAATACCGATTTTACATTCATCAGGTGTCATAACGCCTGGACAGTTTGGTCCAATAAGACGTGAATTAGATTTATCCAAACGTGCTTTCACTTTAACCATATCAGACACCGGAATGCCTTCTGTGATACAAATGATCAATGGAATCTCAGCGTCAATTGCTTCAATAATCGCTGCACCTGCACCTGCTGGCGGAACGTAGACAACAGAAGCATTAGCACCTGTTGCAGCTTTACCTTCAGCAACACTTGCAAAGATAGGAAGCTTTTCTCCGCCCTGACCTTCCCAAGTCTGACCACCTTTTTTCGGGTGAATACCACCAACCATTTGCGTACCGTGATAAGCAAGCGCTTGTTCGGTGTGGAATGTTCCAGTTTTACCAGTTAAGCCCTGAACGAGAACTTTGGTGTCTTTGTTAATTAGAATAGACATCTATTATCCCTTCACCGCTTTAACAATTTTCTGAGCTGCATCATCAAGATCATCCGCTGCGATCACATCCACATCAGAATCGTTGATGATCTTCTTACCAGCTTCAACATTGGTACCTTCAAGGCGCACAACCAATGGCACTTTAAGACCAACATCTTTCACAGCTGTCACAACACCTTCCGCGATCACATCACATTTCATGATGCCACCGAAGATATTGACCAAAATGCCTTTAACATTTGGATCAGATGTGATGATTTTAAATGCTGCTGTAACTTTTTCAGTTGTCGCGCCACCACCAACGTCAAGGAAGTTGGCAGGCTCAGCACCGTACAATTTGATGATGTCCATGGTTGCCATCGCAAGACCAGCACCATTGACCATACAGCCAATATCACCATCAAGAGCAACGTAAGCTAGATCATACTTAGAAGCTTCGATCTCTTTTTCGTCTTCTTCAGTTAGATCGCGCAATTCCTGCACGTCTTCATGACGGAACACTGCGTTTCCATCAAATGATACTTTCGCATCAAGAACACGAAGGTGACCATCTTTCATAACGATCAATGGGTTGATCTCTAAAAGAGCCATGTCTTTTTCAACAAACGCATTATAAAGAATTGGGAACAAGCCAGCGCCATCTTCTGCAGCTGCACCATCAAGCTCAAGCGCATTGTTGATCTTTGCAACATCCGCAGCTGTTACGCCTGTATCAGGATCAATTGCAACAGTGATGATCTTATCAGGTGTTTCTTCAGCAACAGCTTCAATATCCATGCCGCCTTCTGTTGAAACAACAAAAGCCACACGTCCGACAGTACGGTCAACAAGTAGCGAACAATAAAGCTCACGCTCGATATCCGCGCCATCTTCCAAATATAGACGATTAACTTGCTTACCCAATGGACCTGTTTGCTTGGTAACAAGTGTGTTGCCAAGCATCTCAGTCACATGCGAGCGAACCTCATCAGGGTTAAATGCTAAACGCACGCCGCCGGCAGCATCCGCGCCAAGTTCTTTAAACTTGCCTTTACCGCGTCCACCTGCGTGGATTTGGCTTTTGACCACATAAAGTGGACCTGGCAAAGCTTCGATAGCCGCATCAACGTCATCCGCTGACATAATTGGTACACCTTGAGCAACTGGTGCGCCAAACGACTTTAACAAAGCCTTGGCTTGATATTCATGAATATTCATAAATTCGTTCCCGTTTCTGGAAGATTATTTAAGGTTTGGTGCAATCTCTGCACATGTTTCGCAAAGGCCAACAACCGCTGATACAGATGCATCAAATGCTGCTTGTTCGCTTTTGTTCAAGTCAATCTCAACCACACGCTCAACGCCTTCAGCGCCGATGACAGTTGGAACGCCAACATACAAATCTTTAACGCCATATTGGCCAGACAAGTGAGCCGCACATGGAATAACGCGTTTTTGATCTTTCAAGTAAGCTTCGGCCATTTTGATGCCAGATGCTGCAGGCGCATAATAAGCTGAACCTGATTTTAAAAGACCAACGATTTCAGCACCGCCGTCGCGTGTACGCTGAATGATCTCTTCAAGGCGCTCTTTCGTTGTCCAACCCATATCAATAAGGTCAGGCAATGGAATACCGCCAATTGTTGAGTAACGTGCAAGTGGCACCATAGTATCGCCATGACCACCAAGCACAAATGCTGTCACGTCTTTTACAGACACTTTAAATTCGTCAGCAAGGAAGTATTGGAAACGTGCACTATCAAGCACACCAGCCATACCAACGACTTTGTTCTTTGGAAGGCCTGAGAATTTCTGCAATGCCCATACCATGGCATCAAGTGGGTTTGTGATACAGATCACAAATGCGTTTGGCGCATATTTAGCAATGCCTGCACCAACTTGTTCCATCACTTTAAGGTTGATACCCAAAAGGTCATCACGGCTCATGCCAGGCTTACGAGCAACACCAGCCGTAACGATACAAACGTCCGCATCAGCGATTGCTTCATAATCATTGGCACCTGAAAGCGCGCTATCAAATCCATCTACTGGAGAAGATTCTGCAAGATCTAGCGCTTTACCTTGAGGGATACCATCGGCGATATCGAAAAGTACAACATCTCCAAGTTCTTTCATTGATGCCAGATGTGCCAGTGTACCACCGATCATACCTGAACCGATGAGTGCGATTTTTTTACGTGCCATTGAGCTTCGTCTCCGAGTTATTTCGCCTGAATAAGGCCATTAGAACTGTGGCGATAAGAAAGAGTAATGATTTTTTGTCGCCCGAATTAGTTTTTAACGCATTCAGTTGCAGCGATGGGAAACTCACATGCATCCAAAAGCCTGGAAGAGTTACCG
>JAHDEP010000044.1 GCA_020628775.1 Rhizobiaceae bacterium | reverse complement strand
GCCTTATAAAATCAAAGGCAAATGGTATTACCCAAAAGAAGATTTCAACTATGATGAGGTTGGAATGGCATCTTGGTACGGGCCAAACTTCCATGGACGCTTAACGGCAAATGGCGAGATCTACGATCAAAACCATTTATCAGCTGCGCATCCAACTTTCCCGCTTCCAAGTTATGCACGCGTGACCAACCAGGCTAATGGCAAATCTGTGATTGTTCGCGTCAATGACCGCGGTCCATATGCACATGGCCGTATTATTGATCTATCATCGCGCGCGGCTGACACTTTGGATACCAAAGCCAAGGGCGTTGCAAAAGTTCGCGTTCAATATATTGGCAGAGCACCTCTACATGGTCAGGACATGGCTTATCTAAGTTCGTCCTATCGTGATAGCGAGCAGGGGATCATTGGTAAGAGCACGCAGTTTGCTTCAAACATTTTCAAATCCAAGCCTAAAATTGCAAAACCAACCACGGTTGCCGTTAACACACCGAAGGTTGCGAAAGCGCCGCGTCGTGATTTGCTGACCACAATTGCTGGTCCTAAAGTTTATGTGCCGTCTGCGGAAGTTACAGGCACTGTAAAACCTGCTGCAACGACAGCAGTGGTTGAAACACCGTCTAAAACTCCAGACTTTGAAAAACCAATTGTACTCACATCAGCAACCGAAGCTGAGACAGTTAAAAAGAAGCTTATTAAAGCTAAGCTTCTTCAAAAGTACAAATTGCGTAAATCCAACTAACTCGCTTCAAATCCCTTTAATTTGATGTATAACAGCAATCAGTTTGTTACTTGCTGTTATTTAATTATGTCGGGGATATTTTGACGCTTTCGCTCGTAAACACGTTTAAACATGCTGTCTTTGTATGTGTCGCTATAATCAGCTTGCTTTTCATCGCATCATCGAGTGCATCTGCGATCGAATTTTCCACCAAAGCCAAGCAAGCCTATCTTATTGATGCCAGAACCGGCACGGTTTTATTTGCCAAAAATGAGAATGATCTCATTCCACCAGCTTCATTGGCAAAGATTATGACAATGGAAGTGGTTTTTGACGCGCTTAAGCGCGGTGAGATCACATTAGAAGATCAATATAACGTTTCAGAACACGCTTGGCGTACAGGTGGCGCACCTTCTCGCACGTCGACAATGTTTGCCAGCCTTGGGTCTGATATTCGTGTGGAAGATCTCATCCGTGGTGCAATTGTTCAATCGGGAAATGATTCCTGCATCATTCTTGCTGAAGGTATGGAAGGTAGTGAGGAAAAGTTTGCCCAGCGCATGACGGAACGCGCGCGCGCTATAGGGCTTTCAAAATCTATCTTTGCCAATCCCACTGGTTTGCCGCACCCAGATGCGAAGGTGACAATGAAAGAGCTTGTGCATTTAGCGCAGCACATATTCAACACATATCCTGAATTTTACAAATATTATGCGGAAACCGAATTTACCTGGAATGGTATTCGCCAGCTTAATCGCGCACCACTTTTAAACGCCGGAATTGGCGTTGATGGGCTAAAAACAGGTTTCACTGAAGCCTCAGGCTACGGAATTGTATCCTCAATTGAGCAGAATGGTCAGCGGCTGTTCCTTGCCATGAGTGGAATGAAGGATCAAAAGCAAAGAATATCTGAGACTAAGAAGATCTTAGAATGGGGATTACGAAACTTCCAACCAAAGCTGATCTTTGAAGATGGTGAAACTGTTGGCCAAGCGCCGGTCTATGGTGGCTTAGGTGGCGCTGTTGATTTAGTTACCAAAGGTGATGTCGATATCTTGCTTGGTGTGGGCAATACCGAGCGTCTAAAAGCTCGAATTGCTTATAACTGGCCAATTCCTGCACCTGTTCAGGAAGGTGATGAAGTTGCCGAAATTCGCATTTGGGTTGGTGAAACTTTAAGCCGAACTGCACCTCTTTATGCAGCAGCTTCTGTCGAACCTGGGCCACTTCACCGCCAGGCGTGGGATGCGTTTAAAGAGATGCTTTTATTCTGGCTGTAGTTTGATCAATTAAGGCAAAACTCCGATTACATTTTTCCGGTTCTATTTTTTGTTTATTTCCTATAACTTGACGAGAGTTTTTAACGTGAGTCTGATTAAGTCAGTTCAGTCGCAATCTAAGTTCCAGGCGGTATAATTGAAGATGTATAAAGGTCGCTTTATTACTTTTGAAGGTGGTGAAGGTGCCGGTAAATCAACCCAGATAAAACTTATTGCAGCGACGTTAGAAAAACTTGGCTACGAAGTTGTTGTCACACGCGAACCTGGTGGTTCTGTAGGTGCCGAAGCAACCAGACATGTTTTATTGTCCGGCGCTGCGGAAGAATTTGGCGTACGCATGGAAGCATTTTTGTTCGCATCTGCGCGCAGCGACCATGTTGAGGAAGTTATTCGTCCAGCGGTTAAAGCTGGAAAAATCGTATTATGTGATCGGTTTGCAGATTCAACGCGCATTTATCAGGGCGTAACCGGTAATATCGAAGCGACATTGCTTAAGAACCTCGAACGCGTTGCAGTCAACGGCATGGTGCCTGATTTGACCATTATCATTGATGTGCCGGCTAAAATAGGCATGGCACGTGCGACGGATCGAAGTGCAGGCAAAGAGCTTGATCGGTATGAAAAAGAAGAGCTAGCAACGCATGAATTGCGTCGCAATGCATTTTTAGATCTTGCCAAAGAAGAGCCGATCCGCTGCACTGTTGTCGATGGTCTTGGTGATATTGATGATATCGCGGACAATGTGTTTAAAGCCATTGAAATGGTGTTGCCGTTGTTACCATCGCAGAAAAAACGAAACACTAAAAAATCGGCGCAGGGTAAGAGCAATTCCGCATGAGCGATGTCATTGATGGCGCTATACCACCGAAAGAAAATACCAAGCTTTTTGGTCATAGTGCGAGCGAGAGTTTTCTCGCTAGTGCTTATAAAACCGGGAAAGTTCATCACGCAATTTTGCTAGAAGGACCGCAAGGCATCGGTAAAGCAACGCTTGCGTTCAAGTTTGCCAACCATGTTCTTAGCAATCCTGAATATGATCAAGCGCCGGATAGCCTGGCTGATCCCGATGAAGACAGTCCGGTTTATAAACAGATAGCCGGCGGTGCGTCTCATAACTTGATGCATATTAAATGCGAAACAGATCCTAAAACTGGCAAAGTTAAATCTGCGATCACCGTTGATGACATTCGAAAAACCGGACGCTTTTTCTCGCAAACATCTGGTTCAAACAATTGGCGCATTGCAATTATCGATGTTGCAGACGATTTAAACCGATCAGCAGCCAATGCGATTTTGAAAATATTAGAAGAACCGCCCAAAAGAGCGTTGTTTTTAGTACTATCACATTCGCCGGGGCGCTTGCTGCCCACCATTCGGTCAAGATGTTTATCCATCCGGCTTAAACCGCTCGATGACGAACCGCTTGAGAAGGCTTTAACGCATCTTGATGCGTTGCGTGATCTTGATCAGGACAATATCAAACAATTACTGCATCTATCAGACGGTTCAGTCTCGCGGGCTTTAACGGTATTAAATTATGGTGGTGCAGAACTCATTCAGACATTTAACGAGATCATCGCGCCTAATAGCACCGTTGATCGCAAGACAACGCACAAACTATGTGAAAGCCTTGCATCGCGTGATCAGGACGTAAGCTATAACTTCTTCGTTGAACATATGATCAGTCATGTGATGAATTTGGCAAAACAAGCCGCTCATAACGGCCAAAGCCAAAAAGCCTCAAAGCTGGCAGAATTGTCGGACAAACTCACACAGCACAAGCTTGAATCCGATACTTATAATCTTGATAGAAAACAGACGCTTCTTAGCCTGTTTTCAATGATGGATGCGGTGCAATAAGTTTACAAAAAGGTTGTTGTCAGGCATAGCCATAGCAAGAGTTTTGACTTAAACAGCCTTTAATAACATTCAAGAACTTTTGAACTTCAGATTGAACAAAAATGACCAACACAAATCGCTACTACATCACGACAGCAATTTCTTATCCCAATGGCGCGCCACATATTGGTCATGCCTATGAGTTGATTGCAACAGATGTCATGGCACGCTTTCAGCGTTTAGATGGCAAAGATGTGTATTTTTTAACGGGTACGGATGTGCACGGTCAAAAGATGCTGCAAACAGCTGAAAAGCTCGGCATTACAGCTGCAGAACTTGCAGCGAAAAACTCTGCTGAATTTGAAAAAATGGCTGAGGTTTTAGATGCCTCAAATGACGACTTTATTCAGACAAGCGAAGAGCGCCATTATAAAGCCAGCCAAGAGATTTGGCGTCGTATGGAAGCCAATGGCGATATTTATCTCGACAGCTATTCCGGTTGGTATTCTGTGCGCGATGAAGCTTATTATCAAGAAGATGAAACGGAAGTTCGTGAAGATGGTAATCGCTATGGTCCGCAAGGCACTGTTGTCGAATGGGTCGAAGAAGAAAGTTATTTCTTCCGTCTATCTAAATACGAAGACATTTTGCTGAAATATTACGAAGATCATCCTGATTTTATTGGTCCGAATTCTCGTCGCAACGAAGTCATTTCATTTGTTAAATCTGGCTTACGTGATCTATCCATTTCTCGCACAACATTTGATTGGGGTGTTCCAGTTCCAGGAAATGATAAGCACGTTATGTATGTTTGGGTTGATGCACTAACGAACTACATCACCGGTCTTGGCTTTCCAAACGAGGATGATGATAAATGGGGCTTTTGGCCTGCAGCTGCTCATATCATCGGTAAAGACATCATCCGTTTTCACGCGATTTACTGGCCAGCATTCCTAATGTCTGCAGGGATTGAATTACCGAAGCGAATCTTCGCACATGGGTTCTTGTTTAACAAAGGCGAGAAAATGTCAAAATCAACCGGGAATGTGGTTGATCCAACATCCTTGGTTGAAGATTATGGTCTTGATCAAACTCGATATTTCTTTATGCGCGAAGTACCTTTTGGCAATGACGGAAGTTATAGCCACGAGGCTATTGTGAACCGCATTAATTCAGATCTTGCCAATGATCTTGGTAACCTTGCACAGCGCTCGCTATCAATGATCGGTAAAAACTGCGAAGCAAAAGTTCCGGTGTGTGGTGAATTATCCGATGAAGATAAAGAGATCCTTTCGCAAGTAGATGGTCTTTTGGAAGTGTCGCGAAAAGCCATGGAAACACAAGCCGTGCACCAATATGTGGGTTCGGTGTTTGCATGTGTATCTGAGACAAATCGTTATTTCGCGTCACAAGAGCCATGGGCGCTTAAGAAGACAGATCCTGCACGAATGAACACAGTGCTTTATCTAACCGCAGAGATTATTCGCCAGGTTGCGATCTTATCTCAAGCTGTCATGCCAACATCATCTGGCAAATTGCTCGATCTATTGGCAGTGGGTGAAGATGAACGTTCCTTTGCACAATTGGGTGAGGCGGGTCGACTTGTAGCTGGGACAGATTTACCTAAACCTTCTGGCGTTTTCCCACGTTATGTTGAAACGGAAAAAAGCGAATAAAAATGTCCGCTGAACGTCTTTTAATCGACAGCCATTGTCATCTTGATTTTGAACAATTTGATGAAGATCGCGATGAATTAATCGCGCGCGCTGAAGAAGCGGGCGTGGGTAAAATGGTGACGATCTGCACCCGCATCAATAAGTTTGATCAAGTGAAAGCTGTTGCTGAAAAGTATGAGAATGTCTTTTGTTCAGTGGGCACGCATCCGTTAAATGCTGGCGAAGAGCCTGATATCCCTTACGAAAGACTGCTTGAACTATCTCAACATCCAAAATGCGTTGCGATCGGTGAGGCGGGTTTAGATTATTACTATGATAATGCCCCTCCTGAAGTGCAGGAAAAGGTTATGCGCAACCATATTTGGGCAGCGCGTGAAACGGGATTACCGCTTGTTGTTCATTCGCGCAGTGCCGATGAACATATGATTGCGATTTTGGAAGATGAAAGCGCTAAAGGCTCATTTCCGTTTATTCTGCATTGTTTTTCTTCAGGTGCGGAACTTGCCAAAAAAGGGGTTGAGCTTGGCGGCTATGTTTCTTTCTCAGGTATCCTAACGTTCAAGAAATCAGATGAATTGCGCGCCATTGCAAAATCGGTTCCTCAGGATCGGTTGCTGGTTGAAACAGATGCGCCATATCTTGCGCCAATGCCGTTTCGTGGCAAGCGCAATGAACCATCATATACGGTTCATACAGCGCGCGTGCTTGCAGAAACGCTTGGTTTAGACGAAGACGCACTTTGGGATCAGACCACGCAAAATTGCCGTGATTTGTTTAAAAAGATGGTGTTTTAATGGAGAGCAAACCCACAAAACAGGTATTTACTGTATTGGGGTGTTCATCTTCACCTGGCGTTCCGCGCCCAACAGGAGATTGGGGTGCGTGTGACCCTAAAAACCCTAAAAACCGGCGTCGGCGTGCGAGCTTACTTATTGAGCAATATGCGCAAAATGGCGGAAAAACCACTGTAGTCGTCGACACTGGCCCTGATTTTAGAGAGCAAATGATCTCAGCGAAAGTTTCGAATATTGATGGTGTGGTCTATACGCATTCACACGCCGATCATATTCACGGGATAGATGATTTAAGAACGTTTGCTTTAGATGGTCGCAAGAAGATTGATATCTATCTAGATGCGCCGACATTACAGCATCTTCAAACTTGTTTTGGTTATGTGATCGCATCACCCAAAAACAGTGCCTATCCGCCAATTGTACAAACAAATCTCATTTCAGATCTAAATAAGAAGCTTTGTATATCAGGCGAGGGTGGCACGATTGAGATTGATCTGATTGATCAAATTCACGGAAGCATTCGTTCGCTTGGGCTTCGTATTGGCAATTTTGCCTATTGCAGTGATGTGAATGAGTTTCCAAGCGAAAGCGTTGCGAAATTGCAGGGCCTTGATACGCTGATTATTGATGCAACTCTGATGAAACCACATATTAGTCATTTCTCACTTGATCAGGCGATTGAATGGGTTGAAAAACTGGGTGCTAAACAAGCGATCACGACACATATGCATACCCCGCTCGATTATGATGCGGTTATGAAATATACACCTGAAAATATGCAGCCGGCATATGACGGTATGCAGATCGAGCAAATACTCGTAAAAGAATAACGCCCCCAGACAAAAAGAAATTGAGCGATCAAAAGATCGCCCAATCTCGGCTAGGGATGCTTGTTGTATAATTTAGTGCGGTCGTTAGATTTTAGAGTTCAGCTGCTGCGAACTCGTCTTGATCCAATGCACCATTTTGGTTGAGATCAATGTTGTTGAAGACTTCTTCCGTCACGTCTGCCATGACACTGTTGACCTCTTCAAATGTCAAAACCCCATCCTTATTGATGTCCAGATCAGCAAACTCAGCAGCATGTGCTGTGCTAATTGCCATCAATGATACAGTTGTAATCGCTAGAATCTTTTTCATCATAAATCTCCTTTTTTATATATGACGCAAAGCTAATGAGCCTTTGTTTGTGGCAAACTTTCGCGCCGTTTATGTCCTCAACTTTCAGCGAATAAACGCTGCGTGTTTGTGTTGCGAACGAGACTAAGATGACGAGATATTATGTTGGGTGCGGGGCAAAACTACGACGATAGTTTGATCAAAAATCAACTAATGTTTGGAAATGCGGATCTATGTAACTATCTGCGATTAAAGGAAAAATCGGTAAACTTTTATCTATTTATGAAAGGTTACGTTAACGCCTAATACAACAATTCCTTGAAAACATACCTATTTTGAGACACTTCATACTTTATGAGAAGTAAACGAGAATATTTCGCTAATCTTGACATGCTGCGTTTCTTGGCTGCCCTTTGGGTGGTTATCACGCATTACGGCTATATCGGGCCCGCAACTGGAGTTACTGGTTACGGTGTCAGCGATATTTCTATAGTCTCTGTATTCTTTAAATATGGCTTTTTGGGCGTGCCTTTGTTTTTCATACTTTCAGGGTTTGTTATTTCGCATGTGAGCGCCAATTCGAACGGTTGGAAAGATGCACCGCAATTTATGGCAAATCGAATTTCGCGGCTTATGCCTGCGTTCTGGGCCTGTATGACGATTAGTGCGATTGCCTTAATGGTATTCGGTTTACCTGATACGCTATCGATTGCCACCTGGGCAGCTAACTTGATCCTATTGCCACAAATTCTCGGTCAGCCATTTGTTGATGGGGTTTATTGGACACTGGTCTTAGAGTTTGTGTTTTATGCTTGGGTGTTTGTGCTTATTGGCTTTGGTATGTTTCATCGCAACCTTTTATCCGTTTGCAGCATTTGGTTGGCAATCTCATTTTTAAATATTTTGGTTTTAGAAAGTTCGGTCCTTGAGATGGTGTTTCTTACTTATTACTCAGGCGCATTCGTTGCCGGAATGGTAATCTGGCATGCTCGCCGTCAACAATGGACGCTGACACATATCGTACTGATGCTGTATTCTGTGTTTTCGCTGAGTTTTGGTATTCAAGACCTTGCCACACGCAGCGAATATCCGGATTTTTTTGCAGAACCTAATCTTTTAACAACAACATTTTGCTCTTTCATGTGTATAGCAATTGTGTTCCTTGGGGTTTATTTAAAGGATGTGCCTGTAAAGAAATCAATCGCATTGGCATTTGGTGCAATCTCATATCCGCTATATTTATTGCATCAAGAAGCAGGCTATGCAGTCTTGCGTCTAACCAGTGAAATTGGATTTGATCCATTGCTGATCGCCTCAACGTTGACACTATTCTTTATCGGCTTGGCATATTTGGTTCATGTAACCTTAGAGAAACCCATTCGTGCAGCATTGGTTCGCGTATTGGATATTATCTTGTCGCTGATCCCGGTGAAAAGAGCGCTACAAGCGGCTGAATAAAAAAAGCGCCCCAATCACTTGAGGCGCTTCATTATCTTCGTTTAAATTGCTGAAACTTAGTTCAGAGCCAAATCTGTGATCTCTGAAGTCCAAGCACCTTCTGGTGCTTTGCTGATAACAGGATCTGAACCGCCACCAAGCAGAGTATCAACTGTACGCTGATAATCAGCTGCGTCGAGAGCGCCGTTTGAACCTGCAGTTAGTTTTGCAATTTCACCCATCATACGCTTCTGGTGTTTTTCAGTTTGTGCACCTGATGCATCGTTATCAAGAACGATTTCAGCGGCTTCATCTGGGTTTTCTTCAGCGTATTTCCAGCCCTTCATTGAAGCGCGAACGAAACGAACCATTTTGTCTTTAAACGCTTCGTCTTTTAGGTTCTCTTCAAGGACATAGATACCATCTTCAAGTGTCGCAACACCTTGATCTTCATATTTGAAGACAACCAAATCGTCAGCTGACAAACCAGCATCGATAATCTGCCAGTATTCGTTATATGTCATTGTTGATACGCAATCAGCTTGCTTGTTGAGGATTGGATCCACGTTAAAGCCTTGCTTAAGAACAGTTACACCACCTTCAGAACCATCTGTAGCAATGCCAAGCTTGCTCATCCAAGATAGGAATGGATATTCGTTACCGAAGAACCATACACCAAGTGTTTTGCCTTTAAAGTCTGCAGGTGAGGTGATGCCTGAATCTTTACGGCAAGTCAGCATCATACCTGAAGATTTAAATGGCTGAGCGATATTGACCAAACCCAAGCCCTTTTCACGTGATGCAAGTGCTGAAGGCATCCAGTCTAGAACAACGTCCGCACCGCCACCGGCAATGACTTGCGCAGGCGCAATATCCGGACCACCTGGTTTGATTTCGACTTCCAAGTTTTCGTCAGCATAAAAGCCTTTTTCAGCTGCTACATAATAGCCAGCAAATTGTGCTTGGGTCACCCATTTAAGCTGCAAAGCAACTTTATCTGCAGCATATGCACTTGTAACTCCAAGTGCGAGCGCTGCTGCAAGCGTAGTTTTGATTAGATGTTTCATCTGTTCACTCCATCCAGTTTCTTGTTTATATTTTCCGGTTCCATCTTCTCATTTCTTATCGTTGGGATGGATGCCAAAATGTTACGATCTTTTCTATTAAGGCCATTATGCCGTAAAAAGCAGATCCAGCAAGGGCGGCTACCACGATCTCCGCCCATACCATATCAAGGGCCAAACGACCCACTTCTGTAGTAATTCTAAAGCCCATACCTTTGATCGGTGAGCCAAAGAATTCTGCGACAATTGCACCGATCAATGCAAGCGTTGTCGAAATTTTTAAGCCGTTGAATATGAACGGCATAGCAGCAGGCAGTCTTAGTTTGAGCAGACTTTGCCAATAATTTGCTGAATAGGTTTTCATCAAATCGCGCTGCATGTGATCGCTTTGGGTTAATCCTTGCACGGTGTTGACCAGCATCGGGAAGAACACCATCACCACCACAACGGCTGCTTTTGACTGCCAGTCAAAACCAAACCACATAACCAAAATCGGTGCGATACCGATGACGGGAAGCGCGGCCACAAAATTACCCACAGGCAATAACCCTCGTTGAAGAAACGGTGATCGGTCAATCAGGATTGCCAAGATAAATGCTGAGCCGCAGCCGATGATGTATCCGGACAGAGCACCTTTAACAAATGTCTGTACGAAATCCTGCCATAAAATTGGGATGCTGGATGCAAACTTTGCAGCAACAGCAGAAGGTGGCGGCAAGATAATAGGAGATACATTTAAACCAGTAACGAGACCTTCCCACAAAACTAGGATCGTTACGCCAAATAGCAGAGGGATTAAAAACTTATTGCGCTTGGTGAGTTTGCCGCGAGACAAATAGACATTTAACGCCCACGCGCCAACCCAAAACAAAATTGCAGCAATTGCCCAAATCATCGCAACATCCCCATTCGTTTAAGGGTTATGTTTTGAAGCACGCCAATCAGCATGACCAATACAGCTGCGAGCACTGCGGCTGAGATGAGCGCAGACCATATTTGGATGGTTTGCCCATAATAGCTGCCTGCGAGTAATCTTGCACCAAGTCCTGCCACGGCACCTGTCGGCAACTCACCAATAATAGCGCCTACCAGTGATGCAGCCATAGCGATTTTCAGCGATGTGAAAAGATATGGCATGGAAGAAGGAAGACGCAGCTTAATAAGCGTCTGCCAAGCACTGGCGCGATAAGTTTTCATCAGATCCAGCTGCATTGTATCAGGTGCACGCAGGCCTTTGACCATGCCAACTGCGACCGGGAAGAACGAGAGATACATTGAGATCATCGCTTTTGGCACCAAACCTGAAATACCCACAGCATTGAGCACTACGATAATCATCGGCGCCACGGCCAAAATCGGTATAGTTTGACTTGCGATGATCCATGGCATGACAGAAAGATCCATTGCACGGGAATGCACAATGCTAATCGCCAGCGTTATGCCCAAGAGCGAACCCATCAAAAACCCAAGCGATGTTGAGGATAGCGTGATCCCAGCATGGTAGATCAATGAGCGTTTGGAAGTGATCTTTTTCTCAACTGTCGTTTTCCAGATCTCAGAGATAACTTGATGCGGGGCAGGGAGTTGAGGCCGCTCTTGCGCCATTGTGTCTTTAAACACTTCAGATGTTGTAACCGTTGTGCCAGCGCGCTCAGCTTGATCCAGCGTCCATTGCTTATTCATCATGAACGCTGCGCCATACCAAATTACGATAATGGCAAAGACAACTGTTAGGACGGCGATCAGGTTCTTCATCATCAATCGTCCAGATGTCCAGCACGTAATCCATCGCGCACTCTAGCGGCGACTTCCAAAAATTCTTTTGAATCTCTAATTTCAAGCGGACGTTCTTTTGGTAACGGGCTTTCAATCACATCGGCAATGCGCCCAGGGCGAGGGCTCATTACAACGATCTTTGTTGATAGATAAACCGCTTCAGGGATCGAGTGCGTAACAAATCCGATGGTTTTCTCAGTGCGTGCCCAAAGCGCTAATAGCTGCTCATTTAAGTGATCACGGACGATCTCATCAAGCGCGCCAAATGGCTCATCCATGAGCAAAATATCAGCATCAAAAGATAATGCGCGTGCGATACTTGCGCGTTGCTGCATGCCACCAGATAATTGCCACGGATATTTCTTACCAAAGCTACCAAGCTCAACGAGTTCTAGAACCTGTTCTACGCGCTTATCCTGCTCTTCTTTGCTGTATCCCATAATTTCAAGCGGCAGTTTGATATTCCCCGCAATCGTGCGCCAAGGATATAGACCAGAAGCTTGGAAGACATAGCCATATGCACGCGCCTCGCGGGCTTGCTGTGGTGTCATGCCATTAACGGTGATTGTCCCGCCTGTTGGCTGCTCCAAATCAGCTATAACACGTAAAAAGGTGGTTTTTCCGCATCCTGAGGGTCCAATAAAAGAGACAAAATCTCCTTTGTTGATCGTCAGATCGATGTCTTTAAGGGCATGCACAGAACCGTCATTGGTTTGGAATACCAAATTCAGCTTTTCAGCATGAATAACACTGTTTTCGGACATTTTATATTATGTCTCTTTCATTTTGTGCGCGCGATTAAAACAAGTCGAATCGCGCGCTTTAGATTAGATGCCTGCTGGGATATTAAGTGGGTCTCGTTGGATCTGTCGAGGCGTGTTTAATGCTTTCCACTTACTCAATGCTTTGTGCGCGGATGGGAAAGCAGGGCGGGGAACAAATCGGCCACGACCAGGTTGCGGTTGGCTATTTTGCCCCCAAGCCCAAATCACGTCACCTCGGGAGAGTGTGTAACGAGATTGAGCTGTAACATTAAACCCTTCAAATACGTTATAATCCAACACAGAATGATGATTGGTCGGTGAAATGGTTTTGGTAATCGTCGGGTCCCAAACCACAATATCAGCATCCGCACCTTCAACTAGCGCTCCCTTTTTAGGGAATATATTCAATATCTTGGCGATGTTTGTTGAAGTAACTGCAACAAACTCATTCATTGTAAGACGACCTGTTTCAACACCTTCGGTCCATAAAACGGCCAAACGTTCTTCTAAACCGTTTGAACCGTTCGGAATGAGACAGAAATTATCACGTCCAGCGCGTTTCTGCTCAGTGTTAAAAGCCGCGTGATCCGTCGCAACAACCTGGAGAGAGCCTGACTGTAGTCCAGCCCACAGGCTTTGTTGGTGGTCCTTGCTACGAAAGGGAGGAGACATCACGCGGCGAGCTGCATGGTCCCAATCTTTGTGAAAATACTCACTCTCATCAAGAGTAAGGAATTGGATAAGTGGTTCGCCATAAACACGCATACCTTTTTGGCGTCCACGACGAATGGCTTCATGTGCCTGCTCACAAGATACGTGCACGATGTATAATGGAACACCCGCGGCATCAGCGATGGTAATCGCTCGGTTCGCGGCTTCACCTTCAACTTCAGGCGGGCGAGAATATGCATGAAATTCAGGGCCGGTTTTACCTTCTGCAATAAACTGCTTTTGCATGATGTCGATCAGATCGCCATTTTCAGCATGCACCATTGGCAATGCGCCCAGTTCAGCACAACGACGGAAGCTTGCAAACATCTCATCATCTTCCACCATCAAAGCGCCTTTATACGCCATGAAGTGCTTGAATGAATTTACGCCCATATCAACAGCGTCTTTCATTTCTTCAAAGATGTTTTCATTCCAACCGGTGATCGCCATGTGATAACCGATATCTGAGCAAATCTGATGGGATGATTTACGGTGCCACTCGTTGATGGCGTTTTTAATGCTGCCATCTTCGCCTGGGAGACAGAAGTCAATCAACATTGTGGTACCGCCGGCAGCTGCAGCCCAAGTGCCACTTTCAAAGGTTTCCGCGGCTGTTGTGCCCATAAACGGCATTTCAAGATGCGTATGAGGATCAATGCCACCTGGGATGACATAAGCGCCTTCAGCATCAATGGTTTCATCTCCTTTGAGATCTTCACCAATCTGCTTGATTGTTTCGCCTTCGATTAAAACATCAGCTTTCCAAGTTCTATCAGCCGTTACAACTGTTCCACCTTTGATAACTTTTGTCATGAACTTTCCCTTGTTATAATTTCCCGACGATTTCGGATTTTTTCGCCTGCGTTATCCCACGATCTCCGCAGTCTCAAGAACAGCATGCAGGAGAACATCTGCGCCCGCTGTTGCCCATTCTTTTGAAATCTCTTCTGCCTCATTGTGTGACAAACCATCCACACATGGGCACATTACCATAGCCGTTGGCGCAACGCGATTAATCCAGCATGCATCATGCCCAGCACCTGAAATGAGGTTTCTGTGGCTATAACCCAAACGCTCTGCGGCATTTCGAACAGCTGTGACACATGCTTCGTCAAATTCAACCGGATCAAATCCACCGACTTTCTCAAATTCAACTTGCATGCCCATTTCATCGCAAATTTCTTTTGCGCCTGTTTTAAGGCGATTTTCCATATCTTCGATCACCGCTAAGTTTGGAGAACGGAAATCAACTGTGAAGACGACTTTACCAGGAATAACGTTTCTTGAATTCGGGAACACATCAATATGACCGGCAGCACCCACAGCATCGGGTTTATGGCTCCAGGCAATCTCATCAACCAATTGCAATACTTTTGACATTGCGAGACCAGCATTTTTGCGCATTGGCATAGGTGTGGAACCTGTATGGCTTTCTTTACCTGTGATCGTCACTTGTGTCCAAGATAGACCCTGACCATGGGTGACAACACCGATATCTTTATCTTCTGCTTCAAGGATCGGACCTTGCTCGATGTGAAGTTCAAAGAAAGCATGCATTTTGCGGGCGCCAACTTCTTCATCGCCAACCCAACCAATGCGTTTAAGTTCATCGCCAAACTTTTTACCTTCAGCATCTTCACGATCATAGGCCCAGTCTTGGGTGTGCATGTTTGCAAAGACCCCTGAGGCCAACATGGCAGGTGCAAAGCGCGTACCTTCTTCATTGGTCCAGTTCGTGACAACAATTGGGTGCTTGGTTTTGAGATCAAGATCATTCATCGAGCGAATAAGCTCAAGGCCTGCGAGCACACCTAAAACGCCATCATATTTACCACCAGTGGGCTGCGTATCTAAGTGCGAACCGACATAAACGGGTAGGGCATCTGGATCTGTGCCTTCGCGCGTTGCGAACATGTTGCCCATTGTATCAACGCCCATGGTCATACCAGCAGCTTCGCACCAAGATTGGAAAAGCGCGCGACCTTCAGCATCCTCATCGGTGAGTGTTTGGCGGTTGTTACCACCAGCAATTCCAGGACCAATTTTGGCCATATCCATGAGGCTATCCCACAAACGATCGCCATTAATCTTTAGGTTTTCGCCGGGTGCTGTCATGAATTAATCCCCTTAAACATCACAATGACTTCGAAATAGGCAAATCAAACGCTTGCTATTTTTATAGACTACGCATTTTTTGACTATATGGTCAATATTCTAAAAGGAAAATAATCACGCCAATATGTATAGAGGCATTTTGGATAAATTTATGACTTCAATTCGGGGGATTTAGGCTGGTTTGCACCTCAAACAGGCGCGAAAACCGGAAAGTTCTGCTTGTTTTTGATTTTCATAGATTATCGCATTTTTGCGAAGCGGTGTCCGAGATTTACAACTGGGCTTACAGTAGACCCCGGTTGTTTTAACGGCATAGAAAAATACGCCGTCAAAATTCTCATCTGATTCACAGATTGCATTCCACTGGATATCTGTAGGTTCATTCATATATCACCGCCTTTCTCAGACGGTGACAATGACAAATATTTAATGACCTTACAGCCCGTTTCTTGCAATCTGTGTAGGAAATCAGATTATGCTGTTTGTTTTTTTGCTTGCGCATCCAGTGCACGATAAAAGTTGATGTCCGACCATTTTTCGCTGAGCGCTTTGAGGAAAATCTCTTTCTGGCTTTCTGGCGCTAAGCCGCCAACAGGAGGATCAGTATCAAGGTTTGTCGGGAAGGGGTATCCTTCAGCACATACTGATACAGCAGCATTAATCTCGGCTGGGGATAGATTTTCGCTCGCAATAAGCTCTTTCAGCGCTGGATAAAGCAGTTTGCTCATACCAATGCGATCGATATTTTCAAGCGTGCGCCCCATTGCGCTGCCGATTTGCATCAAGTTGACCAAGCGTTCGACGTCCGGGCTCGTATTCTCTCCAGCTGCATGATAAAGCGCTGGATTAAAGAACAGGGCATCACCTTTGTTGAGCGGCAGCTGCACATAATTATCTTCAAAATGCTGCTGGAAGTCAGCTCTACGATAGGCAGCATATCCCGCCGCATATTTTTGCGAGAATGGCAGCAGTTTTGTTGGACCACTTTCAACAGACATATCACAATGCGCGATACCACCTTGTAATGTCATCAGCGGGGATAACAAATGCACCTGCACTGGATAACGCGCGCACATTTCTTCAGTTTGAAATCCTAGATGATAATCTCGGTGGCAGGTTTGTGCTTTGCCGCCTGGACGCACAAGATTAACTTGCGCCGTCATCTGGTAATTTGGCCCAAGCCAGGCTTCACATGCGGTATCTATCGCTGGGTTTGCGAAATATTTAGCAAATACGCTTGGTGAACGTTCGCATAGTTTTTGCAGTGAGTTCCAGATCCGATCGTTATTGCCAGCAGCTGCGAAGTGGTCCGCACCTTCACCATTGGTCTGCTTTTCATCTATAATGATTTGCTGGAAAATCTTGGATGCTTCGTCAATACAGGTTGTGTCCTCATAGGCGTTTTTAAGAACAATAACGCCGGCGCTGTCGCTGAAAATATAAGCCCATTCTGCCATTAATGCTCTGCGGGCTGAAGGCATGCGCAATCGATCACGCAAGGTGTTCATGTCATAAATGGGAATGTTTTTTTGAACATCTGTTGCGAATGTTAGATCGCCGATATCAAGGCTTAATGCAGTAAGCGTTTCAAGGTCAGCGAGCTTGCAATCGTTAGGCAAGAAGTAGCCTGATGTCTGAGATAATGCGTAGTTTGCCATGTTTGATTCCTCCAATATGTGAAAAGAATATCAGAAACCAAGCTTGCCTAAAGATGTAAAATACATCAAAAACACATCAATGACTCATAGATTTTCGATAAAAGAACTTGCACTCCAAGCAGGACTAAGCACCGCAACGATTGATCGCGTGATCAATAACCGTGCGAATGTGAGCCCACAAACACGCCGTCGCGTTGACGCGGCAATCAAAGAGCTTGAGGATCAAGAAGCACAACTATCTTCCAAAGGTCGCAGATTATTCATTGATTTCATCATTGAGGCTCCCAAAAGATTTTCGCGCGAAGTACAATCAGCCTGCAATAGCGTTATCACGGGTTTAAGCCCGGCGGTCTTTCGTCCCAGATTTCATATGAAGCCGAAATTTGACGAGCAAGAGATATTGCAACTGTTGAACTCGATTAAAAAACGCGGTTCGCAAGGTGTGATTATTGCGGCGCAATCGCGGGATAATGTTTGCGCATTAATCGATGATATTTGCGATAATGATATCCCGGTTCTCACTTTTGTAACCGACCAACCTAAAAGCAAACGTTTGGCCTATGTTGGAATTGATAATCATCAGGCTGGCAAAGTTGCAGCTTACTTGATGGATAAGCTGATATTTAAACCCCATGCAAATATTCTGACCACAATTCGTCGTTCGAACTTCTCAGGAGAGGATGAGCGGTTAATTGGGTTTCAATCAACACTAGACCTTACGAAGCCTGAGACAAATCTGATAATCGCAAAAGGTGGGGATGGGCTCTCCTCTATGACATCGGATGAGGTCAAACGCGTTCTAAAA
>JAHDEP010000043.1 GCA_020628775.1 Rhizobiaceae bacterium | reverse complement strand
CGCTCAGCAACAGTCGTTGAGAATGGGAATACTGTTGATGAACCAACGATGCGGATTTCATCACGAGCAGATGCAGCAGAAGTGCTGATTGCAATTGCACAAGCACTGGCAGCAAAAGCAGCAACGACTTTGTTAAATTTTGACATTTTTATCTCCTGTCAGAAAAATATGAGCCCGCTTTTTCTATTCATATCGAGCGGATGCGCATCTATCTATCGACGCTTGGCAACACCTTTATGACAGTTATGTTACAGTTTTATGACAGTGGATAAAAACTGGATTTATCTAGCTATTTTTCGACCAGTTGGCAGAATAATTTGAAATGTGGACCCCTCGCCCAACTTACTGTCAATTTCTAATCGGCCTCTGTGACGATTAAGAATGTGTTTAACAATGGCAAGTCCAAGCCCCGTTCCACCTTTTATACGCGATCTACTCTTATCGGCGCGATAAAAACGCTCGGTTAGCCGCGGAATGTCTTCAGCTTGAATACCCTGCCCCTCATCGCTAACAGAAATGACCACCGCAGGGCCATCCACAGCACCAATATTTTGCGATAAATCGATGCTCACATCTACCACACTATCCAGCGCACCATACTTCACCGCATTCTCTACGATATTGTGAAACACTTGGATAAGCTCATCATGATCGCCGACAATAAGCGTATCTTTGCAATTATTAGCAACTTGAATGGTTTTTCGCTCTTTTTCTGCCACAGGCAAGAGTGTGGCAATCACATGATCTAAAAGTTGGACCACATCAACTTCACCAGAGGGTCTGATTCTCTCTTTACCCTGCAACTTGGACAAAGATAATAGATCATCAATTAACCGCTTCATCCGTGCAGCTTCATTTTCCATCAATGCTAAAAAGCGTTGGCGCGCTTCCCCATCATCCTTTGCTGGACCACGAAGTGTTTCAATAAACCCTGCTAATGCCGTGAGTGGCGAGCGCAATTCATGACTAACATTTGCAACAAATTCACTGCGCATCAGCTGCGCGTCTCTTATTTGAGATACATCTTCAAATGTAATGGCAATTTTAGCACCTTTTGCCAGTCCTTCGCCCAATGCATGTAATTTCACTTCAAAAGTTGCAGATGGTGTGGCGCCGATTGTAAGCTCAACTTCAGCCTCGTTGTCGCCCGCGTTTATTCGGTCAATAGCGGCCAAGAACTCTGGATTACGCACAATACGAACTAAACTCTCATCAACAATATCTTCACCGAAGCGTTGTTGAGCGGCTTCATTTGCGAAAGTTATTTTTCGATTTTGATCAATAAATATGACACATGCACTTAATGCATTTAGAACCTGATCTAGTTTACTGATTTCCATAAAATTACCGATCTCTTGGAAGCATTATTTGAATATTCGTGGTGAACATTTGCATATGACACGGGTGTGACATTTTCTTAAACCAATAGTTCGGCCTTGTCATCAATCACATTTTGCGCCGTTTTAGCGACATTTTTATTCGCAAAATGAATAGCCGGATGTAAACTGCTCAGACACATTTAGACGAAGGGACAACAATAACTCAAGCTGGAATAGCGAACATGTCAGAGATTGATTCAGAAACCACAGCACCTCGTAGAGCCGCCCGTACTTCTGGCCGTGCAGGTGGTCGTGCAAGTCGTATTGCAGCGCGTGCCGCTGCCTTGCCTGAAGAAATGCGCCCGGTGCGCCCGGGGCTTTCAGGTGGTTCGTATAAACCACTAAGCGATGCTGACATTAAAAAAATTCATGACGCTGCGATGGATGCTCTAGAAGTGATTGGTCTTGCAGATGCGCCGCAATCGGGCATCGATTTGATGACAAAAGCTGGGGCGATTTTGGGTGATGATGGCAGATTGCGTTACCCAAAAAGCGTCATCGAAGATACGCTCGCAATTGCCTGTAAAGAAATTACATTGCATGGGCGCGACGAACAATTTGACATGCAACTAAGTGGCAAAAAAGTACACTATGGCTGCGCAGGCGCTGCTGTACAGATGGCCGAAGTTGAGGAAGGTACATATCGCGATTCTAATCTAGAGGATTTGTACAGAGCTGCACAGATCGTACAGGTTATGGATAATATCCACTTCTTCCAGCGCCCCATCGTAGCGCGCGATGTGCTTGATAATTTGGAGATGGATCTCAACACCATTTATGCGTGCTGCGCCGGAACAACCAAACATATTGGCACAAGCATCAGCGAGCCGCATCACTTACCCAAAATGGCTGAGCTGATGTATATGATTGCAGGCGGTGAAGATAAATTCCGTGCCCGTCCATTCGTTTCCAATTCAAACTGCTTTGTCGTACCGCCAATGAAGTTTGCAACAGAAAGCTGCGAGGCTATGGAAAGCGCCATTCGAGCTGGGATGCCCGTCTTGTTGCTATCGGCGGGTCAAGCCGGCGCAACAGCGCCAGCGCCATTGGCGGCTTCAATCGTGCAAGCCGTTGCTGAATGTCTTGCAGGATTGGTTTACGTCAATGCGCTCAAACCTGGTCACCCAGCAATTTTTGGCACTTGGCCTTTTGTGTCTGACTTAAGATCGGGCGCAATGTCGGGTGGTTCAGGTGAACAAGCACTGCTAACGGCAGCTTGCGCGCAAATGCATCACTATTATGGACTACCAGGTGGCGCGGCGGCGGGTATTGCGGATGCAAAAATGCCAAACATGCAATCGGGTTGGGAGCAAGGCATTTCAAATACTCTTGCGGGCATGGCCGGGCTCAACATGGTTTATGAAGCGGTTGGCATGCATGCTTCGCTTTTGGGCTTTTGTCAGGAATCGCTCATCTTAGGCAATGATATGCTCGGGCAAGCCTTGCGCTGTGTGCGCGGCATCGAAGTCACCGATGAGAAAGTCTCAATCGATGTGATCAAGCAGGTTTGTTTGGAAGGGCCTGGACATTTCCTTGGCCACCAACAAACACTAGATCTCATGCAAACAGAATATGTTTATCCAAAAACTGCTGATCGCTTAAGTCCGAAAGAATGGGAAGAAGTTGGGCGACCAGAACCGCTGGTTGAAGCAACAAAGCGCAAAAAAGAGATCTGGGCCAACGCGCCTAAAACACTAATTGATCGCCAGATCGACAGCGAGATCAGAGCCAAGTTTAATATCTATGTTTGATCTTTGATGGAATAATCTGGAAGCGCGTCCAGCGCGCTTTTCAAGGATTCGCCCCACTGATTTGAGATCAGCTGATAATATGGATGGGAAAATTCAATCCTGTCCACATGACCAACATTTAGGCTGTCTTTTTTGTATGTTTGTAGATCCAAAGGCAAATCAACTGACAGATTTGCTTTGATGGTTGAATCAAATGAAACAAGCATCAAACGAATTGCTTCTTCAAAAGTCATATCAGGATCATGGGCGCGCACTAGAATTGGCTTGCCGTATTTGGTCTCGCCGATCTGAAAGAATGGCGTATCTTCCGAGGCTTCAATGAAATTACCTTCAGGGTAGATCAAAAATAATCTCTGTCCACCACCCTTAATTTGGCCACCTAAAATGATAGTCGCATTAAATGCAGACGAACTTTCCTGACCTGATTGCTCGTGGTTTGCAATAACATCGCGCAGCACTTCGCCAATCAATTGCGCCACTTGAAACATTGACGGAGCAGCAAGAATAGAAGGCTCACGCTCATCAGGTGCTTTTGCACGTTCTTCAAGAAGGCTAACCACCGCTTGGGTTGTTGCCAAATTGCCAGCGGTCATAATCGTCAACATTCGCTCCCCCGGGACTTCCCAAGTGAACATTTTCTTAAAAATTGAGATATTGTCTACGCCAGCGTTAGTGCGTGTGTCGGACATAAAGACCAAGCCATGGTTTAAACGCATGGCAACACAGTAAGTCATGAACCCTCCCACAAATGATTCGTACGCAATTTACTGCTGAACTTGCAAAGAAACAATCAGATCTTCGTTACCTGATCCCATTCTCAAACCTGTTATAGGAGCACAATCGCGATAATCAAGTCCGCTGGCAACACGAACATATCTGTGGTCTGGAGAAATCTGATTGGAA
The DNA here is from genome assembly GCA_020628775.1 of Rhizobiaceae bacterium. Lineage (GTDB taxonomy): Bacteria > Pseudomonadota > Alphaproteobacteria > Rhizobiales > Rhizobiaceae > Lentilitoribacter. The sequence goes on along the minus strand of JAHDEP010000043.1, from coordinate 13,763 downwards.
ACGTCAAATCCAACCCAGCCAAGACCCGTTACATAGGCCTCAGCCCATGCGTGGGTAGCATCCTGCTCTACGCGGTCATCCATCATCAAATAACCACTGACATAACGCGCAGCAAACCCCATTTTCCGCGCGGCTGAAACGAATATATGGCTATGATCCTGACATACACCTGCGCCCGTCTCAATGGCCTGTTCAGCTGTGGTGTTTACAATTGTATCACCAGAATTATAGCTAACCACTTCGCGAATTTTTGAAGACAAAGCATGAAGCTTAGACAATTCGTCAGAATATTCATCACCAACAGACTTGATGATCTTTTTCACCCCAGAGCCACATTTGGTCAGCTTTGTGGAGCGCTGATAAAGCCATAACGGAATATGCGAAATATGTTCGCCGACAATTCCGTTGCGATCAACGGTCTCAACCTCACCTTCGCAATGGATAATGAGTTCATTTTGATGTGGAAACACTTTGATCAGTTGAACTCTGTTGAGATTATGATCCTCATATTCAAGTTCTTTATGACCACCTTCAACGGTGGTTTCCCATCGAATGACCTTTTGTCCATGATAGGGTTTTGGCGTTAATCGCAGCTGTTGAACACCATACGGAACTGATTGATCATATTTATAAGTGGTTGTGTGAGAAATTGTTAAAAGCATATCAACCCCTCTAATTTGTGAATCTGTAGTCAACTTCAATCTGTTGACCAAGTTCAGTTATTTTTGTGATGAAGTCGCCCAAGAATTCGTGCAGCCCATCTTCGATAATATTATCAATGGTGATTTCTGCGAGCGCCCCTTTGAGCGTTCCCACCCGAGTATGACACGGCAGTTCAAGCCCATAATCTTTAGCTAGATAATCAAGATTGGTGGCAATCTTTCCAACGCAGAAGCCTAATGATCGCGGCACGCGTTTATCAAGAATAAGAAAATCTGCAATTTCGCGTGGCGTAAGCTCACCACCTGAAATCGACTTAAATGAATTCAATGCAGAAACTGACCGCAAAATGGTTTCCCATTGGACGTTATCCAATGACGACCCTACCAGAGACACCGATGGCAATAACACATGGTATTTCACATCTAATATACGTGCAGTGTTATCAGCGCGTTCTAAGAATGTGCCAAGCCGTGCAAAGTCAAAAATATCATTGCGCAACATTGTACCGTGCAATGCACCACGAACCAGCGCAGATTGTTGCCGGATAAGACCCAAAACGGCAGGCAGTTCTTTTTGGCGAACAGGACGTGAGAGCGCATCATTTAAATTAATCCAGTTTTCGTTGACCGCTTCCCAAACTTCGCGAGTGAGCGCAGTACGTACAAGGCGTGCATTGTTCCGCGCAGCCTCACTCACCACAATCACACTTGATGGATTTTTCTTATCCCGCAACATGAAATTTATCACCGAATCCGCATCAAACTTATCATAATGAAGCAGATAAGTTTCTCGCATGCCCGATGTTGTGAGAACAGAGGACCATTCATCTTCTGAAGTTGCAGCTCGGGTCAATGCAATGCGGAAACCAGCATCTAAAATTCGAGCGGTATTTTCACTTCGCTCTAAATATCGGAACATCCAAAATAGACCGCCAGCGGTTTTACCTAGCATGGTTGACCTCCTGAATTTGTTGATACGCCTTCATTGATCAATCCCTCAAAACCCAGGTGTCTTTTGTGCCGCCACCCTGACTTGAGTTCACAACCAGCGAGCCCTTTTTCAAAGCAACGCGGGTTAACCCACCTGGCACAATGTCGATCTTTTTCGGCGAAACCAAAACAAACGGACGTAAGTCTACATGGCGTGGCGCCAAGCCTTTCTTAGTCAAAATCGGCACAGTCGACAGACTAAGTGTTGGCTGCGCGATATAATTATCCGGATTTGCTTCAAGCTTTTTGCGGAATGCTGAAATCTCTTTCTTGCTCGCCGCAGGACCAACCAACATGCCGTAACCGCCCGAACCATGCACTTCCTTGACGACCAAATCTTCAAGATTTTCCAAAACGTATTTCAGTGAATCCGCTTCAGAACAGCGATACGTTTCAACGTTCTTGAGGATTGCTTTGCGCCCTGTATAAAACTCCACAATCTCCGGCATATAGCTATACAAGGCTTTATCATCTGCAATGCCTGTCCCAGGCGCATTGGCAATTGTAATGCCGCCGGAACGGTAAACATCAAATATACCCGGCACGCCCAACATCGAATCTGGATTAAAATTCAACGGATCTAAATATTCATCGTCAATCCGGCGGTATAAAACATCGATGGCTTTATAACCCTGTGTGGTGCGCATCGCGACGCGACCATCAATGATCTGAAGATCATGCCCTTCAACAAGTTCAGCGCCCATTTGTTCCGCAATAAAGGAATGTTCAAAATAAGCTGAATTATAAATCCCCGGGGTGAGCACAGCGACAACTGGCTTATCTTCGCATTTCAATGGTTTCGAGGCTCGAAGAGACTTAAGCAATCGTTCTGGATAATCACTCACCGCGCGCACGCGGTTTGATGAAAACAGCTCCGGGAACATCTGAAGCATCGTCTCACGATTTTCCAACATATAAGATACACCAGAAGGTGTTCGCGCATTATCTTCAAGAACAAAGAAATCATCTTCGCCAGTGCGGACAATGTCTACCCCGACAATATGCGTATAAATATTGCCCGGCGGTGTGAAACCAATCATCTTCGGCTCAAAAGCTATGTTATTCGCAACAAGGCTTGTAGGAACAACACCCGCCTTTAAAATTTCCTGGCGATGGTAAATGTCATGAAGGAAGGCATTTAACGCTTGAACGCGTTGCTCAATTCCTTCGGCGAGTTTGGAAAACTCTCTCGCAGCCAAGACGCGCGGGACGATATCAAACGGAATTAATCGCTCGGTCGCAGCATCATCTCCATAGACATTGAAGGTGATCCCTGTGCGGCGGAAAAAGATCTCCGCTTCCTCAGCTTTTTTGGTTAGCGCTTTTGGGTCTTCAGAACTAACCCACTCGTGAATAGATTGATATGGATTACGGGGGTCAACACCCTTCGCAAACATTTCATCAAAGAAAACTTGATCTTTACTCATACGAAAAGACTACATTTCTAACAATTGATTACAACCCCCAAAACCTATATTTCTCAGCTGATTATGAAATTTTCAAAATCTCCGTGAAAGCTATTAGGTTTATCGAATGCAAATTTTAAACACCTGCTCAATTATTCATCAATTTGGAAAATTGGAGGATGTCATTGAAATCGAAACGAGAGAATTACCGATTTGCGGGCCCGAAGATGTTCTGATCAAAATGGAGTATGCGCCGATAAATCCATCGGACTTGATCACGATAAGCGGCGCATATCGCGGACGAACACAATTGCCATTTCTGCCCGGATTTGAAGGGGTGGGAACAGTTTATCAATTGGGCGATAATGTTTCACAATTTAAAATCGGCGAACGCGTCATGCCCATTCGTCAATCTGGCACATGGCAAGAATATCAATTAGCCAGCGCGCAGAACTGTTTTAAAATGGATAAGCGCCTGTCGCCAACTGATGCTGCTATGTCATACATTAATCCAATGACTGCACTTAAAATGGTTGATGAAATCGCCCAAATTGATCAATCAAACCGTGTTTTGGTCAATGCGGCAAATTCAGAAATCGGCCATATAATAATTGAGTTATGTTTAAAGATCGGCGCGCAAATTACAGCGCTTGCACGATCAGAGCGCTCAGCCGAAGAATTAAACAATGTGTTCTTGGATAAAATAAGCGTACTGCGAGAAGACGATTTTATTGCGTCTGGTACTCAAACAAATTTCGACGTGATGTTTGATGCAATCGGTGGCCCAAAAGCCGAAGAGTTGGCGCTCTCCCTCAAGACCAATGGCATAATTGTTCATTACGGTCTGTTATCTGGTGTTCCGATCAGCCCAAAACTGAACCAACAACGACCTGATATAAAATTGAAACTATATTGGTTGCGCAATTGGGTTCACCAAGCGCCTTATGAGGATGTGCAGGAGATGTTTGATAAAACAGCTGAGCTCATTTTAGATGGTACGATAACAACGCGTATATTTAAGAAGTTACCTTTAGATGAGATTAAAACAGCGGCTTCTGTGCTAAATGATCCCAACCGCTCTGGCAAAGTGCTGCTCGAACTGTAGTTTAACGCTCGTCCATTTTCTTGATGAAGTATTTTTCAAGCCAAGTGGTTGGCAATACCGATATCAACCATATGAAAAATGCCTGATGCCATGGGAAAATGATCCGGCCTTTATTGCGTTTTAACCCTGCAATGATTTTCCCAGCTGCTTCTTCAACCGGCATCACCGACATGTTCTTTGGAGCATTTTGCACCATCGGGGTTTTCACGAAACCCGGACAGACGACACTCACCCCAACACCATATTTGGCATATTGCCCCCGCAGCGCTTCACCATAAAGACGAACCCAAGCCTTACTGGCTGAATATCCAGCCGGTCGGCCAAAAGTGCGAAACCCCGCAAGTGAACTTAAAACGGCGACCTGCCCACTTTGACGTTCTTTGAGTTTAGGCAGCAAAGGTTCAACCATATTTAAAACACCAAAAACATTGATCTCGGTCGTTAGGCGAATGAAATCTGTATCCTCATATTGGCGCCCCACCCCTGCACTTGCAATCACGAGATCAAATGCATGTTTCTCATCCAGCGCAAGCAAAAGATCTTTCATCTCTTGGTCATTTCGCACATCAATTATGTGCGTTGATGTTTCTGCACCATTGGCCTGACACATTTGTGCGATTTCCAAAAGACGCGTCTCATCCCGCCCCAATAAACACAAGTAAACACCTGCGCCTGCAAGCTGAATGGCAAGTTCCGCGCCGATGCCACTTGATGCGCCCGAAATGACGATATTTTTAAACTCTGCTTGTTGCACTAGTTCACCTTTTTGGATCTAAATATTGTGCTGACACCCATGCCACCGGCTGTCCCCAATGTGGCGAGCGAAACGGCATCGCTTTTGAAATTGTGTTGATTGAGCATTTGGGAAAACAACCGCACAACCAAAATGGCACCCGATGCACCAAAAGGATGACCAAGTGCAAGGGCGCCACCTTCCAAATTCACACGATCTGATGCAATGCCAAGCCCATCCAGCGATGCCAATACTTGTGAGGCGAATGCCTCATTAAATTCAATAAACTGCAAATCATCAACGCCGATATCTGAGTGACGTGCGAGCAAATATTTGGTTGATGCGATTGGCCCGACACCCAAATAATTTGGATCCACGCCTCGTGTCGCACCGTCTACAAACTCAACGGCGTTTGTAATACCCATTTGCTTTGCTTTGGCTAAACTGGTGACAAGCACAACAGCTGCCCCATCATTGAGCGGACAAGAATTACCCGCAGTGACACTGCCGCCTTCAACAAACTTTGCTTCCAAAGTCGAGAGTTTTTCTAGGCTTGTATCTTCACGCGGACATTCATCCAATATTATGGCCTGATCACCGACCATAATTGGAACGATTTCCCGCTCGAACTTACCTGATTTTTGTGAACTGATTGCCCGTTGATGGCTGAGTAACGCAAAAGCATCTTGCCGATCTCGTGTAATTTCATACTTCTGCGCAACATTTTCTGCAGCAACACCCATATCTGGATCACCAATGTGATCGGGTGAAAATCTTGCTCGATCATAAAATTCAAGTTCACCGCTATCGGAGGAAAGACGTTTTGCACGTTTCGGCGCGGTACTTACGCTTTCAACTCCACCAGCAAGATATGTCTGTCCAGCGCCAGCCGTTACCATTCGGCAGGCCATATTGATAGCTTCAAGACCACTGCCGCATTGGCGATCAATCGTAAGACCTGGCACATATTGATCAAGCCCGGCTATCAAAGCTGCCAATCGCGCGACATTGCCCCCACCGCCGGCAGCATTTCCAATGATCACGTCATCAATTTCAGATTTTTCAATATCTACTGTTCCGATTACATCTTTAATAACAGTGGATAAAAGATCTTCAGCTGAGACGGTTTTAAATTGTCCGCCAGCGCGACCAATCGCAGTTCGTTTTGCTGCAATAATGACGGGTTGACGCTCTGCGCCGAATTTAAAGTTTTCGTAATTGGTCATGATTGCCTGCTACCCAATCCAACAATATCTTTTTTGATATCTTTCCGCTTTCCGTCATCGGCCAAGTTTTAACAGAATAAAATGCTTTGGGAACAGCATATGAAGGTAGATTTTTAAGACAATGCGCATGCAAATCTTCCGCTTTTAAGTTCTCACCAGCAACGACCGCAATTAAACGAGAACCTAAATGTGCATCTTTAATCCCCAAAACAGCACAATTTTCTAGATTACTTAAGCCAGCTAAAACCGTCTCAATACTGGAGGGGTATATATTGTTGCCCCCTGAGATAATCATGTCGCCTTCACGACCCGCTAAAGTCAATTTACCATCGGTATCAAGCGAACCTATATCGCCAACACTTGCCCAACCGTCTTTAACGGTGAAGCCAACATCGTCTTGCTGAGACACATAACCATCGCAGATCAAATCGCTCTTTACGCAAACCCTGCCAGATTGCCCGGCTGGCAGTGCATTTCCATCTGCATCCGTAATGGCTAGTTCCACCCCGGGAAAAGCCTTGCCAACATCAGTTTCATCACCAGATTGACGAAGCGCAAATGTAATAAAACCAAGCTCAGAAGCACCATAATATTCAAAGATTTGCGCATTAGGGATCTGTTGTTTTGCGCGCTGAAGCAACATGCCATCAAGCTTTGAACCAGCGGATACAATTGATGTAATTTGATCAAGCTTGATGTCTTCAGTTTCCAAATATCTGCACAATGCTGACAACATGGTCGGCACAAGCACCAATCGCTTCGCACTATGGTTCAATGCGAGTTTGACAAGTCCGCCCGCATCAAACTTTTCCATCGAAACAAAATGAGCACCAGCGGAAAGTGTTTCAGCCAGAGCGTATAGTGACAAACCATGTGCCAAGGGTCCCGGGGAAATCGTTGTCGTTGTCTCATCAACGTGAAAGGTTGCCCTACTTCGTAAAAGGCTCGACTGCCAGGACAAACGCGAGCGGATGAACGCTTTGGGTTGCGATGTCGTGCCAGATGTAAGACCGATCAAAAAAGGCGTTCTGGCACTGTCATCATTTTCCCCAATTAGATGGTCATCAAATTGCGCGTTTTCGGCATTAGCAACCTCAGGGTAGCTATGCTCAAATTCGCCAAAAAGCGGATGGGGGAAAATGATATCAGGGGCGACTTGTTCACAGATTGATTTGATCTGCGATGCTTTAAGAGCTGAGGACAGTAAAAGACAACAATTCTGCCCATATGTTGCTGATAAAAACTGAGTGATAAACTGCAGTGAATTTTCTGCGACTAATGCAATCACTTTAGCATTAATCTGATGTGAAGATTGCCGCGCATCAGTTTCGAAAACGCGGCAATTCAATTCATTTCGCTTAGCTATTAAAGTTTGAAACGAAAATGTTTCTTCACCAATTGAAACAGCTTTTGCATTAGGCTTGAGATCACACCACTTCTTTATGTCAGCATGAAACGGCATGATCTACAAAGTTACTTAAGTGCGATCGGGTAAACGCGCCGAACAGCGACAGTCACAAGCATCGCCACAATCGCTTTTAATAAATCACCAGGGACAAAGACCAGTGAACCTAAATAAACGTCAACAAATGATGATCCTGTGTTGCGCGCAATCCATAAAATTCCTGGAAGATAAACAACGCAGATACCACCTAAGAAACAAGCGATGAAAATGATGAAATGTGCTCGAATATTAACTTGAGTGTCTGAGATAAAGTTCTTCAAAATAAATCCGATAACATATGCGCCGAAGAACCAACCAACGAGGAAACCGCCGCTATTGCCAATAAAGTGTTCAATGCCGCCGCGTCCACCGGCAAGCAATGGCAATCCAGCAAGAACGAGAACCAAGAACACTAAAACAGCCAACGCACCGCGCTTTGGTCCCAAAATTGCGCCTGCAAGCATAACGCCGAGAGTTTGAGCCGTGATAGGTGCTGGAATTCCAACAACAGGAATTGCGGGCAACAAACCCAATGCTGCAATGATAGCCGCAAACAATGCGATAAATACGATATCTTTGGTCGCCAAAGTAATCTCCAATTTTAAAAGGTAATTTTGTTAGTCCAGCATTCTTGCATCAATTGCATCTGAGATATCGTCAGCTCTTTTCAGAGTTAGCACAATTAAAGGGACAATAAATGCGATTGGACTTGATTTCAAACCGCGGGCCGCCTGAGCTTCCTTGATATCCATCCCCAATTTAAAAATCTCCGGAATAAACCGTAAAGTCAACGACAGCGTCATGCTGACCGTTTTCGGCTTAATAAACGGGATAAATGACAATGGCAACAACAGGTTTTCGACAAACTCCATGAAATCTTCGATTTTTGTCGTCACCGTGACGCATGCGGCAATAATCACGAGACTTGTCAGGCGGAAAAATGTCAGCAAACCAGCGTTGAGATCATTTACAAACGCACTGAAGAGCGAAAACAACAATACCATAAAAAGGGGCAATAGAAACATCGCTTTAAGGCGCCGTACAGGAACCTTAACATATGCAACCAGTGTGATAGCCAACGCCAATATAAATGCCAGAACGCGCAAGTCATAAATCGCATAAAAAGCAATTGAAAATGATATTAGCAAAAAGAACTTAACCCACGTAGGCATTTTGTGGAGAACTGAATGACCTGGAAGATAAAACGATAAATCCATCAGAGCGCCATTTTCTTTTTGTACCAGGAAATTGCTGCTTTTGGCGTATCATCCACCGCAATCCGACCTTCTTCGAACACCAAAACACGGTCAAAGTCTGCAAGCAGCTCTAAATCATGGGTCACTAGAACCACATATTGCTCTAATCCCATGATTGTTGATGCAACAGCATTACGGTTACGCAAATCCAATAAAGTTGTCGGCTCATCAAAAACAATCATCTTTGGCTGCATGATCAAAACCGATGAGAGCGCAATCATCTGCTTCTCACCACCGCTAAGCATGTGCACAGAACGGTCTCTTAGGTGAAGCAAATTAAACCGAGATAATATCTCGCCAACTTTCTCTTTGCGCTGGTCCTTGGGTATTTTAAGCCCTTTAAGTCCGAGCTCAATATCCTCAGACACCACAGGATATACAATCTGATTGTCGGGATTTTGAAACACAAATCCAACACGACGGCGCACTTCTTTTTGGGCAAGGCTAACATCGTGGCCGAGTATTTTGGCAACGCCATTTGTCGGTTGAAGCAACCCGTTAAGAAGTCTTGCAAACGAGCTTTTACCAGACCCATTTGCACCGATAACACCAATCCGGTGCTCGGATGATGTTAAGTTGATGTCGTGCAGCACAGGCTGGTCATTGCGCACCAAATCAACACCAGAGAAATCCAGAACAGGATTTTGCCCCAATTCAACCATCCTACACCAAAGCTGCTAGTTTATCGCGCAAGGGAGAAACGATGTCTGAAGGCATCCCGGATTTATCGACATAAACCCATACAGCCGTCTCCTCGACGATAAGTCTACGCTCAGACCCATTATCGTCAAACATTTCGCAGTGAAGTGTCATACTGGTATTTCCCAATTTTTGCAGGGAAACTTCAATCTTATAAAGTCGGTTAAAATGTGCAGGCAGATGATAAGTCAGTTCAATCTTTTTAATAAAGAACCTATGTTCTGAGGTCATCGGATTGATGTCAGAAACGAAGTTATTCGCCTCAATCCAATTTGTAATGGCTTCTTCAAAGTAACAAATATATGCAGAATTGTGCACATGGCCGTGCATATCCACATCGCGAAACGGTACTTTTACTTGATAAGTACTCAATTTGCTAAACCCTTTATAAAAACTATTAGCTTTTTGTTCGTGCGAGCTATAACGATATAGCCTCATGCGGTCCAGTCACTATGATCCTCACGTGTAAAGAAGCCAGATAAATCGTTAGGCATAATCCGCAACTCCGCATCATTTCCTCTCCATATATGACATTATAAAAACTAATACCTGCCATTAGCTCAACTAATGATAGTAAAATTATTATATAGGACTTGCAGTTATTTCCGAGCTCGCTAATATAGATCTAAAAAATAAATAAATACGGGAAAAATACACTTAAAACAGGGTTCGGGAGTTAAATTTGGCATGATACCATCAGGTGACGAGAATGTCGTGGTAGCCAATAATGTCTGGAAAATTTTTGGAGATCGCGCCAAAGAGGCATTAGAAGCCATTAGGAAAGATAATCTTTCTAAAGCAGAAGTTTTGGAACAGTACGGGGCAGTAGTTGGCGTTAAAGACGTTAGCATCAGTGTTAACAAGGGTGAAGTTTTTTGCATAATGGGTCTTTCGGGCTCCGGCAAATCGACACTTGTTCGACATATCAACAGATTAATTGAGCCTACACATGGCGACATCCTCATCAACGGCGTGAATGTTGGAAATCTCAATGCAGAAGACCTCCGCGCCATGCGCGCTGATAAAATCGGCATGGTGTTTCAGAACATGGCGCTGCTGCCACACCGAACCGTTAGCGACAACATCGCGTTTTCACTTGAGCTGAGAAATGTTGATGCATTTACCCGATCTCAAGCTGCGGAGAAGGTTATCGAAACCGTTAGTTTGCAGGGTTATGGTGATCGATACCCATCACAATTATCGGGTGGCATGCAGCAGCGCGTTGGTTTGGCCAGAGCTTTGGCCGCTGACCCGGATATCCTATTGATGGATGAGCCTTTCTCTGCACTTGATCCACTTATTCGTCGCGGTCTACAAGATGAATTTTTGGCTTTGTCCAAAGTGATGAAGAAAACAACATTGTTCATTACCCACGATTTGGATGAAGCGATCCGCATGGGTTCACGCATCGCCATTATGAAAGATGGTGAGATCGTCCAAATTGGAACGCCAGAAGACATCGTGACCAAGCCAGCTGATAAATACGTGGCTGACTTTGTTGCCGGCATTTCGAAACTTAAATTGATTTTCGCCCACACCATCATGCAACCAATTGCCAAATATGAAAAAGAAAATGGCAAACTAAAAGACATTAACGCGTGTCCACAAGCAGACACTGAAGATGATCTGGATACCTTAGTTGGCCACGCAGTTGGCCAGGACAACCCGGTTGTTATCATGAGTGATGGGAAACCCGTCGGTATTGTGACCAAAGATGCCCTGTTACGCGGCGTTCAGGGAGAAGCATAATGGAAACGGAAAAAGATCTTCTAAAGCCATTTAAAGAATTTGCCGGTCCGAACGGCGAATATTATGGCAATACATTTCTAAAAATTCAAAAAGCAACACTCAGCAAGTTCCACATCAATATTGCCGCAGCGATTGGCAGCTTTATTTGGGCAGCACTTCGTGGCAATTGGTTCCTATTCTGGATCGGCTTTTTGGTGGATCTAGTTGCTCTTATCAACTTGGCACTTGTATCGAAATATTCTCAAGCTGCCATTGATAATGCGGAAAAAGACTACCTTGTTGTCAGATACGAAGGCTGGTCTGCGGATCACTTATTGGGTGCAATATTAGTCTTCATATTTGGACGGCTTTTAGTTGGTTGGCTCGCCGATCGCTTTTACTACAACCAGTATAACAAATGGCGTGTAGATCGCTCGGTCAATTCTGGATCGAAATCCTCTCGCTTAGTGCTTGTTGCTGTTATAGCAGCGCTTATCGCGCCATTAATGCTGTATCGTTCTAGCCAGTTTGCACCTGATGCTCGTACATGTATCAAACAGGACCGTGCGATTGAAAAAGGTGAGGTCGTACCGTTTAAAGATAAATTTGATTGCGCAATCATCGGTGAGTTCCCAACTTTAGTTTGGTTGGAAAGACCTGATGAAATCACCTATCCGCGCGATGAGAACGGCAATCGTTTTGTTGAGCGCAAGCCAGCACGTGATGGCCTTCCTCCTCTAGATCTTAACAAGTATGCAGCTCAAGCTATTGATGATGGCATTGGCTATTTAACAGCATTCTATGGCTTCTTCTTTGATGGCATTACAGCCTTCCTAAGAACCATGCTGAACATGATTACCGCGGTCTTTGTGGGAACGCCTTGGATCATCGCAATGGGTGCGATATTAGCAATATCATATGTGTTAGCAGGTACCCGAATAACCATATTTGTGGGCACTTCGCTCGCCTATCTCGCATTGTTCGGGTTTTGGCAAACCGCGATGGACACGCTCTCGCTTGTTGCCGCCTCTTCGATTATCTGTGTCGTCTTCGGACTGCCACTGGGCGTCTGGGTTGGTAAATCAACCCGAGGGCAAAGTATCGTCACGCCGATCTTGGATATCATGCAAACGATACCTTCATTTGTGTATCTATTACCGGCTGTTGCATTCTTCTCCATCGGTAAACCACCTGGCATTCTCGCGACAGTGATTTTCGCAATGCCACCAATGGTGCGTTTGACAGCTTTGGGTCTACGCCATGTGCCTGAAAACACAAAGGAAGCTGCACTTGCATTTGGTGCAAACCCAAGACAATTGCTGACGAAAGTTGAGCTTCCACTTGCATTACCTTCCATTATGGCAGGGGTGAACCAAGTGGTTATGATGAGCTTGTCGATGGTTGTGGTTGCGGCATTGATTGGTGCTGGTGGCATGGGCTTCATTGTTACCGAAGCTCTTGCAAACACTCGTACGGGTGCTGGTATATTGGCAGGTATCGGAATTGCACTATTGGCCATGATGGTTGATCGTGTTGTGCAAAAGGCTAATCCTACAGCCGAAAAATAATTAACGCATTCATCGGCATCCTGTGCCGATGATCCATTTTGAAATGAGTTACAAGGGAGACAATAATGAAACTCATCAAGACACTAACCTTAGCAGCGGCATTGACTGCTTCTGCATCAACATTCAGCTATGCAGCTGATGCGAAAGTTGCAATCTCTGACCTTAACTGGACAGGCGCAAAAGCAATTGCACACGTTCTAAAAGCAGTTATCGAAGGACCACTTGGTTCTGAAGCTGAAATCATCGAAGGTCTTTCTGACCAAGCCATCATCAGTGCTGGCATGGACAAAGGTGATGGTTCTGCTGACGTTTGGACAGATATGTGGATGCCAAACCAGCAAGGCCCATGGGACAAATACATCGTTGAAGCTAAAACTGTTGGCCACAACACACCTTACCTAGGTACACAGCAAATGTACGTTCCTGCATACATGGCTGACAAAATCAAAAACTTTGAAGATCTAAATGATCCTGAAATCGCTGCTATGTTCGATTCTGACGGAAACGGCAAAGGCGAGTACTGGGCTGGTGATGCATCTTGGAAATCAACAAAAATCTGGCAAGTGAAGATGAAAGATTACGGTCTTTCAGAGCTTTGGGAGCCAAACATCATTTCAGATGCGACATTTAAAGCGCAGCTAAAAGCAGCATACGGCAACCAGAAGCCAATCATGTTCTACTACTGGACACCTGAGTGGATTCACGCTGCTTATGATCTAGCACCATTGAGTGAGCCAGATGGAACAGAAGGTTGTATTGACCTTAAACTAGACGGTGAAGACTGGCTTGAAGCTTCAACAGCGTCATGTAAAACACCTGATGCTGAGATCTTCGTATCTTACTCAAAATCTTTGGAACAGCGTAACCCAGCTGCTGCAAAATTCTTGAGCCAGGTTCAGTTTGACCCTGCGACAGTTAACGACTGGATCTTGAAAATTGGTCGTGA
>JAHDEP010000289.1 GCA_020628775.1 Rhizobiaceae bacterium | reverse complement strand
AAATGGATGCACGCTAAAGGAACTAAACAACACTCCCTATGACCAACAAAATCTCACAAGACGAAATCAATGCCATTCTTTGGAAGGCGTGCGATACCTTTCGCGGAACGGTAGACCCTTCTGAATATAAGAATTACATTCTGGTGATGCTGTTTGTGAAGTACATCTCTGATGTGTGGCATGACAAGCTAGACCAATTCACGGTGGAATTTGGTGTTGAACGGGCTGAACGCAAAATGCAATGGAAAGCGCCTTTCCAAGTGCCCGAAGGCTGTTCATTTCAGGAGATTTATGACCGCCGTGATTTGCTGACGTGGGATGGCGAGGATGCCACCGACACGTCGCCGCTGATTTCGCTGGGCGAGCGCATCAATATGGCGCTGGATAAGCTGGAACAGGCCAGCGGCGAGAAGTTGCGAGGGGTGTTCCGCAATATCGATTTCAACAGTGAGGCCAACCTTGGCCGCACCGACACGCGCAACGAACGCTTGCGCAATTTGCTGAACGATTTCAATGACCCGCGTCTAGATATGCGTCCGTCGCGCATTGGCAGTTTGGATGTGATTGGCAATGCTTATGAATACCTGATTGGTAAGTTTGCGGCTGGTGCTGGCAAAAAGGCGGGTGAGTTCTATACGCCGCCTGAAGTGTCAACGCTGCTGGCGCGATTGGCTGACCCGCAACCGGGCGACCGCATTTGTGACCCCACCTGTGGCAGTGGTTCGCTGCTGATTCGCTGTGCGGAGCAAGTGGGCAGCAAGGACTTTTCGCTGTATGGTCAAGAGAGCAACGGCTCTACGTGGGCGCTGGCGAAGATGAACCTCTACCTGCATGACATGAGCGGCGAGATTAAATGGGCCGATACGCTCAAAAACCCGCAGCTGGTGGAAGGCGACCAGCTGATGCGCTTTGATGTGGTGGTGGCCAACCCGCCGTTTTCACTGGACAAATGGGGTGCCGAAGGCGCAGCCGCTGACCAATACCAGCGCTTTCACCGTGGCGTGCCGCCGAAGAGCAAAGGCGACTATGCCTTTATTACCCACATGCTAGAAACGATAGTTCCTGCAGCAGGTCGCGCAGCTGTGATTGTGCCGCATGGTGTGCTGTTTCGCGGCAGCAGCGAAGGCAAAATTCGCCAGAAGCTGATTGAAGAGAATTTACTGGATGCCGTGATTGGCCTGCCCAGCAACTTGTTCTATGGCACAGGCATTCCTGCTGCAATTCTGGTCTTCAAGAAAAACCGCGCCACACAAGAGGTGCTGTTCATTGAAGCTAGCCGCGAGTTTGAAGCAGGCACTAACCAAAACACCTTGCTTCCTGCGAACTTAGACAAGATTTTTGAGACCTACCAAACCCGTGCGTTAGTGGATAAATATTCTGCATTGGCAACGCTTGAGGACATTGCGAAGAATGATTTCAACTTAAATATTCCTAGGTATGTGGATACATATGAAGAGGAAGCACGTATTGATCTAGTCGGCACTCAGCGTGAAATTAGCCGCTTGGAAGACCAGCTAAAGAGCTTAGACAGTCAAGTCAAAATGACCCTGGAGGAGCTAGGTCTTGTCTAAAAGCGGAACAATACCTACTAGTTGGGCGAGAGTAAGGCTTGATAGCGTTGCGTTTGTACAAACTGGCATTGCAAAAGGGAAAGCTGTACATGAGCCATCTATTGAGCTTCCTTACTTACGTGTAGCAAATGTTCAGGCAGGATATCTAAACCTAAATGAAATAAAAACTATTGAATTGCCAACGCGACTTGTAACAAGATACCAATTGAAGCAAGGCGATGTTCTTCTTACTGAAGGTGGTGATTTTGATAAATTAGGCCGGGGCACTGTGTGGAATTCTCAGATAGAGTGTTGCTTACATCAAAATCATGTTTTTGCTGTTCGACCAAATCATAATGTTCTTTCATCAGAATTTCTTTCCTACCTCACTGGTAGTGAATATGGACGAAGATATTTCCTCTCGTGTGCAAAGCAAACCACTAATTTAGCAAGTATCAATTCTTCACAGTTGAAAGCATTTCCAGTGCTTCTACCTTCAATTGAAGAACAAAAGCGTATTGTTGCTGTTCTTAAACAAGCCGACACCGCCATCGATCTCACGGAACAATTGATTGCGGCCAAACAGCAGCGCAAAAAAGGCCTGATGCAGCGCTTGCTCACCGGGCAAGTCCGCTTTCCGGGGTTTGATGGGGCGTGGGAAAAGGTCAATTTAGGTAAGATTGCTATCGAACATGATGGAATAAAGACTGGGCCATTTGGAAGTCAGCTACATGCATCAGAATATGTGGAAAAGGGTGTACCTGTAGTAATGCCAAAAGACTTAGTAAATCTGCGGGTGTCACATCGAACAATTGCTCAAGTCTCTCAAGATAAAGCAGATAAATTGAGTCATCAACTGCTACAAGAAGGTGACATTATATTTGGGCGCCGTGGAGAGATTGGCAGGTGTGCTTTGATCACAGAAGATGATCTACCAAGTTTATGTGGCACGGGTTGTCTACGTTTTAGGCCCACTTCATCAATTGATAGCTCTTTCATCGCATATTTGTTACGTCTCCCAAAAACTATCGCTTGGCTAAACAGAAATGCTGTTGGTCAAACAATGCTAAATCTAAACAGCTCTATATTGCGGGATTTACCATTGGATATCCCTGAATTAGCAGAACAAAAGCTAATTGGTGATTTTTTCGAAAAAGTTGACAGCGAAATCCAGCTCCTGCAACAAAAGCGAGATTTACTCCAACAACAAAAGAAAGGCCTGATGCAGCAATTGCTAACAGGCAAAGTGCGCGTGCCGGTTTAGCGTTATGACCACACCTTCTTTCCGCGAAGAACTCATTTCG
>JAHDEP010000288.1 GCA_020628775.1 Rhizobiaceae bacterium | reverse complement strand
AAATGGGGTATGATCGGTGGCGGCGAAGGCAGCCAAATCGGTCCAGCACACAGACTAGGTTCCGGGATTGACGGTGAGTTTGAATTTGTTGCCGGTGCGCTCGATCACCGCCCTGAAGAAGGTCGCGCTTACGGCCAAAAGCTAGGGCTGGCAGCCGATCGCTCATATGGTAGCTGGCAAGAGATGCTTGCAGGCGAGAAAGATCGCGATGATCGCGTCGATCTCGTCACCGTTGCGACACCAAATTCAACGCATTACGAAATCACTAAGGCTTTCCTGGAAGCTGGATTTAACGTCTTATGCGAAAAACCTATGACCATGACGGTTGAAGAGGGTGAAGACATTGTTCGCACAGCAAACAAAGCGGGCAAGATCTGCGCTGTAAATTATGGTTATAGCGGCTACTCGCTTGTGCGCCACATGAAGGCGATGATCGCTCGCGGTGATCTTGGTGCAATCCGCGTAGTGAACGCAGAATTTGCCCATGGCCATCATGCCGATGCAGAAGACGCTGATAATCCGCGTGTTCGTTGGCGCTATGATCCAGCGCAGGCCGGGGTATCCGCTCAGTTTGCAGATTGCGGTATTCACGCCTTGCACATGGCAAGCTTTGTGACCGGTCAAGAAGTTGAAAAACTCTCAGCTGACACGGTCTCGTGTATCCCTGTGCGCACATTGGAAGATGATGCCATGGTCAATTTCCGCATGGATGGCGGCACAGTTGGCCGCTTGTGGACGTCATCAATTGCTATTGGTCGTCAGCATGGTTTGGCAATTCAAGTGTTTGGAGAAAAGGGTGGGCTTCGCTGGTCACAAGAGCAGCCAAACCAGCTTTATTACATGCCATTGGGTGAGAGGCTTCAAGTGATTGAGCGCGGTGAGGGCAATTTGTCTCCAGAGGCAGATCGCACATCACGCGTCACTGTTGGACATGCTGAAGGAATGCCGCTTGCTTTCGCCAATATCTATTTAGATCTGGCAGAAGCGATCAAGGCGCAAAAAGAAAACCGTGAGATGGATCCTGCGGCAAATCTTTATCCACGTGCGGAAGATGGTCTGCGTTCTATGGCGGCTGTTGTTGCTGTGGCGCAATCAGGCAAAAAAGATGGCGAATGGCTCGATGCCCGTCCGCCAATGTTTAGATAGTTTGATCTAAAGATATAAATTTTACCGCGCGTATCAGACGATATGCGCGGTATTTTTATGCATGATAGCCACTAGTTTTTATTCTTGATCAACGTACCGCGTTCGATAATCTCACAGGGAAAAATCTTGGCCTGCGGTTCATGATCGGGGTCTTCCAACATTTCAAACATCAGCTCTAGCGACGAATTGATGATGTCGGTAATTGGTTGTTTAATTGTCGTTAAATTAATGTTCTGCCAGCTGGCAATTTCCATATCATTGAGCCCGATAAATCCAATATCACCGGGAACGTTGTAACCTGCATCTTCCGCGGCGCTCATCGCGCCAACTGCGAGCGCATCATCACCACAAAAGTAAGCTTCCTGCGGCTTGTCTTTCAGCAAGCGCTGCATTTCAGCCCGACCAGCTTTAAAGGAATACGCATTGGCATAAGAATGGGTCACATGAACTTCAGGATGCTTTGCGATTTCTTCACGAAACCCTGTCACGCGATCCTGTGTTGAACTAGCAAGCTCCGGACCACCAATAAATCCAACCGATGTATATCCGCATGAAAGCAGCGCCTGTGCCGCCATTCTACCGCATTCCACATTGTCGATGCCAACAATGGTCACCGCAGGCGAAACCGCATGACGACCGAAAGAGTGCACAATCGGAATACCTTCATCGGAAAAGGCTTTGGCAAATCCGGGTGGCAAAGTTGATGAGGCAACAATCACACCGTCAACTGAGTATTGGCGTAATAGATGCACGGAGTTTTCAGGATTATGCTCTCCGGATAGATTTAACAAAAGTGGTCTCAGGCCTTTTTCCTGTAATCCTCTTGAGAACAGATCAAACACTTCTAAAAACAATGGGTTTTGAAAGTTATCAGAAACCAGACCAATAAGTTTGGTGCGGCGGGTTGTTAAGCTACTTGCAAGAACATTGGGGCTATAGCCTAAATCCTTCGCAGCATCTTCAACACGTTTACGCATGCGCGCTGAAACTGAAGCACCGGGGGTAAATGCACGTGATACAGCCGAGCGAGAAACACCAGCTTTATCGGCGACATCTTGAGCTGTTACAGGCATAAATATCTTTCCATCTTGAACTTTAACAAACCTTACGATGAATAATTTGAATTGTTAACAGACTAAATGCCATCTTCACCAGAAGAAAATTTCACCCATTATTGCGTTCTATCGCCATTGCCGCGACCGATAAACGTCGCAAAGAGTATTTTTATATCCAAAATTATTGAGCGTTTTGACCGGTATTCAATTTCTTTATTCACCAATAATTGTGGGTCACTCATATCAATTCCATGAATTTGCGCCCAACCCGTAATCCCGGGCAGATCGGTTAAAATCCCTGCATCCGTTCTAAGATTAACAAGTTCAGTTTGAGAGGGAAGGCACGGACGCGGTCCGATAAAGCTCATTTCATTTTTGATGATGTTAAAAATTTGCGGCAGTTCATCCAGCTTGGATTTACGTAAAAACGAACCAAATTTTGTGATGTGGCTTGCGCTAACTTCATGTGTCGCGGCAACTTTTGTACCCACTTGCATGGTTCTAAATTTGTAACAGATAAACTCATCACCGTTTAATCCAACACGATTTTGCGCAAAAATAACAGGTCCTTCAGAGCTTAATTTGATCACCAAAGCGATGAGAAGAAAAAGCCACCAGCACAAGACGAAAATCAAAATCGATACTGCGTAATCGAAGGATTTTTTAA
>JAHDEP010000042.1:8457-18047 GCA_020628775.1 Rhizobiaceae bacterium | reverse complement strand
CGCGCTTTTCGATCTTTGTCGCAACAGGTGCTGCACGACGAATGGTGAACTGAAAGTCAGTCCCCGGCAGGCGCGATGGGAAGCCGCGATGTTTAAGCATATAAGGTAATTTAGGCATCTATTTCCCCTATAGCGGCATGTTGTCATGCTTTTTATAAGGCTCATTGGCGTCCTTATTTTTCAGCATTTCAAATGCGCGGGCCACACGGCGTCGTGTGTTGCGCGGCATGATCACTTCATCGACAAAGCCACGTTGAGCGGCAATAAATGGATTAGCAAAACGATCCTCATATTCTTTGGTGCGTTCTGCGATTTTGTCCGGATCACCAAGCTCGGAGCGGTACAAAATTTCCGTTGCACCTTTCGCGCCCATCACAGCAATTTCAGCCGTTGGCCAAGCGTAATTCACATCAGCGCGGATATGCTTGGATGCCATCACATCATATGCGCCGCCATAGGCTTTACGGGTAATGACAGTCACCATTGGAACGGTCGCTTGCGCATAGGCAAATAAAAGCTTCGCGCCATGCTTGATGATGCCGCCATACTCCTGACTGACACCCGGCAGGAAGCCCGGCACGTCAACAAATGTGAGAAGCGGAATGTTAAACGCGTTACAGAAGCGGATGAAGCGCGCTGCCTTTTTCGATGAATCAATATCCAAGCAACCAGCAAGCACCATCGGTTGGTTAGCGATCACGCCAATGCTTTCGCCATTAATGCGGACAAAGCCGGTCAGAATATTGCCAGCGAAATCCTTTTGCAGCTCATAGAAATTGCCTTCATCAGCAACTTTCTCAATCACTTCGCGCATGTCATAGGGCATGTTTGGGTTTTCAGGTACCAAAGTATCAAGTGATTCTTCTGCGCGCTCGATCTCATCCGGGGTTGGAAGCGTTGGCGCATTTGCTCGGTTCGATAAAGGGAGAAAATCGTAGAATTCTCTGATTTGCAGCAGCGCTTCGACATCATTGTCGAAAGCGCCATCTGCGACGGAGGATTTCTTTGTGTGCGTCGACGCGCCACCTAATTCTTCAGCCGTGACAATTTCATTCGTCACGGTTTTTACCACATCAGGGCCGGTCACGAACATATAGCTTGTGTCTTTGACCATGAAGATGAAGTCGGTCATGGCGGGGGAATAAACCGCACCACCTGCGCAAGGTCCCATGATCACTGAAATTTGCGGAACAACACCTGAGGCTTGCGCATTGCGCCAGAAAACTTCGGCATAACCACCAAGGGATGCCACACCTTCTTGAATACGTGCACCACCTGAATCGCAAAGACCGATCACTGGCACACCATTTTGCATGGCAAGATCCATGATCTTACAGATCTTCTCAGCATGTGTTTCAGATAACGATCCACCAAAGACAGTAAAGTCCTGCGCGTAGAGATACACAGGGCGTCCGTTAATTGTGCCCCAGCCTGTGACAACACCGTCACCTGGTGGTTGGCTCTCGCTCATACCAAAATCAGTGCAGCGGTGGGTTTTATACATGTCGTATTCTTCAAACGTACCTTCATCAAGAAGTACGTCGATACGCTCGCGAGCCGTTAATTTGCCCTTTTTATGTTGCGCATCGATGCGTCGCTGACCACCGCCAAGCCGCGCTTCATCGCGGCGTTTTTCAAGTTCATCAAGTATGTGCTGCATATCAACCCCTTTGTTAACTTACGCTTATAAAGCACTTTCTGCGAAAAATAAGACTTGAAAATGCAACATAGTCAGTTTAGCAAATATTGCATATTCAATTTTGCAAAGTTGTAAACATGCGCGGAAGAAAACTATTTGTTGGCCGAAATATCAAAGCTATTCGTGAAGAGAATAAGCTGACACAGGCAAGTTTTGCCGATCAATTGGGTATTTCAACGAGCTATCTCAATCAGATTGAGAATAATCAACGCCATTTAACCGCAACCGTATTGCTTGCGCTTGCTGAAAAATTTGCCGTTGATATCACGACACTCTCCGAAGACGATAGCGATCGTTTGCTCGCAGATATGGCTGAAGCCTTGGCGGATCCGCTGTTTGGCGGGGAAGCACCAAGTGTGCAGGACTTAAAGCTTGTTTCTCAAAACGCGCCTGCGGTTGCGAAAGCATTTTTATCAATGCATCAGGCACTCCGCCATGCAGGTGAACAATTAGCGGAATTGGATGATACGCTTGAACGCAGCGGCGCGCTCACTGACCCGACACCTTATGAAGAAGTGCGCGATTTCTTCCATTATTTAGATAATTATGTGCATGAATTGGATGTTCTCGCGGAAAAGCTATCAGGCAGCTTTGATCACCGCGGGCAAAAAAACCTACGTGCTTTTGCTGATCACATTGAGCGCAATCATCGTGTGCATGTGTCTTTATCCGGTGGGGATGAGAAAGACCGTGTGATCAGATCTTATGACGAGAGCGCGCGCATATTGCGGCTAAACAGCCAAGCTAGCCATGCAACAAATACCTTCCAAATCGCGCACCAGATTGCATTACTAGAGCATAAGAAAACAATCGACGGCATCATCGCGCAGGCTGATTTCAGATCAGCGGACGCACAAGATATTTGCCGCATTGGGCTTGCAAATTATTTCGCTGGTGCTGCAACGCTGCCTTATGGCGCGTTTCTAGAAATCGCGCGCGAATATCGCCATGATCTGGAAATGCTCGCGGATTATTTTGGTGCAAGTTTAGAGCAAGTCGCACATCGCTTAAGCACATTACAAAGACCTGGTGCAAAAGGCATACCGTTTTTCTTTGCAAGGCTGGATCAAGCAGGCAACATTACCAAACGCCATAGTGCAACAAAGCTTCAATTTGCCAGATTTGGTTCAGCTTGCCCGTTATGGAATGCGCACCGTGCCTTTGAAACACCTGATCAAATATTGCGCCAACTTGCTGAAACGCCAGATGGTGTTCGATATTTATGCCTATCAACCGCTGTATCCAAACGACGCGGCGGATTTCGAAAGCCCGTTCAGCGCCACGCCTTAGCTTTGGGATGTGAGATCGTTCATGCAGGTGATTTGGTTTATGCAGATGATTTAGATATCAATCGCGACACTGCATTTGAACCCATCGGAATTTCCTGCCGTATCTGTGATCGCTCGGATTGCCATCAACGCGCGGTTCCGCCGCTCAAGCGCAAACTTGAGATCGATCCAAATAATCGTAAGACAATACCGTATGGCTTTTAAACAGCCTTACTTTTAAGTCTGTTTGAGTTTTTTCCAAGAATTGTTTTGAGCTATCATGCGCTTTAAATAAGTCACATTTGCTTCCGCCTGCTGGCTGGAAAGCTCATTACGCGCAACCTGCTCTGCTTCTTCAAAGCGACCCTGTAATCCGATCACCAGCGCAAGGTTTTGGCGCACGCGGCTATCTGCCGTTGGTTGGTTGGATGCGTTGCGCAGATAAGTTTCCGCTGTTCGCAAATCACCGGCCAATAAATATGACATGCCGATATTTGATAGGATCGTTGGCTCATTTGGTCGGCGATCTAGAGCTTCGCGATATTTACGACGTGCTTCAACAGTTTCCCCGAGCTGATCAAGAATTGCGCCTTCTGCAGATAGTAGCTTCCAGTCTGGCTGGTCTGGTGTTTGCGCGCGGCGAATAGTTGTCAGTGCTTGGTCTAGATGCCCAGCGCTTGCTAATGATTTGCCGTAAGCTGCCAAAACAGTTCGATCTTCAGGGTTATGAATAGCAGCTTGCTGCATAACCGCGAGAGATTGTTTGCTTTGGCCATTCATTTGCAAAATCGATGCGTATTGCATAGCAATTCCTGCATCTTTTGGATTTTTAGAATAGCGTGCACCCACAGTATTTGCAGCGCTGCCCAACTCGCTTGCATTCATCTGCGACAAAGGTTTGTTGAATTTTGAAACCGAACCCGTTGTGATGCCGCCTTTTGAGGCGCAACCAGCAAAACCAATGGCGATGACTGAAATTGCTAACAACCGAGTTAACTTACCATATACAGAACTTGAATTCGCAAGGTTAGTCATAAAGGGCTCCAATGCGCAAATTAGCGCTAAACAGTTGGTTTGAAGAGGAATTGCAATTAGTTTGCCTGTCCTATTCGATAGGTTATAAATAATCTGTTAACCCTAACGGATGGTTAACAACTGATTCTTGATCAGCACCTGTTTGATTTTTTGTGAGGACCTTTATGACTGCATTTTTGCTCGAAAACCGCGTGTTACCTTTTTCAACGGATAATGAGGATGCCAAGCCAATTTGGGCAGTAACAAAAGAGCAGTTTGAAGGCGAGCATTTGCCGCCTCGTGTCAAAAAATGGGCTTCATCCGCTGGTTTTGAGGCTAAATCAGGCAATTTTCTGCTTGTTCCAGGTGAAGACGGGGAATTATCCGGCGCGCTGTTAGGCTTAGGCGATAATCCTGATGATAATCCATTTGTCAGCGGTAAACTTGCAAAATTATTGCCGGAAGGAAATTGGCAACTGGCAGGTCCGAGCGCTGCGATGGAGAAATTGCTTTTAGGTTTCGGCATGGGGGCATACCAATTTTCCTATTATAAAAAATCAGGCAAACAAAAGCCAAACTTAGTGCAGGATAATTCAGTTGATTCTGTTGATCTGCAAAGACAGCTATCAGGTGTTTACCTAGCGCGAGATCTTATTAATATTCCCACCAATGATATGGGGCCAGAGGCATTAGAGCGCGTGTTTAGAACGCTTGCTAATCATTACCATGCTGAAGTTAATGTCGTATTGGGTGATGCGCTTTTGGAGCAAAATTTCCCATTGATCCACACAGTGGGCAGAGCTTCGTCTGAAGAGCCTCGTTTGCTTGAAATGAACTGGGGGAAATCAACCGATCCTAAGATCACTCTAGTGGGAAAAGGTGTTTGTTTTGACACCGGCGGGCTTAATATCAAGCCCGGATCTGCGATGAGCTTAATGAAAAAAGATATGGGCGGTGCCGCCAATGTATTAGCATTGGCACTGATGATTATGGATGCAAATCTATCGGTTAATCTGCGTGTTTTAATCCCCGCCGTTGAAAACTCAATTTCCGCCAATGCGTTTCGTCCCAGTGATATTCTCATCAGTCGCAAAGGTTTAAGCATTCAGATTGATAATACCGATGCAGAAGGGCGGTTAGTGCTTGCCGATGCGTTGGCTTTGGCATCAGAAGACAAACCTGAATTGATGATTGATATGGCAACGCTCACAGGCGCAGCACGCGTTGCGCTTGGGCCTGATCTGCCGCCTTATTATACCGATGACGAAACGCTTGCGAGCGAGATTTATGATGCTGGCCAACAAGAGGAAGATCATGTTTGGCGCATGCCGCTTTATAAAGGTTATGAAGCGGATGTAACGACCAAAATCACTGATTTGACCAATGCGCCATCAGGTGGATTTGCGGGATCTATTACAGCCGCATTGTTCTTAAAACGCTTTGTAGATCCTGAAATTTCTTGGGTTCATTTTGATATTTATGGCTGGAACCCCAAGGATCGCGCCCATGCGCCAGTGGGTGGTGAAGCGCAAGCTATTCGTTCGCTTTATCGGGTTCTTAAGGACAGATACCCCGCAACCTAGTTGGTATTTACAAACGAATACAAGGCATAGTATAGATAACGCATCCGAAACGAACAGAGGTTAACCGGATGTCCATTCAGATGCGCCCTTATCAAGCCCTCGCTCTTTGGCATTCTGTTGCCAGCGAACAAGTTCGCAGAGAAGGCCCGGACTTAACCCTACGCCAAATGGCAATTTTGCTCGAGATTTATTTGCAGCCACCTCCGCACACGGTTCGTGGGTTAGCAAAGACATTGAACGTGACAAAACCTGTGATTACCCGCGCGCTTGATACGATGGGCTCATTAGGGTTTGTCAAACGCGTCAGAGATGAGCGAGACCGCAGAAACGTGATTATAAAGCGGACGGTTGAAGGGGCGCTGTTTGTTGAAAAGCTTGGCGACTTGATCATTGAGCAAGGGCGCAAGGTTGAGCGCTAAAGGACATTAAAATGAACGATGAATTGGATAAGAGGCTTTACGTTTACCGAGCTGATTTAGCCGATGAGCGATTAGAGGGCAAAGTGCAAGCTGCGCGCTTTGTTAAAGGCGAGCTTGGAACAATCTGCGTGCCATCTATCACCCTGCGTTCCGCGCCAGACAGAGAATTGGGTGTTGAAACAGAAGCGTTGTTTGGCGAAGAAATCGACATCTTCGAAGAGGCCAATGGCTGGGCATGGATCCAATTGCTCAAAGACGGTTATGTCGGCTACGTTCCTGTCGATGCAATCGCCCATGGATTTAAAAAAATCTCCCATATTGTCGGTCATCCACGCACTTTTTTGTATCCAGAAGCGGATATGAAAAAACGTCCATTGGCGTGCCTATCCATGGGATCGCGCCTAGATATCGTTGATGAAACAGAAGGAAATGGCATTCGTTTCCTTTTAACCCGCGATGGACAAGCCATTGTTGAGCGTCATTGCCGTCATTTCAAAGCATTTAGCGGGCCGGACTTTGTCAATCATGCGGGTCGTTTGCTGGAAACACCGTATCGCTGGGGCGGTGCATCTGCTTTCGGGATAGATTGTTCCGGGCTTGTGCAGTTTGCCATGTTCATGGCTGGAAAATATGTAAAACGAGATTCTGACATGCAAGCAGCAACCATTGGTGAAGTGCTTGATCCAGGCGAGGATTTCAGCGGACTTCAACGTGGTGACTTAATCTTCTGGAAGGGGCATGTAGCTATCGCAGAAGATAACCAAACGATCATTCATGCAAATGGCTATTCGATGAGTGTATCGCGCGAACCGCTCAAACAAGCCGTGCAACGCATAGAGCCTTTTTATGGCATGCCGACTTTGTGTCGTCGCCCTTAATAGCCTCGATTTAAATCAACTAAATCAACCAAATTTTTGCCAGCTTCATAGTTTTCAATTTGATCTATGATCTTGATAAGAAGCGCATCAGGATCGGAATCAGCTGCAATATGAGGTGTGATGGTGATATTTTCTTGTTCCCAAAGCGGGCTGTCCACTGCGAGTGGCTCTGTTTGAAAAACATCCAAACTTGCACCTGATAAGGCGCCAGTTTTTAACGCTTGAAGAATGTCATCTTCGTTTTGTAAGGCCCCGCGTCCTGCGTTAATTAGATAAGGCGCGCCCAAGGGTCCCGATGCTTTAAGATGCGCAAAGAGCTTTTGATCAAGGATATTCTCGGTTTGTGGCGTGTGCGGTAGCAAACACACCAAAATATCCAATTGGTTTAAAAAGCCCGGCAAGTTTTCCTGACCCGCAAAGCAAACCACATTTTCAATCTGTTTTTGCGATTGCGACCAACCAGATACCTCAAAGCCAATATTTGAAAGCTTTAACGCTGCATCCCGCCCCAATTCACCCAGTCCCAAAATACCAACCTTGATTTGATGCGCAGCAGGTTGATACCCAGCGTCAGTCCAAGTTTTTTCAAGTTGATTTTTGCGATAAAAAGCGCCGCGGCGATGATGATCGAGCACCTGCCAGATAACAAATTCACTCATGCGTGCTGTTAGATCATTTGAAATGGCGCGCACAATGGGTAAATCAGGGATATCTTTGTCAGATAGGATGTGATCAACCCCAGCGCCAAGTGAAAACAGTATCTTTAAATTGGGCAGTTCTTTTAGCTGGCCATGCGGGTGTTTCCACAAAAATGCATATTCAACGGATGGATGCGGTTGGGTGTAAATTTCCCGATCAGGCGCCAAAGCTTTTATGCGTGAAACCCATTCTTGCTCAGAAAACCCAGTACTGGAGAACAGTATGGAACCCTTTGATGCTTGATTACTCATTCACACTTAAATCACTTGTGGCTTTGATCTCAAAGGCAGCCGACATAAGCGCCTTTGTATAATCAGTTTGAGGATTATCAAAAATTTGCTCAGACGGACCATGCTCAACAACTTTGCCCAGCTGCATAACCATCACATCGTTGGCGAGTGCGCGGACGACCTTAAGATCGTGGCTGATGAACAAATAAGCCAAATCGTATCGTTTCTGAAGATCGCGCAACAGGTCAACGACTTGAGCCTGCACACTCATATCAAGTGCTGATGTAGGCTCATCCAGCATCACAAATTTAGGTTTGAGAACCATGGCGCGCGCAATGGCAATCCGCTGTCGTTGTCCACCAGAAAACTCATGCGGGTAGCGCCATCTTAAATCAGGACTAAGCCCCACTTCTTCAAGCGCATTGACCACTCTTTTATCACGTTCTTCAGGCGATAATTGTGGCTCGTGGATGGCAAGGCCTTCCCCGATAATCTGAGCAATGGACATGCGCGGGCTAAGCGATCCATAAGGATCTTGGAAGACGATTTGCATCTCGTTTCTAAGTTCACGCATCTGCTTAAACGAATAGGCATCGATATTTTTACCGATATAGGCGATTTTGCCTTGTGAAGAAATCATGCGCGAGAGTGCAAGACCCAGCGTGGTTTTGCCGGAACCAGATTCGCCAACAACTCCTAAGGTTTGGCCGGCGCGAAGTACCAGATCAATGCCATCAACGGCTTTGACGTGATCGGTTGTTTTGCGCAAGAAACCAGTTTTAATCGGGAACCAAACTTTTACATCTTTGCCTTCAAGCACTATTGGTGCGCTTGGATAGCTTTTAGGCGGAGTGCCCTTTGGTTCAGCCGCCAAAAGATGCTTAGTATATTCATGCTGCGGATTATCAAATATCTCTTTAACTGGACCGGTTTCAACGATCTCGCCATTGGTCATTACGCATACGCGGTCAGCAATCCTGCGAACAATGCCCAAATCGTGCGTAATAAACAGCATCGACATGCCGTGCTGTTTTTTAAGGTCCGCCAGTAGCTCGAGGATTTGTGCTTGCACGGTCACATCTAGCGCTGTTGTCGGCTCATCGGCAATTAACAGCTCAGGCCTGTTTGCAAGTGCCATTGCGATCATAACGCGCTGTCTTTGCCCGCCAGATAACTCGTGTGGATATGCGTTTAATCGCTGTTCGGCATTGCGAATACCAACTTGTTTTAGAAGCTCTAAAACGCCCTTTTGCGCCTGTTTAGGGTCAAGAACCTGATGCAGGTGCAAAATTTCTGCGATTTGCCGTTCAATTGAATGCAGCGGATTGAGCGATGTCATCGGCTCTTGGAAAATCATCGTGATATCATTGCCGCGCACACCGCGTAATTCGCGTTCGCTGGCTTGCATGAGGTTTTGCCCTTTAAACAAAATCTCACCTGATGGATGGCTGGCAGCAGGATAAGATAGTAGTTTTAGGACTGACAACGCAGAAACAGATTTCCCGGACCCTGATTCACCCACCAGCGCGACAGTTTCGCCCTTATGAATATCAAAAGACACATTCTTAACTGCATTTGTAACGCGGCCGCTTTGGGTGAAATCCACCGACAGGTTTTGCACTTGTAAAAGTTTATCCAGACCACTCATTTGAACGTCTTTCTCGGATCAAACGCATCACGCGTAGCTTCACCAATAAAGATTAAAAGCGACAGCATGAGCGAGATCACTACAAAAGCTGTAAGCCCGAGCCATGGCGCTTCCAAATTACGCTTACCTTGCGCGATCAATTCACCCAAAGA
>JAHDEP010000042.1:0-8357 GCA_020628775.1 Rhizobiaceae bacterium | reverse complement strand
CGAGCCATGGCGCTTCCAAATTACGCTTACCTTGCGCGATCAATTCACCCAAAGAAGGTGAACCAGGTGGAAGCCCAAAGCCCAGAAAATCAAGTGACGTAAGCGTTGTGATTGAACCGGATAAAATAAATGGCAGGAATGTCAGTGTCGCGACCATAGCATTTGGTAGCAAATGGCGGAACATGATGGTGGCGTTACCTACTCCAAGCGCGCGCGCAGCGTTGACATATTCAAAATTTCTCGCGCGCAGGAATTCAGCACGCACGATGCCGACAAATGATACCCAGGAAAATAACAGCATGATAAAGAGCAATATCCAGAACCCGGGTGGGAGCACGGCTGCGATGATCAAGAGAATGTAAAGCACCGGCATGGATGACCAAATCTCGATAAATCGTTGCATGATCAAATCTGTCCAGCCGCCAAAATATCCCTGAACGGCGCCCGCTGCTATGCCAATGACAGCGGAAAAAATCGTAAGGATCAATCCAAATAGCACCGAAATTCGGAAACCATAGATGAGCCGGGCCATAACATCGCGGGCCTGATCATCGGTGCCGAGCCAGTTAAGATTACCCGTATTACAGTCAATGTCTTCACCCTGATTAGGATAGGCCGAACACGCCAATCCTTCGTCCATCGACCAAAATGGCGCTGTCGGTGCCGAATGTGGAATAAATGAATTTGCTGTATCAAAAGAATAGCGAATAGGTGGCCAAATCATCCAACCATTGGCGTTGATTTCTTCGGCAATAAATGGATCGCGATAATCTGTTTGCGCTAAGAACCCACCAAACTTTTCCTCAGGATAATCAACTAAAACAGGGACAAGTATTTCACCCTGATATGAGGCTAAAATGGGTTTATCATTGGCAACAAATTCTGCAAAAATACTGATGACAAAGAGGACAAGAAAAACCCAAAGCGACCAATAACCACGTCGATTGGCTTTAAAATTCTGCCATCTACGTTGATTAATCGGCGATAAAAAAGATCGTTTTGGCATCGTGTGATCGTGGTTTTGAACTTGTGACATGTCCATCAGACATCCCTCCGTTCAAAATCGATGCGCGGGTCAACCCAAGTATAAACCAGATCAGATAACAGACCCACCAAGAGCCCCATTAGCGAGAAAATATAAAGCGTTGCAAAGACAACTGGATAATCGCGTTTCACGATGCTTTCAAAACCAAGCCGTCCCAATCCATCAAGTGAGAAGATTGTCTCAATCAGCAGTGAACCGGAGAAAAACGCTGTGATAAATGCACCCGGAAACCCTGCAATGATAATCAGCATCGCGTTGCGGAACACGTGCTTATAAAGCACTTGGCGTTCGGCTAAGCCTTTGGCGCGCGCGGTGACCACATATTGTTTGCCAATTTCATCAATAAATGAGTTTTTGGTGAGCAAAGTTGTCGTCGCAAAAGCAGCCAATGAAAGCGCAATAAGTGGCAAGGCTAGATGCCAGAAGTAATCTATGATCTTTTCAAACCAGTTAAGCTCGTCAAAGTTTTCCGACACCAATCCGCGTAATGGGAACCAATCTAAAAATGAGCCGCCAGCAAAAACAACGATCAGCAAAATACCAAACAAGAAGCCCGGAACTGCATAGGCGACAATAATGATCCCTGATGTCCAGACATCAAAGCGCGATCCGTCGCTCACAGCTTTTTTGATCCCCAGTGGAATGGAGATGATGTAGGAGAGAATTAATATCCAAAAGCCCAAAGATATCGAAACCGGCATCTTTTCAACGATAAGATCAATCACGGTTATGTCTCGGAAATAGCTCTCACCGAAATCAAAGCGTACATAATTCCAAAGCATAATCCCGAAACGTTGCAGCGCGGGTTTATCAAAGCCAAATTGCTTTTCCAATTGCGCAATAAACTCTGGATCAAGACCTTGTGCCCCGCGATATTTGGCTGAAAACTCGCCGTCTAATCCTTCATCTGCACCCAGATTATCACCGCCACCTGTCAAACGTTCTGTGGTAGAATCGCCCTGTCCTGTGAGTTCGGCGATGACCTGTTCAACAGGTCCACCCGGTGCAAATTGCACGACAGCAAAAGAAATTGCCATAATACCGAGGATGGTAGGAATAATAAGCAAAATGCGTCTGAGGATATATGCTCCCATTAGCACATAGTCCCATTTGTTTTGGACGACCTTTTATCCCCGTAACCCGAAAGGGTCAGATGTCGAATGATTATTGATTCGCTCATAAGCAATTTGGAATCCGAAAAGGCTTGGAAAGCAAGCCTAATTCGCCGATTTTGACCACCAAACATCTGGAAAACCTATAGAATAGGTAGGTAATTCCTCTGGATGGGAAAATCTATCCCAATAAGCGATCCGCGATGCACGTAATGTATAAGTTGGCACGATGAAGTTGTTGGCCAATAAAACACGGTCCATGGCTTTGGTCGCAGCGATGAGTTCATCGCGATTTTCAGAAAAGATAATCTTATTGATCAGTTTATCAATTGCAGGATCTGAGATGCCCATATAGTTTTGCGAACCGTTTTGATCCACCGAACGCGAACCCCAATAGCTTAGTTGCTCATTTCCAGGGCGAAGAGACTGACCCCAACCGCTATAAATTACGTCATAATCGCGTGAACGAACGCGGTTGGTATATTGTGATTGGTCAACAACGCGTACGCTTGCATCGATACCAATTTTTTTAAGCGCTTGTGCATAAGGAAGCGCAACTTTTTCGATGATGGGTGAGCCAAGTAAAAGTTCAATGGTTAGCTGCTCATTGGTCTCCTTGTTGATGAGCTTACCTGACTGGATCACATAACCTGCTTCCTGAAGAAGCTTTACGGCTTCGCGTAAATTGCCGCGCGATTTCTGCGGTGTACCGCCGATCGGATTTGTATATTCCGTGGTAAAAACGCTTTCAGGAACTTCGCCGCGTAATTCTTCTAAAATTTCCAGCTCGCGTCCTGTAGGTAATCCAGATGATGCAAGTTCAGAGCCAAAGAAGTAGCTGTTGATGCGCTGATATGCTCCGAAGAATAGCGTGCGATTTTGTTCTTCAAAATCATAGGCGAGATTAAGCGCTTGACGAACTTTCATGTCCTGAAACTTTTCTCGACGTAAATTAGGCATAAAGCCAATCATTACGCCTGAGCTTCGATAAGCATTTGGCAATACTTCACGTTTGACCTTGCCGTCGTTAAATGCTGGGAAATCATATCCTGTTGCCCAGCGTTTGGCTTCATTTTCTGACCAAAAATCAATTTCATCGGCTTTAAAGGCTTCAAACATCACATTTCGATCAGCAAAATAGTTATATTTGATCTTATCAAGGTTATATCGCCCAATATTGACGTTTAAGTCTTTACCCCAATAATTATCAACGCGCTCATAGGTGATGCTTGAACCCGGGTTAACATCCGAAATGCGATAGGGACCTGAACCAAGCGGTGCCTCAAGTGTGGTGGCAGAAATATCGCGTTGTTTGCCGTTTTGATCGGTACCTTCCCACCAATGCTTTGGCATGACCATTAATTGACCAACAATTTGTGGCAGTTCCTGATTGCCCACTTCGTCAAATGTAAATGTCACTTCAAGCGGGCCGGTTTTCTCCGCTTTCTCGACATGTTTGTAATAGTTTTCCCGCTGAGGATCATATTTGATGAAACTCTCATAAGAAAAGATCACATCTTCAGGCGTAACTGGCATGCCATCGTGCCATTTGGCTTCAGGGCGCAATTTATAAGTCACCGAGGAATAATCTTCAGGATACCAAAACTCTTCCGCGAGCAATCCATATTCAGATGAAATTTCATCCTCAGATGTCGTTAGAAGGGTTTCAAAAAGCCATTGGCTGCGTGCGACAGGGTCCAATCCTGCACCCAGGTCACCTTTTGCCAAGGCGGGATTAAGTGTGTCAAAGGTAATTGATGCCGCCAAATTTAACTCACCGCCTTTTGGTGCATCTGGATTTACATAATCAAAATGGGTGAAATCTTTCGGGTATTTTAATTCGCCTACTGCGGATGCTCCATGTCGCCAGATTTTGTCTTCTGCAATTGCTATCTGTGCGCTTGTGATTAAGCTGAGAGAAATAAGAGCCGTTTTAGTCAGGCGATTAAGCATCTAAGTCTACCTTTTTATTGCGAATTTCCAAATACAGGATAAGCTGAAACTTGCTCAAAAGTCACATGAATTTTTTGTCATATAGGAGATCGACGATGGAATTGAAAAACTGGGAGGGTGAAGTTTTGAACTTTTGGTTTAAAGAACTAACCCCAAAACAATGGTTCATTTCCAGCCCGGAAGGTGATGAATTGATCAAAAATAAGTTTCATGATTTGGTCATTAAACTTGCCGATGATTTGCCTGAAGATACAAAGTCATCAGTTGATAAGTCGCTCGCCGCAATCCTTTGTTTTGACCAGTTTACCCGCAATATTTTTAGAGGGCAGGCGCAAGCGTTTTCCTATGATCATCTTGCTCTATCGTTATCGCAGCACATCATTGAGATGGGTTGGGATAAAGAAATGGACAATCCGCACAAGCAATTTTCCTATATGCCGCTCATGCATTCAGAGGATATAACCATTCAAAAACAATCACTTGTGATGTTTAGAGCCTTTGATGATGACATATTCAAGTTTGCGCAGGATCATCATGATATAATTGAGAAATATGGACGTTACCCGCATCGTAATGAATGTCTTGGGCGTCAAAGCACACCTGAAGAACTTGAATATCTCAAAGATGCGCAACGCTTTGGTCAATAAGAGAGTATTGATCAAAAATTAGACCACAAAAAAAACCAGCGGACAATTATGTCAGCTGGTTTAATTTTTGAACTAAGTTTTAGATGCGTGTTATTCTGGAAGCGCAACAGGGCTTGGTGAGAATGTACGCATATAAGCGATCAAGTTCGCGCGATCTTTCTCTTTCTTCAAACCTGCAAAACCCATTGCAGTGCCTTTGATATATGCTTTTGGTTTTAGGAAAAACTTGTTGAGGTTTTCGTAATCCCAAGTTGTTCCACCCGCAGCATATTCAGTCAAAGCAGCTGAATAGCCAAAGCCATCTTTCGCGCCAACTGGATGTCCAATGATGTTCCAAAGACCAGGGCCAACTTTGTTTGCGCCACCATCTTCAATTGTGTGACAAGCGGCACATTTCTTAAATACTTTTTCGCCAGCAGCAGGATCAGCACTTGCCAAAAGTGGACCAATGTCTGGGATAGCCTCTTCTTCAGCAGCTCCAGCTGGTGCAGCACTACCTTCAGCAACTTCGATAACAAAGCCTTCTTGCTCAGGAGCATCTGAGTGGTAGAGCGACTCTGACAAAAAGCTGATTGTTAACACTACGAACACTGTGCCCAAAAAGGCGCTAGAGATCATGTTAAAATAAGAGGAATTCATACGATTTGCTCCGCTTCCTATGCTTGTGCCCTACGATTCGGGCGGACCAATTTTCGCGGAACCTATTTGTTTTATGCTCATCTTGCAATACTGATTCGACGCTTAATACTGAGACTTTTTGACACCTTTGGCATTTTTTACAGATTCATGGGAATTCGAACTCAGAATGGCGATTAATCCCCCAATAGAAATCGTTGACTTGGTATTCGACGGTGCTAAAACCACCTTGAACTCTAAAACTGGTATATTCAACATGGCAAATCCGACAAATCGTATTTCTTTTCAAGGTGAATTTGGTGCAAATTCTGATATGGCTTGTCGGGATATGTTTCCAGATATGGAACCATTGCCATGTCCAACATTTGAAGATGCATTTAATGCGCTGGTGTCTGAAAAAGCCGATCTGGCAATGATCCCAATTGAAAATACAATTGCAGGCCGAGTTGCTGATATTCACCATCTGTTGCCAGAGTCTAACCTGCACATCATTGGCGAATATTTCATGCCAATTCGTTTTCAATTAATGGTGCTGCCTGGCACGAAAAAAGAAGACATTAAAACTGTACACTCCCATGTGCATGCGATTGGTCAGTGCCGCAATATTGTGCGTGAAAACGGCTGGCGTGCGATTGTTGCCGGAGATACTGCAGGTGCTGCGCGTCAGGTTTCAGAAGCCGGTGACAAATCTATGGCGGCGCTTTCGCCAAGGCTCGCCGCTGATCTTTATGGTCTTGAGATCATGCAAGAGGATGTTGAGGATCACGAGAACAACATCACACGCTTTGTGGTTTTATCGCGTGAAGCGACATCTCCGAAACGCAATAATGATGATGAGATTTGGGTGACAACATTTGTCTTTAGAGTGCGCAACCTACCCGCAGCATTATATAAATGCATGGGCGGTTTTGCGACCAATGGCATTAACATGACCAAGCTTGAATCTTATCAGATTGGCGGCACATTTGTTGCCACGCAGTTTTATGCAGATATTCAAGGTCATCCAGATGATATCGCCGTTAAACGAGCATTATCAGAACTCGATTATTTCTCGGAGTATGTAAATATTCTGGGCGTCTATAAAGGCCATCCAAGCAGAACTTAAAAAGCGCAATTAAGAGTGGTTTTATCGCCAGTCGAGCCAATCCTGCAACAAACGGTGCGCAATTGCGCCCTTGGGTGGGGACAATCTGTCATCGCCTTCGCTATGCTGTAATCGATGTGCGACTTCTTCGCGGGAGAACCATCGGCAATCTTCAAGTTCTTCGCTATCGTAGTTGATCTCGGTGTTAAGAGCTTCAGCGATGCATCCAATCATCAAAGTGTGCGGCATAGGCCAAGGTTGGCTGGCATGATAACGCACGCGTCCGACTTTAATGCCAGATTCTTCCAGCGTTTCGCGGCGCACAGCATCTTCAATTGTCTCACCCGGTTCAACAAAACCTGCAAGTGTTGAATACATTTGCGTTGCAAAATGCGGGCTGCGGCCCATCAAGCACCGATCGCCTTCTTCATCAATGATCAGCATGATCACAACGGGATCAGTTCGTGGAAAATGAGGGCGCTCGCATGATGTACATTGGCGATTATAGCCACCCGCTTTTGGCATGGTTTTCGCGCCGCATTTACCGCAAAACATCGTCGAGTTAATCCAGGCATTAATGCTCGCGGCTTGCGCAAGTTGTCCCAACAAATCACCTTCCAGCAAATCGTCGGAATAGATTGTGCGCGGATTTAGCAATTGCAGATCATCTTTAAGCTGGTCTTCTTCTAGATCAATCGAAACGGTAATCCTTGCACCACCATCATGTGTCCAACCGATAATCGCAGCATTTTCAAAATCCGGTTCAAATGGCTCAATATCACTTAATGTGAGGATCGTTTGCCCATTTTTCACCAGCGCATTGCCCTGCGCGAATGCGAAATAGCGCGTGTTGTCTGACTTAAGTGCCTCTTGCAATTCGCCTTCATTGCGATGCTCAGATCTTCTATCAAGTGTATTAATTGAAAACGCTGTGAGTTGACTTGGCTCGTCGTGAGGAGAGTTTGTTTCAAAAATTGAGGACGACATATGGACCTTAAAAGAATGCAAATTGCGGATTTTGCCAATCTATACCTGTTATAGGCGGCGGAAAATAGCATAAAGGCGCAATCCAAATAAAAATAGTGGCTTGCAATTTATCGCACAAAAGACGATATAGACCTCGGGAGGTTGGTGGTGGACGAGCCACTCGCCAACCGGGTCAGGTCCGGAAGGAAGCAGCCCTAACGAGATCCGGCACGGGTCATCGTGCCAGCCTCCTACTTATTTCTTCCGCTATTTCTCGTTTTTGATTTTGTTGTCATCGCAAAACCTGCATGGCATGATCGCATTATGCCTATTGTATCACCGCATGATTCGAACCCATTAATTGACGGACGCCAGTCAGATCGCGCCATGACCATTCGTCGTGGGGTGCAAAGATTGTTGCGAGATCACAGATTTTCGATGTTGCCAGAGCTGACCTTGGTATCAGGCCGCCGAACCGATATTATTGCAGTTGGTGAAAAAGGTGAGATCTGGATCGTTGAGATCAAATCATCGATTGAAGATTTTCGTGTCGATAATAAATGGCCGGAATATCGCGATTTTTGCGACCGCTTGTTCTTTGCAACGCTTCAAGACGTACCTCAGGAAATTTTCCCCGAGGATTGCGGTTTTATATTAGCTGATGGGTTTGGTGGGCATGTCTTGCGTGAGGCGCCTGAACACAAATTGTCAGGCGCACGTCGTAAAGCTTTGATGCTTAGATTTGCCCGCGCTGCGGCCGATCGCCTTCTGGCAGCTGAACTTGCCGCCAATCCCCAGTAAAAACGAATTCGTTATTTCTACACGAATTTCACCAAAGCAGACATGATCTTTAGGCTTTGTAAATTCCGCCTTTGGCGCGAAGGTGGTCCAATCCGAGCGATGTATTACAGTTC
>JAHDEP010000287.1 GCA_020628775.1 Rhizobiaceae bacterium | reverse complement strand
TTGTAGACATGAGATGGTACATTTCGTTCAACCACCATTCCATTGAAACAACAGTACCGGTTTCAAATTGGCTATGATTTGTTAGCGCGAAAATCTTTGTTTGATTGTCTTGATTGGCAAAGTAGCCAACTGTGCCAGGCGTATTATCACCATCTAAGTAATGAATAGCGCCTTTGCGATAGTCAATCGCTGCGCTTAAGGCATCTTTTGGATTATCGGCAATGGTGTACAGCGTGCTTTTACTCTTTAAGTAGTTCATCATGAACCACATGTATTGGCGACCATCAAGCGCGATGAGGCTGTTTTCATCGGCTTGTTTTTCTAGATCAAGGCGCATTGATTGTAAATCTAAACGGTGCCCGCTATAGCGTACATCTGCATAAATTGCTTTGAGTAAATGTGTGCTCAAACTGAAGATTGCAATTAGGCTAATCACACTCCAAACAATGTTCCCTGCTCTTTTAGTGTTGCTATTTCGAAGTGTCATCACTAACGCGATTAGAAAACAAATCGCAACGGAGCCTAACAATAAGCCGGTGCTCCATTTAGGCCCATCAATTGGAGCTGCGTGCCAAGCAAAGTCTAAATTATTTGCTGAGAACAGCGTGAAGTTGGTAAATGCGGCAGAGTATTCTGGCGACCAAATTCCTAAGACCCACGCAGCGCCTTCAACGCCGGTACGGTCTAACATTTGGTAGTACTGCAATGGATTTACAGATACAGCGCCAATCTGAATCAAGAGACCGAGTGCGCTAATACTCCAAATAAAGAGCTGCCAACGTTTGCTTTGTTGTTCTATTTGATGTTGTATTACAACGCCAACAGGCAGCATTAGCAGGCCGCTAATTGGCACCATGTAACGTGGCCCCCAATTCAAGCCGCCAAACCAAACCTCTCCCCGAATAAAGCCATATACCAAGATAAAAACCGGAATGAGCAACAGTGGCCATAGATTGAGGATTCGATTTTCTTTACGAATAAAGATTGCCGCTAGCCCAATTAAGATAGCGGGTGAATACACAAATAAGCTTTTGCCAGGGCTAAAAAGAAACCCAGTGATTGCGGGCAACGCCACGCCTCTATTTTCATATGCTAAGGCAAAGCGCTCTAAAAATTGAAAGCGATCGGTGGCTGAATTTAGCACATTTTGATAGATAAACAGTACCCCAAATAGAGCGATCACTACCAATGCGCCAATCATTAGAATGACACGGATGTGCTTTTTATTCTGCTTGATCACAGTGCTATCTAAAAACTGTAGCGCAATGATTGGCAAGCCGATAATAACGGCTTCTTTTGTGAGGATGCCAACAACAACAAAGACAATAACCGCGCTTGCTCGCCAAATAAACTGCTTCGACAGCAGGATGTCGGTTTGTTTGAGCCTGAGCAGCATGTAGGCCGAAACACTTAGCATCAATCCGGCTAGCGGCTCTCTGAAATAGTTTTTTGTGTATGGCCAGACAATTGTTGTGAAAGCGAAGATTAGAACGGTAGCAGCGGCGGCTTTTTGTGATATTGCTAAGGCGCGCAGGTGTAAATACAACACGGCTGACCAGATAACGGTCACAATGATATTGAATAGCAGCGTAGTATGCGCGTTGCCAACTTCTTGAAATTGGAAGGCTAACCAATATAGCGGGACGCTAAATAACGGCTGGATAGGCTCTGCGTTGGTGTGGCCTGGCCAACGAATATCTGCCGTGATGTTTAGGAAAGGGCTTTGACGGACTGCGAAGCTTTCGGCTGTATCAAATAGATATAGCTCATCATTTGAAATAAAAGTAAGTGAAGCGGTGAGTAGGTAGACTGTAAAGATCAACCCACATAATATCGCCATAACAGCAATGTCATTGACCACCACATCTGGCTTTGAACGCGTGTTGTGCATCTTAACTATGCAAAAACCTGATGATGACGCGAGCTATTGCGGGTAACCCATGCCTGTTTGATTGACATTGCAATTGCATGGTCTAACTGTTCAGCTTCTGCTGTTGGCGTGACAGAGCCAATAATTTCACTGAGCCCAATGCTTTGCATGTAGTGTGCATCGGCTGCGTTACTGTACATTTCAATTACAGATACTTTAGACTTTGTGATTGCATCAGCTAAGGGTAAATCTGTAAACAGCGCTTGGATATTCACGGTGGTGCCACCGGATAACAAAATCAAATCGTATTGCCGTAATAAGCTGCTAAGTGACCGCACATCTTGTAGCGATTCGGCTGTGACAAAATCCGCATTGAGCCTAAACGTACGGCTAGCCCAGTTCAGTTTTTCTATTAGCGTTAGATCTGCTTCAGCTTTTTGCTCCAATAGCGTTGTAACAGCAGTCTCATCGTTTGAGGCGGTCGCGATGAGCATATTGCTTAGCGACTCTAGTGCCGTTGTATTTTGTGGGGTGCTGCTTGTTAGTAGCACTGTGACTTTACTAGCAACTTCCAACACGCCAGATAAAACATGCTGTGCTTGTTCTTGTCCCGGCAGATACAAAATACGTAAGTTGGTGCTAACGGCTGGTGTCTCAAGGCTGAAAATGTATTCTAACAACGCTATAAGTAGTAGGGCACTTACTACAAGTGTTGCAACAGTCCATAGTGCAATAGATGTAGTTGGGGCGTTTACGACAATAATTGCAAGCGACCCAAGTGCAAAGGAGACCAAATATAGCGTTACAACTGCACGCCGATGGCTAAGCCCAAGACGCACCAAGCGGTGTGATGTATGGTCTGTACCGCCGCGCCATATTGGAATGTTACGCCGTGTTCTAGAAATCATCACTAGTAACGTGTCAAAAATTGGAATGCCCAACACAAGAATGGGGATAATCCACGTTTGCGACTGTTGAATTTCAGGGAAATTGATTTTTAACCCCAAAATTGAC
>JAHDEP010000286.1 GCA_020628775.1 Rhizobiaceae bacterium | reverse complement strand
AACTGCGTGAAACCCAAGACGTGGTTGAAGACAGCGCCAATGCCATTAGCCAGCCAACTCGGCATGCGTTTCGATTTGACCGTTAAACCGATCAACACTGATTGTTTTTTCGAAGCGATAATTGACTACCCCGGACGCATGAGAGCTCATTGTTATCGCAATTTTCTAGTGGCCTTTGCGATAGCAGTCAATCTGGGTAACAGTCTTTTTGCGCGCCTTTGAAACTTACACGAGGTGCTTAAGAGGTCTTACAAGACGCGCATAAACCGCGCAGTTCGATGACAGATTCTGACAACGAGAACTCGATATCAATTGCAAGGCTTTTGACCACATCGAGCAATCGATCATTGGCAAGTTCTTGCACGCTGCCGCATTTCTCACAGATGGCGAATAATACGTTTTCTTTTCGGTCTCCACCACATGAGGTGTGCTGACACGCAACAAATGCATTTAAGCTTTCTAGTCGATGCACCAATCCAAATTCGACCAATTTATCAAGTGCTCTATAAACTTGAAGCGGCGCTCTAAAACCATGTTCGCGCAATTCGTCTAAGATCGTATAAGCACTAAGTGGACCATTAGCATTTGAAAGTGCACCCATCACCAGAGTTTGGTTCTTGGTAAGATCGCTGTTTGATGCTTCATATTTACTCATCGATGCACTCCTTTCTTCAAATAGGTTACGTTTATAGGCCTAACGCTCAGAACCGCGCTCTGCATTTGTGTTTGAATTATACGCCTTCATAAAAGGTATTGGTAGTATGGATATAATGAATAATCCAAGAGCTGCAACCACAATACTTGGGCCTGCAGGAGTATCCCATTCCAATGACCCAAACAGGCCACCAAATACACCGGCAACACCAATGAGCGCAGCAAGGATTGCCATTTGCTCAGGCCCAGATGCAAATCGACGTGCTGCCGCCGCTGGAATAATCAATAAAGCGGTGATTAAAAGCACTCCAACAATTTTCATTGAGATTGCAATCACTGCTGCCATTAACAACATAAAGATAATGTTGGCGCGCTCGGGGTTCATCCCTTCAGCTTGAGCCAGTTCGATATTCACTGTTGCAGCAAATAAGGATCGCCAGATCAGAACAAGGATCAGCAATACCACTGCCCCACCGGCCCAAACAATCGCGATATCAGACGGAGTTACAGCCAAAATATCTCCAAATAAGAAGCCCATTAAATCAACACGCACCCATGTCATAAATGCAAGAGCCACAAGCCCGATTGCTAATGCGGAATGGGAAAGCAATCCAAGCAAAGCATCGGATGAGAGTGAGGCGTTTTTTTGCAAAAGTAAAAGCGCGAGCGAAACGCAAATCGCCACCCCGAAAACCGCAAGTGTGATATTGATCTCAAATAAAAACGCGAGCGCTACACCCAACAATGCAGCATGGGAAAGCGTATCACCGAAATAGGCCAATCTGCGCCACACAATAAAGCATCCTAAAGGTCCTGCGATCAGCGCAACTCCTGCGCCTGCAATCAGTGCCCTGGTAAAGAAATCATCCAGCATCAGATTTAGCTCCATGATTAGATCCAGTATCGCTATTTGTGTGCGGGTGATCATGATGATGACCATCATCTGGATGGCAATGATCGGTGATCGAACCATCATGATGGCGAACTCTGCCATCAGGCAGATGCTCATGGTCATGCGAATGTTCATAAATCGCGAGACCAGATGTGGCACGCGCACCAAACAAAGATTTATATTCATCGCTAGAGGTAACCGCTTTCGGGGTACCTGAACAACAAACATGGCCATTTAAACACACAACGCGATCGGTTGCGGCCATCACCACGTGTAAATCATGGGAAATCAGCAGCACACCACATTTGATTTCATCGCGGATATTTTTAATG
The DNA here is from genome assembly GCA_020628775.1 of Rhizobiaceae bacterium. GTDB lineage: Bacteria > Pseudomonadota > Alphaproteobacteria > Rhizobiales > Rhizobiaceae > Lentilitoribacter. The sequence continues at coordinate 1,026 of JAHDEP010000286.1, read as the reverse complement.
AGTTCGTATAATGCAATCTCACCATTAAAATCGACACCCTGCACCGGCTCATCAAGCACAAGTAAATCTGGTTTTCGGGCAATCGCGCGCGCGAGTAATACACGTTGAAATTCACCGCCAGATAACGAGCGAACTTCAGATTTTTGCAAATGCAATGTATTTGTCGACGCCATTGCTTGATCAATTTCTTTTGCTGAGATCTGGCTTGTTAAACTCATAAATCGACTTGCTGTCAGCGGCAACGTCCAATCGATAGAGAGTTTTTGCGGCACATAACCGATCTTTAAACCATTACGCTGACGTGCAGTACCCTCACTGGGTTTGTGAACACCCAACGCCATTTTCGCAGTCGTTGATTTGCCAGAACCGTTAGGTCCGATCAGTGTGACGATCTCGCCAGGTTCTACAGTCATCGACACACCGCGGACAAGCCATTTCCGGTCTCGGAACATACCGGCATTGTCGAGTGAAATAAGAGAATCGTTTTTTTGTAACATCGCTTTTTTAGCTTAACTCAATTCTTGACCAACTTAAATTAGTTGTTGATTTCACATATGCCACACGTTATATCATTACGCAATAATGTAATATAATAACATCACACCTTCCTAATGCATGTTTGGAGTTCCCAATGCGCCTTATAAAATCAGTTCTTTTTGCCTCAACTCTGCTTTCATCAAGCGCAATATCAGCCCAAGCTGATGTTAATGTTGTCGCGTCAATTAAGCCTATCCATTCGCTTGTCGCAGCTGTGATGGAAGGCGTTGGAGAACCAGAATTAATCATCGAAGGTGCAGGCTCTCCTCACACATATGCATTAAAACCGTCACAAGCACGCGATCTGGAAAATGCTGATGTTGTATTCTGGCTTGGTCATGAACTTGAAGCATTTTTGGAAAAGCCACTAGAAGCAATTGCTGGTGACGCAAAATCAGTTGAATTGATTGATGCGCATGATCTGGTCAAACTTGAGTTCCGTGAAGGTGGTGCTTTTGAAAAGCATGCCCATGATGATGAAGATGGTCA
>JAHDEP010000285.1 GCA_020628775.1 Rhizobiaceae bacterium | reverse complement strand
GGAAGAATTTAGCTTATTGCAGGTTTGCCGGATCCTTATCTGCAATATCTGTCCAATTGGCGTCCGCAGTTTTGATGAAACCTGGAACGTCAGTTAGCCAGAGTTCTTGAATGTCTTTTGAAATGTTCAAGAACAGTTCGCCATCAACGATTTTCCATTGGTGTGGGTCGCCATCAAATTTAAAGCCTTTTGCAGCACCAAATGCACAATAACCACCATATTGAGGTAAATACGCCTCAGGGTTCGCTTCAAATGCTGCTTTGTGCTCTTCGCTCGCAAAACGATATGTGGCGTCGTTGTGCGATGATGTGATCTTCCAATTTCCTGGTGTTGCTTCGCCTTCAGTGAAATAGGCAACCGGATCATAACCCTGTAGCGCAAGGCCTGTGGAGCTGGCATTTAATTCAACTCCAGCAGCCAAAGCCTGAGCTGAAAGGGCAACTGATAGTGCAACGCCTGCTAGGATAGATTTGATTGGTTTCATGGTATGTTTCCTTTTAGATTGTGTTCGGAACCATTTGGTTCCTAATATTCTTCTTGCCATTTGGAACCAAATGGTACAAATAAACTTTCTGTGATCTGCACACTTAATTGCAAAGGTGGACAAAGATGGCCCGACCAAGAGAGTTTGACATTAGCCGAGCCCTAATTGGTGCAATGGAGATTTTTTGGCGCCAGGGATTTAAGGCAACGAACTTACCAGACCTTTTAAAAGCGATGGGCCTAACGCGTGGCAGCTTTTACAAAGCGTTTGATGACAAAGAAAATGTCTATCTCGACGCACTTGATCAATACGATACAACTGTGGTCACAAAGACGCTGAGCGTTTTAGAAAACTGCGATGCGCCATTAGCGAGCGATTGCTTGTTGATGATGTTTGAACCATCAAGCGAACCCAAACGCGGATGCTTTATTTGTAATGCGATGGTGGAACTCGCGCCTGATAATCCGCAAGTTGCCGCCAAAACCAATGCCATGGCAGAACGGTTAAAACGCGGCATCATCAGCGTGCTTGAAAAACGCAATATCGGTCAGTCATCGGATCATCGTTTAGAGCTGGGTGATGTATTGCTTCATTTGTATTTCGGACATCAGGCTATGGGAAAATCATGCGTTGAAGAAACCAACTGGCATAAGCGCTTAAAGAGTGTATTGGGAGAGGAATAGCTGGTTCAGCTAAACAGCGTGTTATGGCAGAATTAATCCCCATTGATATACCCGTTTGGAGAATTTTACCGATCGAATTGCTCGACGCGCCAAATAGTCCGGCGAGGGCACCTGCGGGTCGATTTCATCATTCTGGTCAAATCGCTGCTTATGCATCTCTAAGCGCAGAAGGCGCTGCTGTCGCGATGAAGCGTTATCTGACAGATGGTATTGAACGAAAGCTTGTCCCAATGCGGTTGACCTGCGAGCGAGCACTAGATAGACGAAGTGACCCTGATGCATCCATTGTTTGGCAAGATATACATGCAGGCGGGCAAACGCCGCCCACATGGGCGATTTCAGATGAGGCACGATTACTTGGTGCTCAAGCCATGCTCTATACGTCCCGATCAAGACCAGATTTAAGCCATGTTGTGGTGTTTGAACCCAACTGCTTGAGCTTTGTCGGACCTGTCACAGATTTCATGCCGGATAATTAAAAAGAACAACGTAATTCAAGTGCAGCGGAAGATTAGATGCATAAAACGTTGCACATAGATTTCAAACGAGTTCCTGAATTGGGGATGCTTATAGAATATGCGCCTTCAGTTTTTCTGCCAAATTGAATGCTGATGTAAAAGCGCCTTCCACACGCCCACCTGAACACCAATCGCCGCACACAGCTAGCTTATGATCTTGATCTAGAAAAACGGTATTTGATTGCTCTCTTTGTGCAACATTTGCGTATCTCCAACCGTGAAGGGTTTTGTAATCAGCTGAGCTGACATCATGCCCGATGATACGGCTTGTTTCTTCGATCAAATGCTGCATTACGTGCTGGCGGTCATTATCGATATGCGCCTCGGCAAATTCTGCAGTTGAATGAACCATCAAAGTAAACGGGCTTGGCCTTTGCGGCTTATGACTATTGACCGCAATCCAACTCAAATCTGAATTGGTAACTTGCGCCGCATCAAATTCAATCGGTAAATCCTTCTCAAAGCCCAGCATCAATGCAAAGCATGGGATCATTTCGGTGAGCTGGATATCTCGATGAAATGCAAAAGTATGAGGAAGTAACTGCGCAGCCTGTGGCGATGGTATTGTGGATATGACCCAATCGAACCCTTCTAATTGTTGCTCTTGCTCATCCGTTAATTGCCATTTGTTGTAATGGCTGAGCGAGACGATCCTCGTATTGCTTTGAATATCAAGGCCTTTTGCCAAAAATTTCGCCACATTGTTCATTCCAGGGACACCGACATATCGGGGCGTATCGTCGTTCCAGCTTTCTTTCATACTAGCTTTATTTGCATCAATTATCACACAACGAGCATTCCATTTTTCGATAATATCTTGATCGAGTAGAGGTTGAATAAACGTCTGAAATGGCTTTGTCTTTGCTGTGAAATATTGAGCGCCATGATCAAAGAAATAAGGCTCAGCTCGCCGAGTTGACATGCGGCCGCCAACACCACGAGACTTTTCAAAAATGGTGACCTCGCAGCTATCTTTTAACAAATGAGCTGCCGTAAGACCTGATAATCCAGCGCCAATGATTGCGATTTTTGTCATGAGAAAAATCCTGAAATTATAAGCGAGAAAATCACGATGGATGATACGTATAGGCGTGTTTGAAAGTAATGATAGGTTATTAAATCTACCAGAAATAGTCTATGATCGATGATGAGTAAGATGATAAATGCCGCAACCAGCATCGCAATTATCATTTTGAAGTTGAGTGTTAAAAACCCGATCCAAAGCAAAACCGTTA
>JAHDEP010000284.1 GCA_020628775.1 Rhizobiaceae bacterium | reverse complement strand
GCCAACAGACCCATCAATATAAACAGTGGAATGACCGTTAAGTCATAATTTGCAACGCTGTTCCATAACGCAGTTTTGAATTGCAAAAGATATGGACCGAATTTTAAAAATGGTGAGGCGAGCGATATAACCCATGATCCAACAATACCAGTTATGAGCATGGCAAGCGCGACCGGTATACGCAACATGATTAAAATGAAGACAGCGAGCAATCCAAATAGGCCAATGAGTTCGCGGTCCATCATCTAACCTCAGCGGTCTGAGGAAGCTGTTTAAGTTGAATAAGGCTTGCAGCAAACCACAACAAACAGGAGAAGACGCCTGGCAACATAAATGCCCAAACTGGCCATCCAAGTACGGCGGTGACGGTGCCATCCCCCCTAGCCTGTTCCACCCCTTGGCTCAGCATATAGGCAAAAAACAATGCAATACCCGCCATTAATAGCGTCGATAATATATGGCTTATCCATTGCAAAACGCGCGGCGCTGATTTCATAAACGCATCGACAGCTATGTGCCCGCCTCGAAGCTGGCAATAAGGCATCATTGCCAATGCTGCGAAACCGACAAAGAGCGTGACCATATCCTCGTAACCGGGCAAACCGGATACATTAAAGCCAAAATTTCGGGCGATCACATTGGCTGAAAAACCAAGCGCGTTGATCACTGTCACTAAGACGGCAAGCATTAACGCTAAACCGCCGAGCAAGGCCCAATATCGGATTATTTTAGAAAAGCCGGAAATAAGCGCGCCTTGGCTTTCTGCCAGTCCAATTTTATCTGAAGAATTGGGCGCGCTCATCGAAATCGAAAAGCGGTGTTAGTTCTGCATTGTATTAGCAGCAACTGCACTTTTTGCTTTTTCAAGCAGAGCAGCACCATCAATACCGTTCGCTGTGACTTCCGCAAGCCAACGCGCACCAACCTCATCTGCTTTGGTCGCAAATTCAGCACTTGCTTCGCTGGAAAGCTGATTAACAGCATTGCCCTTATCAATCGCAAGCTGAATACCTTTCGGCTCAACGCTGTCCCATAATTCGCCCATCTCTTTGGCAAATTCAGCACCCGAATTATCATCAATAATTTTCTTCAGATCATCCGGTAGCGAATTATACGAAGCTTTGTTCATAGCAAATAAAAATGTAGAAGTGCCGAAACGCTTACCACCTTCAAGCTCAACTGAATAATCAGTAAGTTCAGCGAGCTTTAATGGAATGGCAATTTCAAATGGCACTAAACCACCATCAACTGTTTTCTTAGCTAGCGCTTGTGGAAGCGCTGGAACAGGCATCCCGACAGGTTCAGCACCCCAGCTTTCAAGCATCCATGCACCTGTGCGCGACGGCGAACGAACTTTTAGACCTTTTACATCCGCAAGAGATTTAACGTCTTTCGAGGTCAAATGCAGCGCGTTGCCCGAATGCGTATGCACAAGAAGCGGATGGATATCATCTAAATCTTCCATCAATTCTGGCAACAATGATTGGATGGCGGCATTTGTTGCGGCAGCAGAGCCATCATGGACGTTTGGCAGCTCAAAGACTTCTAATCTTGGGAAAACGCCCGGTGTATAACCTGGAAGCGACCAAATCACATCAGCAACCCCATCACGGACCTGGCCGTAAAGCTCGGGCGGTTTGCCACCCAAAGACATCGCTGGGAATATTTCAAACTGAATACGTCCCTCTGAGGCTTTTTCAATACGCTTTGCCCATGGCACGATCATATCGGTATGGGTGATCGATTTTGGGCTCAGGAAGTGATGAATTGAGAATTTAAACTCATCAGCGAGCGCAGATGTTGCGCCAAGAACCGAGCTCATCGTCATCATTGCAGTCGCGATTAACAAACTACGTTTTGAAAAAGCCATAAAAACTCCCAAATATTTTTATCCGCCTTTGCAACAATGGCAGAGCGGCGTCCAATCATCTTCCTGTCTGATATATATTCTGGGCGTGCTTTCTACAATGCGTTAAACTGACCAAACCGTGAAAATTCGTTTCAAGCCTTGATGAAACCAGACAGACTTTACTAATTTAGCCATTTACGTCCGTACTATCGTGGCCAACTCGATCCAGCAGCTGGTATTTTAGTCCGAAAAATCCAGCTCAGCTTTATCCAAGCGTTAACTGATTTCCCGTTACAACACTTGCCGAGGTGGACATTGGGGAATTGAATTCCTACATTCTGCTCGAACAGATTTGATCAGGCAATTGATTCTCAAAACATATCAATTTGCCGACGCCAGGAAGAGGTAGACATGACATTTTTCATGAATGATGAAGACAAAGATAAGAATGACGAAAAGGATGCCAGCGCTGGCCGCATTACCGAGCTTTTGTTTAAGAGCCGCAATGTCCTAATTACAGGTGGTATCGACGATAAAGTTGCGCGTCAGGCTACCTCACACCTTTTGGCATTGGCGGAAGATTCCGATGATCCAATTAACTTGTTTATCTCATCTCCAGGTGGCCATGTTGAATCAGGCGACATGGTGCATGATATGATCAAATTCATCCGTCCAAAAGTACGCACTATCGGCTCAGGCTGGGTTGCATCTGCTGGTGCATTGATTTTTGTCGGTGCGGAAAAAGAAGATCGTTACTGCCTGCCAAACACGCGTTTCTTGTTACATCAACCATCTGGCGGCGTACGCGGCATGGCCTCAGACATTGAAATTCAAGCAGAGCAAATTCAAAAAATGCGCGAGCGTTTTGAGATCTTGTTCTCTGAAGCAACAGGTCAAACCCCGGAGAAAATTCACGAAGACACAAAACGTGACTTCTGGCTGAATACCGATGAAGCTTTAGAATATGGCCTTCTTGGCAAAGTTATCCGCTCACAGGATGAGCTTCCAAAAGCCTAAATCATCCAATTGGTAGAATATTTAACCCGCTTGAATAGCTTCAGGCGGGTTTTTT
>JAHDEP010000283.1 GCA_020628775.1 Rhizobiaceae bacterium | reverse complement strand
GCCATGAGCATATTCGCTTCGCATTCCGCAGCCATCTCAAATCCCGCAGCTTTAATCCCAGCAGCCATTTTTGCAGCCATTTGATTGCCACGCTTTGCAAGATCAAAATAAAGGCCTTCAGTGAATAGCTCTTTAAATTGATGCCCGAGTGCACGACCTTTAGCTAAGAGCGCGCCACGTTGCTTAAGATGAATTTGGAAATCTTCTGCCAAGGCTTTGTTGGGAATGACAATTGCTTCGCCAAATAAAGCACCAGCTTTTGTGCCGCCAATCCAAAAGATATCGGCATAGGTTGCTACATCTTTGAGCGTCAAGTCAGAATGATCAGATGCAATGGCTGCTCCCATACGCGCGCCATCGATCATAAAGAGCAGCTTGTTGGCTTTGCAAATCTTGGAAAGCGCCGCCACCTCATCACGCTTATAAACGGTGCCGATTTCTGTCGCGTTGGAAATATACACAAGGCGAGGGCGGGTCACATGCGGGAAATGATTATGTGTATCAATGACCTTTTGCAGGTTTTCCGCAGTCAGTTTGCCATTTTCAACATCCGCGGTGATGACCTTATGCCCCGTTGCTTCAATCGCGCCGGCTTCATTGGTTTGAATATGCCCAGAAAGTGGTGCGATCACAGCTTCATGGGATTTCAGTGCACAAGCATGGATGATAAGGTTTGCCAATGTGCCGCCGGATACAAAGAAAATATCAGTGTCGGTTGTTCCCATTTCAGCGCGGATCAGCTCGCGCGCTTCTGTTGAATAAACATCAGTGCCATAAGGTGTGGTTTGCACCATATTGGTTTCAGTAAGCGCTTTTAAAATGTTGGGATGACAGCCTTCGCTATAATCGTCGCGGAAGATATATTTGGACACGATTGAACCTCAATTTATAATAACGCTTACCTAAATGAATCTGCCCGGCTAAGTCAAAACCATTCTTATTGGCCAAAAGCACAGAAAACACTTGCATTTCAGCTCATATAGGCATAAGTCAGCCGCATTCCACATGCAGATTTGGGATTGTTCGGGGAGAAATCCGATCCATTCCGCCCGGTGGCAAGTAATTGCTTCTTTCTGCAGAGGTATAACCGGTAAAGGAGAAAAGACATGGCAATGCCTAGTTTTTCAATGCGCCAATTGCTAGAGGCAGGCGTACACTTTGGGCACCAGACACACCGCTGGAACCCTAAAATGAAAAAGTTCATCTTTGGTGAGCGCAATAACATTCACATCATTGACCTTGGTCAAACATACCCAATGCTATCAAATGCATTGCAGCTTGTGTCTGACACAGTTGCAAAAGGCGGTCGCGTACTATTCGTTGGTACAAAGCGTCAAGCATCTGAAATCGTTGCAAAAGCAGCTGAAGAGTCAGCTCAATACTACGTCAACGCACGTTGGTTGGGTGGTATGTTGACGAACTGGAAAACAATTTCCAATTCAATTGCACGTCTTCGCAAGCTTGATGAATTGCTTTCAGGTGATGCTTCTGGCTTCACTAAGAAAGAACGTTTGAACCTTGAGCGCGAGCGTGAAAAGCTAAACCGTGCTTTGGGCGGTATCCGCGACATGGGTGGTACACCTGATTTGATTTTTGTGATCGACACAAACAAAGAAGGTATCGCAATTCAAGAAGCTAAGCGTCTTGGCATTCCAGTTGTTGCAATCGTTGATTCTAACTGTGATCCAGACATCGTTGATTACCCAATTCCTGGTAACGATGATGCGGCTCGCTCAATTTCGCTTTATTGTGATCTTGTTTCTCGTGCATGTATCGATGGTATTGCACGTCAGCAAGGCGCTTCTGGCGTTGATTTGGGTGCACAAGTTGAAGCACCAGCTGAAGCAGCTCTTGCAGAAGAGCCAGCAGCTGAAGAAGCACCAGCTGCTTCTTAAGGCACACTTAATTGATAACGATTTTGGCGGCGCGCGATCCAAGCAGCCGCCAATGTCGTAAATTTGAGACAGTACGCATGTACTGAGATTTGAAACGGTACGATAAGTATCTATATGATGTGTTGAAACATTTCTCGACATTTCAATATTCTGGCAAAAAGAGGCTATTATGAGCATCACAGCAGCAATGGTTAAAGAACTGCGCGAAAAATCTGGCGCAGGTATGATGGATTGTAAAAAAGCGCTAACGGAAGCTGGCGGCGACATGGAAGCAGCAGTCGATTGGTTGCGCGCAAAAGGTATCGCAAAAGCTGACAAAAAATCTGGCCGTACAGCGGCTGAAGGTCTTGTTGGTATTGCAAGTGACGGCAATTCAGCAGTTGTTATCGAACTTAACTCTGAAACAGACTTTGTTGCGAAAAACGACGAATTCCAAAGCCTTGTAAATGGAATTGCTGACGCAGCTCTTTCAACAGATGGCACAGTTGACGCGGTTCTAGCGACAGCACACCCATCAGGCAAATCTGTTGATGAAACAGTAAAAGCGGCAATCGGCACAATTGGTGAGAACATGACACTTCGTCGTTCTGCAAAATTGTCTGTGGGTTCTGGTGTTGTTGCATCATACATCCACAATGCAGTGACAGACCGTCTTGGTAAACTTGGTGTTCTTGTTGCGCTTGAATCTGAAGGTGATGCAGAAAAACTAGCAGCTGTTGGTCGTCAAGTTGCAATGCACATTGCAGCAACAAGCCCATTGGCTGTTACATCTGAAGAAGTTGACAAAGACGTTGCAGAGCGTGAGCGTCAAGTGTTCCTTGAGCAAGCTAAAGAATCTGGCAAGCCAGACAATATTGCTGAAAAAATGGTTGAAGGCCGTATGCGTAAGTTCTTCCAGGAAGTTGCACTTATGTCTCAGCAATTTGTTATGAACCCTGACCAAACTGTTGCTGAAGCTGTTAAAGCTGCAGAAGCTGAAGTTGGTGCGCCAATTGCTGTAACTGGCATGGCTCGCTTGCTACTTGGTGAAG
>JAHDEP010000282.1 GCA_020628775.1 Rhizobiaceae bacterium | reverse complement strand
ATTATTCTTGTTGCTGGTCGGAGCGAGAGGATTCGAACCTCCGACCCTCTGGTCCCAAACCAGATGCGCTACCAGGCTGCGCTACGCTCCGACGACTGCAACGACCGCTCATGTACACAAGTCGTAACGAGTGCGCAACTGTAAATCGACGATTGTTTGCTGTTATTTTCATTTTTTACAATTTTTTATCCGCACTGTCATTATTAAGGGCGAAATTTGGCATCTGAGCGGCTAGCAATTTTACCTGTTGCGCGTGAGACATTTCATTTAGACATAAAAAAAGCGCCAACTTGCGGCGCTCAATGCTTGGATTGATGATCTCCTAATGAGATTGATTAAAGGGTGCACCAATATCAGGGTGAATTTCAGCAACCATCAACCCCTTATCACCCTCACCGTAACGAACCAGAACAACTTGTCCCGGACGCAACTCAGTTAAACCATAGCGTCTTAGTGTTTCCATGTGGATGAAGATATCTTCTGTCCCCTCACCGCGCGTTAAGAAACCAAAACCTTTGGTGCGGTTAAACCACTTTACCAATGCGCGCTCTAAACCACTTGTTGGTGTGACTTGCACGTGAGTTTTAACGGGAGGCAATTGTGATGGGTGAACAGATGTCGATGTATCCATGGAAACAATGCGAAACGCCTGATAGCCACGATCTCGCTTTTGGATTTCACAAACAATCCGAGTTCCTTCCATGATGGTTTGATAACCATCGCGGCGAAGGCAACTTACATGGAGCAAAATGTCTTCCATACCATTGTCAGGAACGATAAAGCCGAAACCCTTGGCAACATCAAACCATTTCACGACACCGGTAATTTCGATAAGATCTACTGGATCGCCTGTTACAGCATCCTGATCGACATCGCCTCCTGTAGATGTTTTATCCACCATCCTTGGTGACCCCACTCACTACACATTAAATCACTAAAATTGATTCTAATTTCTAAACTAGCATTTATAACGTGTCATTAGGCAAGACCTGTTTGGTAAAATTCACCCAGCCATCCCCAGATTTCAACGCCAAAATCTTACCAATCAAGTTTGATAAATTCAATATAATTCAATTTTATCAGCAACTTAGATCGTCTTTCTGTCTAACAAAAATGTGATGCGTAAAAAGCGATCTATTTACGAAAAATTCAGTTCCTCCACCTACGAGTAAGCTTAGTTAAATAGAATCGCATGTGAAAGACCCAAATCGTCCGAATGCAAAATGATCAAATTTGGTAATTTGGTCGTCTTTCGTCACGATATCGCCTCATTTATGGCGGTATTGGGCATGATCGAAGTGGTACGCTTTTCGCTCGGGGTTTTAAATTTGGGCATTTTAGAGTAAACACTCGGGTATTCGCCGGAAACGGCGGCATGAATAGGGGATTTAGTTGCGTCAGTTTAGGAACTACATATATCGCACTTCTCATTTGAGTCGTATTGCGATTGTTCCAATCGTGATTGGTATTGGCGTCAGTGGTTGTGTCAGTACCGATAGTTCTTTGACGGCGCAATTGGCACCAACAACAGTTGGTTTAGAACCGCTTGAAACATCCCTTACTCCACAAAATACGGCAAGCCTTGGCTATAATGCTAGCTCAATCCCTGTACCAGCGAATGATACCCCGCTTGCAACCGCTTATAATAATGCGCCTGAATCAAGTGTGGCGGCAAATGCAGTTCAAACAGCAACAGCCCCCTCCATCAACGCGCTGAATAAGAATGGGCAGATTTATGCTGCCCAAACACCAAATACAGTTGCCGCTAATCCGCAAGTTGCTTCCTTAGCAACAGCAACACCGGCTTCAACCAGTCTTGCGCGCCCGAACAAAGATGGTAACGCGTTCTTCTCATCTCTCTTTAAGCGTCCGGCAAAACCGGCTCCTGCGCGCGCAGCTGCCGCGCCTGCACGACAAGCAACGGTTCAGCAAACTGCTGCTGCCCCAGCCCAGGCTCCAGCTGTGAAGCCTGCTGTGCGAAAACCGCAAATCACCAGCGCGAAAAAAGTCACGCTTGCATCTGCGACACCTGTATCATCTGAACGAGCAAGTGCAAGTAAAGAAAAGAAACGCGGAATTTTCGCTTCGATCTTTGGATCAAAAGATAAAAACAAGAGCAAAGAGAACAACCGCATTCAGGTTGCTTCTGCTGCAGGTCTAGCGCGCTTGTCGCCGCTTACACTGCAACGCCAGACAGAACGTGTGGATGTGGCTTGTTTTAAGCCTGAATTGGTTCGCCTCCTGAAGAAGGTGGAAAAACACTACGGAAAGCCAGTTGTGGTCACCAGTGGCTATCGCTCTCCGAAGCATAACAAGCGAATCGGTGGTGCAAACGGATCACGTCACACAACGTGCGAAGCAGCGGATGTGCAAATCAAAGGCGTTACCAAGTGGGAACTGGCGAAATTTGTCCGTTCCATGCCTGACCGTGGCGGCGTTGGCACCTATTGCCATACACAATCAGTCCATATTGATACAGGTTCCGTCCGTGATTGGAACTGGCGCTGCCGTAAGCGCAAGCGTTAATCACTACGATTCCTTCCAGATTATCTCTGATCACCTTTGAAAAAAGGCCACGACGCGGATCATTATCTGTCGCGCAGCATATTTGCATAAAAAAATGCAACATAGCATTTGCCCTAAAGCCTTGTTAAACCTGCATGAAATCCAAAGTTTTACAAAATTGTCATTTTTTTTCGTAAAAACGCAAAATACTGCTTGCGGGATTTGCATCCTCTGACTATAACGCGCCCATGTCTTGTGCGCCCATCGTCTAGCGGTCTAGGACGCCGCCCTTTCACGGCGGAAACACGGGTTCGATTCCCGTTGGGCGTACCATACATACTTTTCAAATATTCTCATGATTTGAAGACACTAGAGCGAAAAGCTCAAGTGTTACATGAGATATATTTGAACCCTTTCCTCCACACACATT
>JAHDEP010000281.1 GCA_020628775.1 Rhizobiaceae bacterium | reverse complement strand
GATTTCGTAACAACCGGTGGCACCAAGTTTGGCATGATGATCGCGCGGGCAAAATGGCGAGAGGTTTCTGGCAAGACAGATTTAAGCATGTCTCCGTCTCGTAGGTGTAAGTGCCAGTCATCGGGTGTTCTGATGGTAATTGACGGCTGAGCCATAAAACTTCTTTCCAATACGGTTGAACATCTATCTTGTTTAAAACGGAATAAAGGATGGCGCACAATACGTCCATGCTTTGATCATGATTTTCGTTGCTTTTATGCTGTTCATTCAAATCAATATTTCCTAACATGCGCACCAAATAAGGAGTATGTAATGGATTTAGGATTATCCGGTAAAAACGCGGTCGTTTTGGCCTCATCAAAAGGTTTAGGGCGCGCAATTGCTGAAGAGCTTGCACAAGAAGGTGCAAATGTATTGCTCGTGGGCCGAAGCAGCGAAGTGCTCGAAGGTGTCGCCGCTGACATTAATGGAAAAGCAGCAGGTAAGGCAGATTATGTAACTGCGGACTTATCTGATCCTGCAAGTGCTGAAGTTATCGAAAAAGCTGCTCTCGAAAAGCTCGGCAAGATCGACATCCTAGTCAATAATACAGGTGGTCCGCCTCCTGGCAAAATGTCAGATGCGGATGTCATGGGTCTAGCCCCACATTTTAACACCATGGTTATGCGTGTGATGGATATCACGGCGCGCTTTGTCCCGCACATGAAAGAGCAAGGTTGGGGCCGTGTTTTAACCGTTGCGTCTTCAGGCGTTGAACAACCTATTCCAAATTTGGGGCTTTCCAACACGTTGCGCGCGGCGCTCGTGGGCTGGTCAAAATCAATGTCAAACGAGCTTGCGGGCGATGGCCTGACCTTTAACATGTTGCTTCCGGGCCGTATTGCGACAGATCGCACCAAACAGCTGGATGAAGCAAATTCGAAGAAAAGTGGTTTGCCAGTTGAGCAAGTGACGAAAAATTCAATCGCGACCATCCCGGCAGGCCGTTATGGCGATCCAAAGGAATTTGGTTCGGTCGCTGCATTTTTGTGTAGCGACAAAGCAAGCTATATCACTGGCAGCATGATCCGTTGTGATGGCGGTTCAATTAAATCTGTATAATCGATAGCAATTAGATTGCGCGCGCAATGCTCTCTTTTATGTAGAGCGCGCGCAGTTCTTTCACATGTTCACCAACAATACCACCACCAACTTCATGACCGTCAATTTTCACAACTGGGAACATGAATGTAGTGGCCGATGAAATAAATGCCTCTTTGGCATTATAGGCTTCTTCTTTGGTGAACTTGCGCTCTTCAATCTTCAATCCGCTCTCATCCGCGTATTGCAAAATTGCAGCTCGCGTAATGCCCGGTAATATCTCATTTGATGTTGGTCGAGTGATGATGACATCGTCTTTGGTGATGATGAAAGCATTGTTCGATGTGCCTTCCATAACCACACCATCTTTGACAAACCAAGCATCATCCGCACCCTGTTTTTTGGCTTCCATTTTTGCCAGTGAAGGGTAGAGCAACTGGACGGTTTTGATATCGCAACGACCCCAACGCAAATCATCAATTGTGATCACAGAAATCCCGGTATCTACAGCTGGATTGTTGATGATAGATTTTGGTTGGCAGAAGATGACAACACTTTGCGTGAGCTCATCATTGTTAAAAGCAAAATCCCGATCTGCAACACCGCGAGAAATCTGAAAATACAAAAACCCTTCTTGCAAATTATTGCGCGCAACAACCTGGCGGTTTAGTTCTAGCAATTGCTCATAATCATAATTTAACGGCATATCGAGTGCTTTGCATGAGCGTTCCAAACGCGCTATATGCGCAGGGAAATCAATCAATTTTCCATCGATCACTGCAATGCCTTCGTAAACAGCATCTGCAAATAAAAACCCTCTATCAAAAACTGAAACCGTAGCTTCGTTTTCGGGTTTATATTCTCCATTTACATAGACTATGCGCATTGTTCATCCTTTAAGGCTTGATGCCGTTTAATTTTGTACTTGAAAGCGAACATCATAAAGTTCGACCGACTTGCCACCACCTGTGATGTCGCTATTGATCGCAAGATAAGGCTGCGTTTCAAAGGCGCCTACATTTGTCATATCAAGATCAATCAGAACATCCGTACGACCGCCACCGAGCTGGAAACGTCGACGGCCAATTTCGATACCGCTTTTTAACAAACAACGAACATATACTTGTGTCGGTTCTGTGACCGAAACAGACAGCGCCAATGCAAATTTTCTCGATGCAGCAGGTGCGAGCAACCGACCATTAAGCGGAATAAGCGCTTCACCGAATTCTCCAGGATTTACGGAAGTAATGCGAACGCCACCGGCATCATCATCGCCAATTGTTTCAACTAAAACTTCACCACGCCCACGGGCTTTATCGGCATCCGCTGGGCTGAACACCTCGATCCAGTCACCCACTTGTTCTTGTGATTCATTGAGCACTTTGGGAATGAAATCATCCTGCGCGACTTGCCCTTCAGCGGTGACTTCTACGGGTCCGCCATTTCGCCATTCGACGAATAATTCGTAATATTCGCTTTCGACAAACAACCATGCACCACCGATTAGAAATACGATTAGGATCACCGACACAATTGAACCAGCAATTGTATCGATCAAGCTACGTCCACGGCGACGATTGTCTTTTTTCTTAGCACGTTTTTCTTCATGTTCACGCAAACGCTTTGCACGCTTTTCAGCGCGTAGATCAGCCTTTGATTTTTTCGCTTCTGCAACATTATCCACGCCTTTAAGCGGTGGAGCTGGAACGTCAGCTTCTGCACGATCTGGGTGCGTTGCTGCATCTGGCCAAGCAACATTTGCACTACGTGCACTGCGCTGCGCAGGTTTGATCTCAGGCGCAGACGTTAAATCTACCGTTTCATCCGCAGGGGTCTGCACTTTCGGTGCATCATTCACCGG
>JAHDEP010000280.1 GCA_020628775.1 Rhizobiaceae bacterium | reverse complement strand
GACCTCGTTGCAGATATTATGCATGCGGGGATCACGGGAGTTGACGATGATTGGGGGGACTACCCGGCGATCGTGCCGCTCACGCCATCTGGATTGGATGCAACGGCGGCGCATTTAACCTGGGATGGAACCTCAATGCGTGAAGGTGAAGCAACGTTTTTTGAGTTGTCTGGCTGTTATCGTCGATATCACGCGCCGCTTTGCCGAACTGTTTTTCTGGGCACACCACCTGATGAGATGCGGCGCGCTGAAGACGCGCAAATTGAAGGTATCGAAGCGGGGCTTGAAGCGGCTCGCGCCGGCAACCGAACCTGCGATATTTCCAATGATTTTATGAAAGTGATGGAAAAGCACGGGATCGAAAAATCTGGCCGCATGGGCTATCCAATTGGCCTCAGTTACCCTCCTGATTGGGGTGAACGCACAGCTTCGATCCGAGCGGAAGATAAAACAGAATTACAAGCTGGCATGGTGTTCCACTTTATGCCAGCATTATGGATGGATGCATGGGGTTTAGAAACCACAGAAACCATTCTAATCCGCGAAGATGGTGCGGCGGAAACTTTGTGTAACGTCGAGCGAAAGCTTTTTGTAAAAGGATAAAGCGATGATTGAAGATACCAAGCAAATCCTGTCAGACCTGATCGCTTTTCCAACGGTGTCCTCTGACAGTAATTTGGCAATGATCGATTACTTGTCAAACCGGCTTGAAGATTGTGGCGCATCAGTTGATGTGTTTCATGATGAGAGCGGCAAAAAAGCCAATATGTTTGCAACACTTGGCCCAAACACCGACGGTGGTATTGTCCTCTCCGGCCATAGTGATGTAGTGCCTGTCACAGATCAGGATTGGGATAGCGACCCATTTGAAATGGTTGAGCGAGAGGGCAAACTTTTCGGTCGCGGCACATGCGATATGAAAGGTTTTATCGCCACAACGCTCGCCATGGCGCCAGGTTTTGCCAAACAAGTGCGCGATAAACCATTACATTTTGCCTTCACATATGATGAGGAAACTGGATGCATTGGCGCAGGGCATTTGGCTAAAGAGCTGGAGGCTCGCGCGATAAAACCTTCTGTCGCAATCATTGGTGAACCCACATCAATGCGCATCATCGAAGGACATAAGGGTTGCTATGAGTATAGAACGCGCATCCAAGGTTTAGAGGGACACGGATCATCTCCGGATGCGGGGGTGAATGCAGTGGAATATGCCGTGCGCTATGTCACGCGCCTATTAGAGCTGCGCGAGGAGCTGAAATCAATGGCACCCAAAAACCGGTTTGATCCACCTTGGACGACGATTAATGTTGGCGCGTTAAATGGCGGTCGTGTGCCAAATGTCATCGCCGCAAAAGCGCAAATTGATTGGGAAATGCGTCCTGTGCAGACAAGCGATGCTGATTTTGTGAAATCTTCGATGAAACGCTATTGCGAAGATGTGCTTTTACCAAAGATGTTGGAAATTTATCCAGATGCGTCTATCCAAACCGATATTATCGGTGAAGTGATGGATCTGATGCCAACCGATGAGAATGAAGCCTTGCGAATTGTCTCAGAATTAACCGGTGCAAATACCGCAGATGTCGTGCCCTTTGGCACTGAGGCAGGGATTTTTCAATCTATTGGGATGGATGTGGTTGTGTGTGGGCCAGGATCAATTGACCAAGCCCACAAAGCAAACGAGTTCGTTGAAATTGATCAACTTTCGCAATGCTTAAAGATGCTCGATAAACTTGGTCAAAAGCTATCATCTTAAACACTGCGAATATGTGATCTAACGTTTAGCAAATACCTTGCGCACAATCGCAGTGCCAATCACCAATGCAGCGATGCCAAACAATACGAAATTTGCATCATGCATTAGGCTTTCATTGCCAGTATGATGCATGCTTGGATGCGCCAATGCAGCAGAAGATGAAACGACGATTGTTGTGAGTACTAGACTTAGTTTTTTCAAGGGATCTATCCTATTCCTGAAGGTTTGATTTAAGTATTGTCATGAGGTCCACATCTTCACGCTCGGTGAAAGAGACATAAGTAAATGTCATGGTTTCTCGTTCTGAGACCATCTCACCTGGGAAGGGCATATAAACGAGTTCACGCGAGCCGAATGCGGGTGAAGCTGTCCCAATTTGCCAATTAGATGTGATGTTGGTGTCAACCAAATGCATGGTCAGTCCATCCGTTCCCGGTCGTTGGAAGTCGACACGCGCTAAACGTAAATAGCTGGTCTTGTCTTTTGCTTCGCGGAAGCCATCGACAAATTGTGTTGCAAGGGTTTGCAATTCAGCACGTTGCTCAGAGCCGCTATCGCCATGCACATGGCTGTGCAGATGATCGTGCTCATGATTATGTGTATGTGGATGATCATGGCTATGATCGTGATCATTGCCGTGGTCATGTGAGTGATGATGATGTCTACCCATTTGGCTTCAAGCTCCATCCGTCTGTTGGTGTATCTGGGCCAGGTTCAATCGTCACCGGTTTATCGATGATGTGTTTATGCGCACCCATTTTGCCATGAGATACGAGCGTTCCAAGCACATCAACAATCACACGAGTTGCCAAAAGCGCGGTAATATCAGAGCAATCATATGGCGGTGAAACTTCTACAACTTCCAGACCGCAAATACCTTCTTTTGCAACAAGGGATACGAGTTCGAGCGCTTCACGCGGTAAGAACCCACCTGGTTCTGGCCAACCAGTACCCGGAACAAATCCACAATCGACACTATCGATATCGAACGAGATATAAACCGCATCCGCATCTTTCCATGCAAGTTCGAGTGCACGAGCGGCCGTTTCGGCTAAACCAAGCTCTTCAATATCGCGCATGGTGAAAATGTTGGTGTTGCGATCACGCGCAACCTTCACGCCATCACGCGGCACTTGCCAGCCACCAATACCAACTTGAACCAGATTAACCGCAGGCACATTGGCAAGATC
>JAHDEP010000279.1 GCA_020628775.1 Rhizobiaceae bacterium | reverse complement strand
CATTGGATGTGGCTGGCATTTACGCCAATCGCAACACCGTGCCAGACGAACCAGGTTCACCGTTCTACCCAAGTGGGTTGCGCATCGGCACGCCATTGGTCACCACGCGTGGCATGGGTGCGGAAGAAATGGTGCAGATCTCAAAATGGATCGCGCAGGTTACGAACCATTGCAATCAAGCATTGCCAGACGGTAAAAAAGAACGCCGTGAATTCCTGAAGGAATTCCGCGCCAACGCAGACAAAGACCCAGTGTTGCTCAACATCCGCAAAGATGTGATCGCAATGGCGCAAAAGTTCCCGCTTTTCAAGTCTTAGACTGCTGTAGATCTTTACAATAAAAAACGCCGCTCCTAACGAGCGGCGTTTTTTGTTAACTGCAGTTTTTAGCGAAACCCCAGCCACACTGTGCATAAGACTGTTGTTAGCCAGCGCCACTTTTGCGATAGGCTAGGTAAGCGTCGCCAAAATGCTGCAACAATAATTGATCTTCCTGCCAACAGCGATACAGGCTGAGCGGTAGCAGCACCAGCAGCGTTGCCAGTAGCACCCACCACGCATTGATCACAAGCAAATATCCCCATAAAAAGAGGTGTAGCCCAACTTCTGAAGGGTGCCGGAGAAATTGATAAATACCAGTTGTAACCAACTGCTGTTGTTTGTGGATGGTAATACCGTCTAAGAAGCCAGTCCCAAGGTGTTGAATTGCCAGCACGCGTACGGCACAGCCCGTGCTACATAGCCCAATCCCGAAGCGGTAGAGCACTGTTGGCGCTTGCAACCGTAGGCTGCTTTCTAGCAAGCCGCTTGGCAAAATGAGCGCAATGCCCACCATGATTAGATAGGGCAAACGCGTTGGCATTGCATCTTGGACTAGGGTCGGTTTTGCGCGGACAAGCGCGCCTTCTAGCCCAGCCCAAAGTGCAAGCAGGCCGAGCGCGGTGCTAAAGTGTGTTGAGTGGAGCGTGCCGCCAAGGGCGTAATGTGCCAGCAAAAAAGGCCCAATTGTGACAAAACAAGCCGTTACCGCAGATAACGTGCCGAGCCAAATTGAATATTGCATGGCGCGTGCGGCGCGTTAATCCACAATGTTTGTGGCAACTACGCCCGCAAGGTGCGCGTCTGTCATGCCAAGCGCTTGACCAATTTCACTAAGCAATTTGCGTTCTTTGGTGTCAAAGGTGCCGTCGGCGGTGGCCACGCGTAATCCAGCCTGAATGATAGTTTCGCGCCCTTTGTCGTTGAGTTGTGGGCCAAGTTCACGCAAGCGACGCATAATAATGCTGGTTTGCGCTTCGGCCGTTTCAATTTCAGCGCGAAGCTCGGCTTCAGAGGCCTCTTGCGTTGAAAATTCACGCAGCATGCCCATGATAATTTGCACTTCGCCTTCATCAATTGTGCCATCGGCCAGCATAATTTCTAGCATTGTAGACTTTAGAGCCGCATGGAACGCCATCTCAACCCGCTCAGCTTCTTTACGGGGGTTATAGTCGAGCACTTTTTCATTGTAAGTCTGTTTGCAGTGGTAGCATTCTACATAGTCGCCCAACTCATTCAGTGGAATTAGTGGAATAAAATAAATAGTGAAAAAACGGCGCACGCTTTTGTGCTCATAAGCGCGCTCTGCGTTGCAAGATGGGCAAAAAAATTGCCCCGTTTTTTTAGTAGACTTAACGCCACGCGTTCCCCAGATGATCATCGCTTTAGTTGCCCCCAAGTGTGGTTACTGTGTTTGATATGCAAGCCGTTAAGCTGGCGCTGCAAGCGTGACAATTATACTGATAAATGCTGGTATTACGAAACTATCCATATGCTTATACTATTGAATAAACCTTTTCAAGTCATGCCGCAGTTCACAGATCAAGCGGGTCGTAAAACATTAGCCGATTACGTGCCAATCCGCGGCGTGTATCCGGCGGGTCGGTTGGATTATGACAGTGAAGGGTTGATTGTCTTGACAGATGACGGGCGACAGCAGGCGCAAATTAGCAACCCGCGTTATAAGCTGCAAAAAACATATTGGGTGCAGGTAGAACGCATCCCCTCTAACGATGCGCTGTTGCAATTGCGCCGTGGTATCGATCTAAAAGAAGGCCGTACGCGCCCAGCCCGAGCAGCCCTGATGGACGCGCCTGAAATTTGGCCGCGTACGCCACCCATCCGCGAGCGCAAATCTGTGCCAACTTGCTGGCTCACGCTTATTCTGACTGAAGGCCGCAAACGCCAAGTGCGGCGCATGACGGCCGCGGTAGGGCACCCTACGCTGCGTCTGATTCGTTATGCCGTTGGTGATTGGACGTTAGATGGGCTGCAGCCGGGAGAATGGCGCGACGTTAATGCTTAAAATACGTCGCCTAGCAGAAGAGAAGGTGCAGATACGGCTCCTCAAGCAGGAGCCGTATCCGTTTGTGTGTTGACGCCTCGCTAGTTTTTACTTCAGTTGAACGACCTTGGTATCGGCCCATTTGTCGTGCCAACCATCTTTACCGGTCTTATCGATTACAAATGTAACCCACTCAAATGGGATTAGCCGAATGGCGGTACGGAGTAAAATCTTAGGCAGAGTTGGCTTCTGATCATCAACAGTCACAACCTTTGTGCCCGTCACTAACTTGCCAAGAGTGCGCCCAAAGATGGCTTCTTGTGGCACAAAATACAGCATTGTTAACCCAATGCTTAGGACTAGCTGTGGCGTATTGTCAAGCCATATCGGGGCTACAAAAAACACGCTTACAAAGCCAATTCCAAACGCAAGCGCGAAGATACCAAGCCCGTCAATTATCGTGTTGACAATCCGCTTATTCTTGCTTGCGACTTCATAAACAGTGGGGACATCGGCATCTCCGTATAGAACCGCAATTGTTTCATCTGGGGTGGATAGGTCTTTCATTTTTTATTCCTCAAGTGCTTGTGCAAAATCTGCAATTAAATCATCAGCGTGTTCCAATCCAACGGAAACGC
>JAHDEP010000278.1 GCA_020628775.1 Rhizobiaceae bacterium | reverse complement strand
TCTGTGTTAAACACAATGTCGGTAACCTTTGGTGCGCTAATTGGTGGCATTTTGGGACAGCTTTATGATGGCACGATTATCCCAATGGCCAACGGCTACCTAATCCTTGGTATCGTTAGCATCATCGCTGCCTATTGGGCAGAACGCTGGTCATTTAAACTGAACTAATTGCGCTAACGCCACAATTCGTAGCGTAATTCATCCCACATATCTTTGTTTGGCGCGTGGATCAGTCCACCGTCGATTGTTTGTGGCTTATACTCGCTACCATCAAAGCGTGCTGAATGCCCTCCAGCTTCTTGGTGGATCAATGTACCACCCAGATGGTCCCAGGGCATCATCTTGCTATAAAGCAGGAAATGCGCACGCGCTGTGGCCAAGATACGATAATCATGCGCGGCACAGCGATAACCGAAGAAGTTGAGGCTCCTTGCTTGGTTGGAGAGCAACTTAACACGCATCTCATGCGGTAAACCGGTCCAAGAGATCGAACCTGTAGCCTGATCAAAGCTTACCGGTTCAGAAACCTGTAAACGAACCTCTTTGCCGTCTGCCTGACGATAAAAACCGCCCTCACCCTTTCGCGCATAGATCGTATCGCCCATCACTGGATCATGAATGATTGCCCCAATGGTTTCGCTGTCTTTAACTATCGCTAGCATTGTACCAAAAATCGGAGCGCCACTTGCGAAGTTAAATGTGCCATCAATGGGGTCGATGACGAAAGACATGCCTTCCCATTTATGGTTTTTCAGCACATTTGCATCTTCGCTGACAGATTCTTCACCAAAGACAATTGCATTTGGAAACTTGGCCTTGAGTTCTTTCGTTAAAAACTTCTCCGCCGCAACATCGGCAATTGTGACCAAATCGGACGCATTGGCTTTTGCCGAAATATCATCGCCTTCTAAGCGTCTGAAATGAGGCATGATTTCCTGAAAACCACATAGCGAGATAAGGGAAATCAGGTCGTCAAAATCTTGGTCAGTTAAATTCATTACACATCTTTCTCGTCAACATCGACATTTGCAAAATCAAACAACTTACTATCAAGCATATGTGACGGTCTGATGTTACCCAGCGCTTTAATCATTCGATCTTTTCGGCCTGGCATCTTGGTTTCAATATCATTGATCATCTGCTTCATGACATTACGCTGCAAGCCATCTTGCGAACCACAAAGATCACAAGGGATAATCGGAAATTCGAGCGCCTGAGCAAACTTCTCTAAATCATCTTCAGCGCAATAAACCAGCGGACGCATGACCATGACATCGCCCTCATCATTGATCAATTTTGGCGACATAGATGCCATACGCGCACCATGAAAGAAGTTTAAGAAGAATGTTTCAAGCAGGTCTTCCCGGTGATGGCCAAGGATAAGCGCATCGCAGCCTTCTTCACGCGCAACACGATATAGATGGCCACGGCGTAACCGCGAGCAGAGCGCGCAATATGTCGAGTTCTCAGAGATCTTATCGGTCACGACAGAATATGTGTCCTGATACTCAATGCGGTGCGCAATGTTATGCTTGTTTAAGAAATCTGGCAGAATGTGTTTGGGAAAGTTTGGCTGCCCCTGATCAAGGTTACAGGCGAGTAGATCCACATTTAATAACCCGCGCCATTGCAGCTCCATCAATATCGCTAACAGCCCGTATGAATCTTTCCCTCCTGATAGCCCCACCAACCAGCGTGGACGCTTACCATTAGCCGTTTCCTCAGCTGTGGGGAGCATTGAAAACTCATCAAGTGCTTGGCGCGTATTGCGGATCAAGCGTTTGCGCAGCTTTTTAAAACTCAAACTATCAGGCGCGTTTGCAAACAACGACAACTCGTCTTTTGTTGCACTTTGTTCGGCTACCGCATCTTGTTTTGATATTTCAGGGATTACATTCATTGGGCACATCTTTTCGATATCAGGTTATCGTGGTTTTAGCGATTGCTGGCTCAAATAACAATCTTCAATCTTTAAGCGTGCTTTAAAGCAAACATAAAAAAGCCCCATACTCGCATGAGCACAGGGCTTTTAAAATTATTGTCTTTCCTGATCAGGAAGAATTAGCGTGAGTAAAACTCGACAACTAGATTTGGTTCCATGATCACTGGGTATGGCACATCAGCCAATTGTGGAAGACGAACAAAAGTTGCTGTCATTTTGTTGTGATCAACTTCAACATAGTCAGGAACATCGCGCTCTGCTAGGTCTTTTGCTTCGATAACGATAGCAAGTTGCTTTGACTTCTCACGAATTTCAACAACATCACCAGGCTGCAAACGGTATGAAGGAATGTTTGTGCGAACACCGTTCACTGTCACGTGACCGTGGTTTACGAACTGACGTGCAGCAAAGATTGTTGCAACGAATTTAGCGCGGTAAACAAGTGCGTCCAAACGAGATTCCAAAAGACCAATTAGGTTATCTGGTGTATCGCCTTTACGACGAACAGCTTCGTTATAGATTGAGCGGAATTGCTTCTCGCGGATTTCACCGTAATAGCCTTTAAGCTTCTGCTTAGCACGAAGCTGAACACCAAAGTCAGACAATTTACCTTTACGGCGCTGACCGTGTTGACCTGGGCCATATTCACGACGGTTTACTGGTGACTTTGGACGGCCCCAGATATTTTCGCCCATACGGCGATCGAGTTTGTATTTAGATGCTTGGCGCTTGCTCATCGCATTTCCTTTCAAAACAAAATCCCCTAACACCACCATGGTGAAGGGTAGGAAACGCGCCCTCCTCTGACCTCTATTGAAGTCTGACAGAATGCTCACCTATACGCTTTGAGGGAACATTCACGGGACACGTAAAACAGCGCGAATGAGTAAACATCCGCGCTTGGAGTGGCTATTAGAACTAAACTATCTGTGTGTCAACTTATTCTGGGCAATATATCAAAATTTGACGACAAATTTTGCGCTTGCACCATAGGCTTCATAGTTTGATGCGCCGATACCA
>JAHDEP010000277.1 GCA_020628775.1 Rhizobiaceae bacterium | reverse complement strand
TGAAGCGCCAGACTAAGGCCATCAGCGGAAACGGATTATTTGTTTAGGTAGACGCAACTCAGCAAGACTTCCATAATCAGAGTTCGGATATGCAAGCGCGACCATTTGATAATAAAGAAGTGCAACTTGTGTATTCCCATTAACTTCATAACTGAATGCCAGCTTATAAGCCTCAGCGCCAGAAAGTGAGGTATCTTCCCAATGGTCATTAGAAGGCTGATCCTCAGCGCGAGTTACATATTTAGTGTTTTCAATATACTCCTCGAAAGAAGCAAAATAATCGCCACTTTGCTCTAGCACAGTGTTTGTAATCAGGTCTTCCATCATAATGTAGAATGCCCCAGCTTCAGGGAAATCGGAATAGACACAAGAATCAGTTGGCGTTAGTGCGCCAATTGACTCTGCATTACATTTACGTCGAGTCCAGTGCAACTTATTTAATCGAATACTAGCCTCAACTTCTAGGTACAACATATTGTCTTGTTCAATTAGATGGATGTCATTTGCAGTGCCTGCTGTAAGGGTTGCATAGTGAATTTGCCAACCAGACTCTGTTTCATCAAACATAGCGACGATTGGGGTGTCAGGAGACAGGATCGTTACCCATTCTTTGGCATTGTCTGCATCTAGCTGAAAAGATTGCCAAGACGTTGCACTGATTCCTAATCTTGCTATGTAGTTTTGTGGGGTTTCATCTATTTGGATAGGCAGTATTTCAAGCGCAACTTGCGTGAATTGCTGTAATGGACAAATTGTCGACCATTGCGGTTGACCAGTACTTAGAAATCCATCGCGTCCATAGAAAGTATCTAGCACATAAACCAGTTCCCGCTCCCCTTCGAGATGATGTAGTGCTTTACAGGTCTCCCAAAATGAATCTGATTTGGAAATAGTTGTTGTAATTGCGGATGTATAGCTAGCACTCTCATCGCCAGAATGCGTGATTTGACGCAACAGATGTAGAGCTGTGTTGAAATTTCCATGCGACGCATGCCAAAACGCGAGTTCTTGCTGAATAAACGTCCGGAAATCTTCCCGGTTAATGATGTCCGTTGTAATGTCTGCCGAAAGAGCTTGTGCCAAGAGTGCTTTTTGCTCTATAGAGTCTTGAGCGCGACTTGCTTTTGCTAAAAAACATTCAGCAACATGCGGCTCTTGAAGATACTTATGCTGAAAGAGCGTTTGGTGTGGCACAAAGTTGTAATCGCGTTCTCTTTGCCACTTACAACCATGTCGGTCTGATAGATTTTCAACGACATTGACAACCACTTGTTGATTTTCAGTAACAACATTAAATGTATCTTTATGGATGTCTCGGACAAAAATTCTAGGTTGTCTGATATACCTAAAATCATCAAAAATATAGGCAAACACATCTAGAAGCGCTGTCGAATAGCCACGATGATACCTTTGCAGAATGAAGTCATTGACGCCATCGGCATTAAGATCAATATCTGTCTGAAGCGTGTCTCCAGCATCTATGTTTACGATGTCTACAACATCTACATCTCTGACTTCTCCAGTTTCATTGCTTACATCTACTGTGGCAATGATCGTTCTGTTGTCGAAATAAAATTGTGTCAACCAACGCTGATGATGTGCGTAAGGTGAAAGACCCTTCCAAATGCGCAAACAAGGCGCGCTATGCCTCTCAATTTGCAAACAGTCTTCTGACCCAGTCTCAATAAAATCAATTTCAGAGGTCGCGTATAAATTGAATAGCCCTTCCTCAAGCATTTCGTTCTGGCAACGATACATTGCATAAAAGCCAGACCATTGACTCAACTCAAGATACGGTTGGTAGTAGGTGATTTCAGCACAAATTTGTCTTACAAACTGAGGATCGTAGTGCAGACTAAGCAACTGATGCAGAGTCTCATACTCTGGCTCAAGTGGTTCAATTGTTTGGGCGTTGGCACGTTGCGGTACCAACAATGCAATCAAGGTGAGGGTTAGCCAGAAAAGCTTGGTGTATGAACTGAAAATATAAGATGCCATTTTATTCCGGCCAAAACTGCACTAAATCTACTGGAAACCGCGCCTTTGCCAAACGCGCATAACTTGAGTCTGGAAATGCAGCGATGACTAACCAATAGTACTTGGCAGCATTAGCATAGTTTCCTGTAATTTCATATTCATATGCGGCTTCATAAGCCGCGCGTAATGAACAGTCAACATAGCAATATCGATGCGGCTGAGGTGTGACAGCTTCCTGTTGCGCCTCAGTATGAAACTGCTCTTCAAGCGCTAAAAAACCTTGCAAGCTCAATGCATAGCTATAGTCTGGCACATTGGTTTCCCCAACGGTAAACGTTTCAGGCGTTATGCGGAGATAGTATGCCCCTTGGCTAAAGGGCAAGTAACCACCATAACAAGTGTTAAGTTCTATGTCTGGGTAATAAACACATGTATTAAACAGGCTCGTTTCATGCACTGAAAGTTGATTGGTCGATGCCACTAGGTAAAGTGAATCAGCATCACTTTCAAGAGTGAGGGCTTGCACTTCACCCGTTGTGAGGTGTTGAAAATTGAGATGCCATCCAGAAGCTTGTTGATCAAAGATAACAATTGTTGGCGCTAGAGAAGACAGCACTGTTACAAGCTCAAATGGATCATCGCTATCTAAATTAAATGACTGTAATGGTGTGTGTGGCACTGCCAAGCGCGCTAGATATTCCTCAGGTTTTTCTGTCAAGATTTGTGGATCTTGTCTAAATTGCAATTCCACATAATGCTGCATAGAACATAATGATGGTGGTTTGCTCAGGTACTTACTCCATGCATCTGGCACATCGCCTTCCCAAACTTGTAAATGATAGCTATGGGTGGCCTTAACCAGTTCCGTGGCCTTATCCAATTGCCCGCAGATCTCCCAAAACGTGTCATATTCGCCTGTAATTGAATACAGCATGTTCGCATAAACAAGCGTCGCATCTTTAGGTTTAGATATTTGTTTGAACTGGGT
>JAHDEP010000276.1 GCA_020628775.1 Rhizobiaceae bacterium | reverse complement strand
GAAGTTTCTTATTCGCTGAGCGAACGCGGATTAGAACTACGCGATATCTTAAATCAGCTCAGTGATTTGTCGATCGAATGGGGAATGGCGAAAGATTGCAGAGGAGATGTTCCGCACGAAGTAGCTGACCAGCAAGCTGCAAATTCCGTTTAATTTTACAGCAGTTTTGAAGTTCTAATTTAGCAAACCACGGTGGCGCGCCTTAAAGCGTTCGAATTCAGAATGTGACGGCGTTTCTCCGGTAAATACGGCAATATAATCTGGCATTCTGGAAATACGTTCCACCTGGTTTTCATGAACCTCCATAGAGATATAGCCAATCTGGGTATAAATCACCGTCATGCTTCTTGCTTGCGCTTGAGCATCATCATAACCAAATTTTTTGAACATATCGAAGAGGGCTTTGGCGCGCTTGGCATCAGCTAAATCAAGCCGTGATTGCAGCTCGCTATTATTGCGCGCCCAGTTGCGAATAGCGAGATCCATCCGCGCATCAAACAGATTTTCATCCAGCCAGCAATCAAAAACATTCAACATGGCTTCGGTAATTGTTTCAGCAAAGCCTTTGGTTTGATTGATCAGATTGCCGGTATTCTTTTGCTCCCAACGCCTAATCATCGCTTCAAGTAGGGCGTCACGGTCGGTAAAATGCCAGTAAAAACTTGTGCGGGTTAACCCAAGTTCTTTAGCGAGTGGCATGACCTTTACTGCCTCAATACCATTCTCTCGAAGCATTTCATAAGCGGCGTTGAGCCAGACTTCTTCTGACCCGCGTTGGCGCGATACATTTTCGATATTCATGACCTTACATTATATGACTTGACACTTATGTCAATATTTATGACACTCATGTCAATTAACTGTGCGAAATGTTGTTAACGTGAGTTAGCTGGGAGACTAACATGGATGATTTAACGCAGACAAAGAGGCGTGTTCGTAAGCGGGGTGGCCGGGAAAAACGCTCATCTGAAGCGGGTCAAAACCCACATCTTGAAGTGCCATATATCATCCGCAATATTCCAACCTATGATCTTGTTAGCGAAGAAAGCCTTGTCAAAATTGAGGCTACCACAGAACGAATACTCTCTGAAATTGGCATCGAGTTTTGGGAAGACATTGAAGCTGTTGAATTATTTCGCCGTGCGGGCGGCAAGGTGACGAAACTCACCGAGAAAAGCTGGAACATTAAGTTCGAGCCCGGCATGATCAGAGAGATCTTAAAAACTGCGCCCGCAAAGTTTACCCAACACGCGCGCAATCCTGCGAAATCGGTTGAAATAGGTGGTGATGCGGTGGTGCTAGCACCCGCATATGGATCACCATTTGTCATGGACCTAGATAAGGGGCGCCGCTACGGCACGATCGAGGATTTTCAAAACTTCATCAAGCTCGCTCAGTCTTCTCCTTGGCTTCATCATTCAGGTGGTACGATATGCGAACCAACAGATGTTGCCGTAAACAAGCGGCATTTAGATATGGTCTATAGCCATATAAAATATTCCGATAGGGCGTTTTTGGGCTCAATTACAGCAGCCGAACGCGCTGAGGATTCCATTGCGCTAGCCCGCATTGTATTTGGCGAAGAATTTACTGATAAAAACTGCGTTATCATGGGGAATTTTAACACCACATCTCCGCTCGTGATGGATGGTGTGACATGTGCAGGCATCCGCGCTTATGCAGCTGCCAATCAAGGGTCCATCCATCTGCCATTTTTGCTTGGTGGAGCTGTTTCACCTTTGACTATGGCAGGATCTGTTGCGCATGCGCTGGCTGAAAGCATGGTCTCTTGCGCGCTCACACAACTTGTTCGCCCAGGTGCGCCGACAGTTTTAGCTGCGTTTTTAAGCACCATGGCTTTGCGTTCTGGTTCGCCAACCTTTGGCACTGCAGAACCCGCGCTTGGATCACTTGTGATGGGTCAATTGGCGCGAAGATTAAACTTGCCATTGCGCTGTGCTGGGAATTTTTCAACATCAAAATTGCCAGACGGGCAGGCGATGCAGCAAGCGATGATGTCGATGATGTCTGCGGTTCAAGGTGGGTCGAATTACATTCTTCACTCTGCAGGGTTTTTAGATGGATTGCTCTCCATGTCCTATGAAAAATTTGTTATGGATACCGATGTTTGCGGCGCGTTACATGCCTATCTAAACGGCTTGAAAATCGATGATGATACGCTGGCATTTGAAGCGCTGGCAGAGCAGGGGCCGGGTGAGCATCTGTTCTCCACAGCGCACACAATGCGTCATTATAAAACCGCTTATTACGATAGCGCACTTGATGACAATCAGCCTTGGGAAACCTGGGACGAGCAAGGTGAAATTGATATGGCAACACGCGCCAATTCCCGCTGGAAACAAGTGCTGAACGATTATGAAAAACCATATCTGGATGTGGCGATTGACGAAGAGCTCAAAGATTTCATCGCACAGAAAAAAGCCTCAATGGAAGATGCTTGGTATTAGCGAGAAATAGGTATTGAGAAATAAGATGACTAAAGATCCTTTGTTGCAACCCTTTAAGCTAAAGCATCTCACGCTAAAAAACCGCATCATGACGACAAGCCATGAGCCAGCTTACGCCGAAGACGGTATGCCCAAAGAGCGTTATGCAGCCTATCACTCAGAGCGCGCAAAAGCTGGTGTTGCGTTGACCATGACCGCAGGGTCTGCAGCCGTGAGCAAGGATAGTCCGCCTGTATTTAATAACATTTTGGCCTATCGTGATGAGGTGGTGCCGTGGATCAACCAGCTCACGGATGCATGCCATGAACATGATTGCGCGGTGATGATCCAATTAACGCATTTAGGGCGCCGAACCAATTGGAATAAGGGCAATTGGCTGCCATCCGTTTCGTCCTCCAAACATCGCGAACCGGCCCATCGTGCGTTTCCAAAATTAATCGAAGATTGGGACATCGAGCGCATTATCAATGATTTCGCTGATGCTGCTGAACGTATGCAAGCTGGTGGCATGGATGGTATTGA
>JAHDEP010000275.1 GCA_020628775.1 Rhizobiaceae bacterium | reverse complement strand
TCGGTTTGAAATCTTGTCTGGTTTTGGCGTTGGAGGAGAAGTTATCTAACTCTTATTGTTTCGCGGTTAGTGTCGCCTAAGCATTATGAAACTCCTTTGAGATTAATGGTATGTATAGAGTCACTTGCAAGCTTCTTACGGCGTGCTTCTTTGGCATATTGTTCAGCGTGTTTAATGTCTGGCCAACCAAATATCTCCATCAACCACTTTTTGTGACACTTAGCTGGTTATGAATGGATAATTGCCCAAATCTGTTGAGCCTAGTGTCAGTTTTGCTCGTCACCATTGCTTGAAACTATGCAGATATGTAAGGTTCCCCGTAAATCTATACGTGAACCAAATGAGAGTATGAGATGCACGATTTGAAACTGTTTGTAGCACCGGGCACCTGTGCACGCGTGCCAACCATTGCTCTTGAGGAAATTGGCGTTCCGTTCGAGACGGAACTTATCCGCACCGCATCCAAACAGCAGAAATCGCCGGAATTTCTTGCGCTCAATCCAAAGGGCAAGGTTCCCACTTTGTTAATTGACGGAAAGCCGTTGACCGAAAATGTGGCCATACAGACATGGCTCCACCGGACATATCCGAATGCCAATTTGTTACCGCAAACGACGGATGTACTAGAGCAGCAAAAGCAAATAGCTGACTTGTCCTTCTTTGCAGCAACCGTGCATCCGTTAGTAACGCGGATCGCAATGCCGATGTTTTTCACTGATGATGGTGATCCGTTTACATCTATCCGCCCCAAGGGTATCGAAGGCATGAACCCCGTTATGACAATGATCAATGAGCGGCTGCATTCGGGCCGCTGGTGGTATGGTGATCAATGGTCGATTGTTGATGGGTATTTGTTTTGGGTTTGGTGGCGAATTACGGGTGTTGGTTTTCCGGACGAGGAATTCCCCAACATCCGAGACCATGCTCTTCGTATTATGGAGCGACCATCCGTCATCCGCGCCATGGAACGAGAAGCAAATTATGTCGAGCAGTTAAAGTCAGAGGGTCTCTATATCGCTCCAAGATAAGTTAACGAGCTCGTTTTCAACGCAAAAGGCGTGACCCTTTTTAAAAGGCCACGCCGCTTATTTTCCTTTAAATAACGACCATCACGCTGCAAGTTCTGTAGGTGGTTCCTTTGCCCCGGTCATAAAGGCAACGGCATCAGACATTGTATAGTCTTTCGGATCAATCACGCAGATGCGTTTGCCCAACCGATGAATGTGGATGCGGTCTGCAACCTCAAACACATGTGGCATGTTGTGACTGATCAAAATGATCGGAATGCCGCGGGATTTCACATCTTGAATAAGCTCCAGCACACGACGGGATTCCTTCACGCCCAAAGCAGCCGTCGGCTCATCAAGGATGATAACTTTTGATCCAAAGGCGGCTGCGCGGGCAACCGCAACACCTTGCCTTTGGCCACCAGACAATGTTTCCACTGCCTGATTGATGTTCTGAATGGTCATAAGTCCCAATTCAGAGAGTTTATCGCGCGCCAACTGCTCCATTTTAGAGCGGTCTAATTTTCGAAAAACAGACCCTAGAATGCCTGGCTTTCTGATTTCACGCCCCATGAACATGTTGTCCGCTATGGAAAGAGCAGGGGACATGGCCAATGTCTGGTAGACGGTTTCAATGCCTCTATCTCTGGCTTGAAGGGGAGATGCGAAAGACACCTTTTCACCTTCAAGATAGATATCACCCTCATCAGGTTGCACCGCACCAGATACCGCTTTGATCAGAGTAGATTTCCCCGCACCGTTATCGCCAATAACAGCTAGGATTTCACCTGGCATGAGTTCAAAATCACAATGATCAAGCGCTGTCACACGTCCATATTTTTTAACGAGATTTTTTGCTTTAAGAATAGGTTCCATTATGCTGCGACCTTTCTAATCCATTGATCAATTGCCACCGCGCCGATGATTAATGCGCCGATGAGTAAATATGTCCATTGCGCATCTGCGCCCAAAAGTCTGAGCCCGAGTGTGAAAACACCCACAATAAGCGCGCCAAACAGCATGCCTAATATTGATCCACGTCCGCCGAAGAGCGATATCCCGCCGATCACCACGGCTGTAATGGATTCAATATTGGCAAGCTGGCCAGATGTTGGTGAGACTGATCCGATGCGGCCAATAAGTGCCCATCCTGCAAAGGCGCAGATAAGTCCGGCAAGCGTATAGACCGAGATTAATGTGCGCTTGACTTGAACCCCCGAAAGCTCTGCGGCCTCCGGATCATCGCCAACTGCGTAAACATGACGACCCCACGCTGTGTGGCGAAGCGCATAGGCAAGCGCCAGCACAAGCGCGACTAAGAAAATGACGCCAATGGTGAAGGTTGCGCCACCTCGACCCGCTTCATCAGCGCCAATTTTAAACTTCCAACCAAACATTTGAAGGAGAGATGCATTTTGCTCAATCTCCTTACTTCGAATTGTTTCATTGGCTGAATAAAGGAAATTCGTTGCGAGAATAATCTGCCACATGCCAAGCGTGACGATAAACGGTGGTAGTTTCAACACAGCGACAAATACGCCGTTGATATATCCGCAGATCGTCCCGCATAAAAGTCCGCACACAATGGCAAATTCGACAGGCAATCCGTAGCGGAATGTGAATTGCCCCATAACAACGGAGGATAAAACCATGATCGCGCCGACGGATAGATCGATCCCCGCTGTTAATATTACAAGCGATTGCGCAGCGCCCACAATGCCGACGATTGCGACTTGTTGAAGGATTAGCGTAAGCGCAAAGGCTGAGAAAAATTTAGTACCTAACAAGATCCCGAAAATGGCGATCGATATCACCAATACGATAAGCGGAACTAAGGCTGGATTAACATGGAGGCGGTGCTGAAAAGCTGCAACAAATCCACGATGTTGTTGTGAAAAGTCTGCTACCTGATCTGAACTATCAGATAACACTTCCTCAAATTTCTGAGCAGCCATGAAGACCTCCCCGATCTATATTCAAGTCTTAAAATAGGGGCGACCAA
>JAHDEP010000041.1 GCA_020628775.1 Rhizobiaceae bacterium | reverse complement strand
GATGTTTGTCTCACTGACCACTTTTTGGAGTGTATGGGCAAAGTTCTCCAGAACGATAATCGCTTCTGCCCCTGAATCATTAAGCTGATTTTTCAGCTCTCGTGGGGTGTAAAGCGGGTTGACGCTGGTCAGCACATATCCTGCGCGCAATATCGCTGCGATCACAATGGGAGACTGCAAGATATTTGGCAACATCACCGCAATGCGAGTGCCCGGTTTAAGGCCAAGCGATTGGAGCCATCCAGCAAAATTTGCAGAGCCTTTATCCCAGTCACCATAGGTGATGGTTTTACCCATCGAAGTATGCGCAGGCAAACTGGCATTCGCTTTTAAGCTTTTTTCAAAAAAAGAACTTAAAGAGGGGTGTTCAAGAGGAGGAAGCTCAGCTGGAATATCCGACGGATATACTGGCACCCATGCGCGTGGTGCCGGCAACAAAATTTTTCCCATGTCTCCTATGTCTCCTCCTCAACTATTTACTCTACGAAGCTTGGTCCGTGTCCTAATACCTTGTCATCGATTTCACCGATAACGTCCTCATCCTTACCATCGTAAGGAAGAGTGGAGAGAATATGGCGAATGATATTAATTCGCGCACGTCTCTTGTCATTGGTTTTCACCACCGTCCATGGCGCAAGTTCTGAATGCGTTGTTGCCAACATCAGATCGCGCTTTTTGGTGTAGTCATCCCATTTATTTAAGCTGGCAATATCCATCGGTGAAAGCTTCCAGACCTTCAGCGGATTATGACGACGATCATGAAAACGCTTTAGCTGCATTTCGCGCCCGATATTGAGCCAGAATTTGAAGAAATAAATGCCCTCATCCGCAATCATTTTTTCAAATGCAGGTGTTTGCTCCAAGAAATTAGCGTGTTGATCGGGCGTACAAAATCCCATGACAGGTTCAACGCCGGCGCGATTATACCAAGAACGGTCAAACAAAACCATTTCACCCTCGGTTGGGAAATGGTCAATATAACGCTGATAATACCATTCACCGCGCTCGCGGTCTGTTGGTTTCGGCAGAGCAACGGTGCGCACCGTTCTATGGTTCATATATTGCTTCACCGCATTAATTGAGCCACCTTTGCCGGCAGCATCACGTCCCTCAAAAACCGAGATAATTCTTGAACCGCTCGAACCAAGCCAAGATTGAACTTTCACGAGCTCAACCTGAAGCGCTTCAATGGTTTCCTCATAGTGCTTCCATTTTAGCTTTTTATCATAAGGGTAATCGCCAGATGAAAAGGCTTCATCCTCAACCCAATCAGGAAGATCAGGATTATCGATATCAAATGGACGGGTTTCCCCATTAATGTCCAGTTCAACTTCTCTCGTCTCGTCGCTCATATCATCACTTATTCTATTGGTTCTTATACGCAAATGAGCGCATATTTAGATCAATTTTGCAAGTATCAGCTTACCAAGCCAATTTCTTGATTGGTTTTCAGATTAATTTTCATGTTAGTTTTCTGGGCGGAAATGCTTGGAAAGTTTTAGGCCCTGCGCCTGGTAATTGGATTTAAGATCAGCCCCATAAAGTGCACTTGGTTTTTCAAGCATGTGCTCATAAACCAAGCGTCCGACGATTTGCCCATGCTCTAGGATAAACGGGACTTCGTGGCTTCGCACTTCCAATACAGCGCGGCTTCCGGTGCCCCCAGCAGATGAATTACCAAAGCCGGGATCAAAGAAGCCTGCGTAGTGCACACGAAACTCCCCAACCAGCGGATCAAATGGTGTCATCTCAGCTGCATAAAGGGGTGGTACATGAACGGCTTCTTGGGAAACAAGAATATAAAATTCATCAGGATCAAGGATGAGTTCAGGGCGGCCACGATTATATAATGGCTCCCAAAAGTCATAAACGTTCTGAGATGCTTTCTTATCTACATCAACAACGCTGGTGTGATGTTTGCCGCGATAGCCCACGAGTGATCTTTCACCCGAACCGATCAAATCAATCGACATGCCGATGCCGCCATCGGAAATGGACGGGTTTTCAGCATCATTGAGTGTTTCTTTTTCATGAAGGTCCGCAACTTCATCTGAGCTTAAAAGCGAATTGCCTTTGCGGAACCTAATTTGTGAAAGTCGTGATCCAGTACGCGCAACAATTGGGAATGTGCGCGGGCTTACTTCCATCCACAAAGGTCCGTTATAACCAGCCACAATTTTATCAAATTCTGGGCCGTAATCGGTCATAACCCGCGTGAAAATATCGAGACGCCCGGTTGAGCTTTTTGGGTTTGCGGAAGCTGAAATTTCTAATGGTAGTTCAAGACTTTCAAGCAGCGGGACGATGTAAACACATCCGGTTTCTAAAACTGCGCCTTCTGTGAGATCAATCTCATGCAGTTTTAACCGCTGTAGCTTTTCATCAACTGTGCTTTGAGGACCGGGCAGAAAACTTGCGCGCACGCGATATGCTTTTGCACCAAGTCGCAAGTCCAGGCTCGCGGGCTGAATTTGATCGCTATCAAGTTCTTTGGCGCTTAAAAGTTTACCGCTATCAAAAAGCTCTTTGATAAGCCTGTCTGATAAAATTCCGGTTTCACGAACCCCGTTCGTCATATCATCACCTAGTCTTAAGTCATTTTTCGTCGGCTATTTCTTGCAGTTCAAGTCAATTGACGCAAGTTTATCGACGTGATAATTGATCCTTATCCCGTGGTGATTTGGCCGACCGGCTTGCAGCCACATAAAATAACTCGCTAAAAGGTCGTGCGTTCGAGAATAAACGTGTGAACCGGCTGGCGTGTGCAAGCCGGTTTTTTATTGTCAGCTTGACTGGCAAAAGTTCATTGTTGGAAAGAAAATGACTGAGAAGAAAAAACTGCGACCCGCAACGCAACTGGTTCATTCAGGAACAACGCGTTCCCAATTTGGTGAAACTTCAGAGGCGTTATACTTAACCCAAGGCTATATCTATGAAAGCTCGGAATCAGCTCAGGCGCGTTTCTTGGGCGAAGAAGATGGCTTCATCTATTCAAGATATGCAAACCCGACCGTCGACATGTTTGAAAAGCGCATGTGCGAATTAGAAGGTGCGGAAGAAGCGCGGGCGACAGCTTCTGGTATGGCAGCGGTAACGGCAGCTCTCATGTGTCAGGTAAGTGCTGGGGACCATGTGGTTGCAGCACGCGCATTGTTCGGCTCATGTCGATGGGTTGTTGAAAAACTTATGCCAAAATATGGCATTGAGACAACTTTGGTTGACGGAACAAACTTGGAAAACTGGGAAAAAGCTATTCGCCCGAACACCAAGCTTATGTTCCTTGAAAGCCCAACAAATCCGACATTGGAAGTCATTGATATTGCAGGTGTAGCAAAACTCGCCAATCAAATCGGTGCAAAGCTCGTGGTTGATAATGTGTTCGCCACACCGCTTTATCAAAAACCGTTGGAGCTGGGCGCACATATTGTTGTTTATTCAACCACCAAACATGTAGACGGGCAGGGGCGTTGCCTTGGTGGCATGATCTTATCTGATAAAGAATGGGTTGATGAACATCTGCATGATTACTATCGCCACACAGGCCCTTCCATGTCCCCGTTTAACGCATGGACAATGCTAAAAGGTATGGAAACTTTGGCTTTGCGTGTGGATCAGCAGACAAAAAATGCGGCGGCTGTCGCAGATTATCTAGCTGGCCATAATGCGGTGAGCAGGGTCATATATCCAGGTCGCGCGGATCACCCGCAAGCCGATATCGTTGCAAAGCAAATGAAGGCTGGTTCGACACTTGTCGCTTTTGAGCTCAAGCGCGGTCAGCAGGCGGCATTTAAATTCCAAAATGCGCTTGATGTGATTAGCATCTCCAACAATTTGGGAGATTCAAAAAGCTTAATTACACACCCTGCAACAACAACGCATAAAAATCTGGCGGAAGAAGATCGCGCAGAATTGGGCATCACAGAAGGCACAGTTCGCGTGTCACTGGGTATCGAAGATGTTGACGATTTGCTGGAAGATCTAGATCAGGCATTGCAGAATATCTGATCAAACTAACTTTTTGTGTTGGCCTATTCAGTGGGCTTAAAAGCGCTCCAGGCCAACACAATTCTTGAAAACGCGGTGTAAATACAAATCGCTGCGAAAATATATGCCACAACGGCAAAGTAGCTTGGAAACAGGCAAAAAATTGCAAAAGCTGCAAAGGTTTCCGTCGCTTCCGCTAGCCCGGTGGTGAAATAGATCGATTTTTCGCCACGAACGGCTGTTTGCAATCGATATTTTTCAGCCAGAATTGAATAAGCCAAAAAACTGGCACCATTGACGTAAAACGCAAAGAGTAAAACCGCACCTGCAATGGCGTTATTGGCAGGGTCATAGATGATAAACGCTAATGGAATTGCGCCATAAAACGCAAAATCTAAAACGATATCCAAAAAGCCGCCGAAATCCGAAGTTTGCGTATGCCGTGCAACGGCACCATCAAGACCGTCGCCTAAGCGACTTAATAGCAATAAAATGAGCCCGGGTATCATATAACCAAACGCGATTAATGCGGCAGATATCATCCCGACAACAAAAGCTGTGAGGGTAACGGCATTCGCCGACGCGCCTTTGGTCGCCAAATAAGCGCCCATTTTGTCTAAAGTAGGGTCCAAAACCCTTCTTGCTGTGCCGTCTAACATAATTATTGCCTTAACTTTTGCGATTTCTATTATAGACGGAAAGTGCAAAGAGCAAATGACCAATTCTCAAAACTACGTTATAATTGGTCATTTAGATGTCACAGTTTGGTTTCTGCTTGACCTTGGTTTTCAGCTATACAATAAGGCTAATGCCGATTTTGGTGAAGAAATTGATGCGTATAATATCAAGTGGATGCGATGATGTATAAAGCCACAACACATGAAATCGAAGTTGCGGTTGAGCCATTTTATCTGGAAGAGCAATCTGACCCGGAAGATTGCAGATATGTCTGGGGCTATCAGATTACGGTCACTAATCATTCGGATAAACGTGTGCAATTGATCAATCGCTATTGGAATATCACCGATGGCAATGGTCTGGTCGACGAGATTTCGGGCAAGGGCGTTGTTGGTGAAGAGCCATTTATTGAACCAAATGGAAGCTATGAGTATTCCTCTGGTTGCCCGCTCGACACTCCTTCTGGTATTATGTTTGGAACATATCAATTTCAAACAGATGATGGGGCGTTGTTTGACGTTGCCATTCCAGCTTTTTCGCTGGATTTGCCCGACCAAAAAAGAGTGCTTAATTGAACAGCATAATCGACTTTAGACCAGTCGTATTGGTCACCGGAGTGCTGGTTATCACGCTCGGTGCGTCGATGTTATTGCCAGCATTTGTTGATGCAGCTGTGGGCAATCCGGATTGGCAGGTTTTTGTCATCTCTTCCGGTCTCACGCTTCTTGTCGGGCTTTTGATGTTTTTATCAACCCGCGGCATACCAAAAGGTCTATCCACGCGGCAAGCTTTGCTGATGACGGTATGCGCGTGGACTGCGCTTGTTGCCTTCGGCGCTTTGCCATTTTTATGGTCTGGTGTGGTTGATAATTACACCGATGCTTTTTTTGAATCGATGTCAGGGTTGACAACAACCGGTGCGACGGTGATCACAGGGCTTGATCGCGTGCCTCCTGGCATTTTGTTTTGGCGTGGTCTTTTGCAATGGCTGGGCGGTCTTGGGATTATCGTTATGGCGATCGCGGTACTACCAATGTTGCAAATTGGTGGTATGCAATTGTTTAAAGCCGAAGCCTTTGATACCGCTGAAAAAATTCTACCGAGAACCCGACAAATTTCTTCGTCCATCACGCTTGTGTTTATCGCAGTGACCGGATTATGCGCGATTTTATACGTTGTTGCAGGTATGGCGGTTGATGATGCTGTTATTCACGCAATGACAACGGTGGCAACAGGTGGATTTTCCACAAAAGATGGATCTATCGGGCATTTTAACAGCGCCGCAATTGATACAGTTGCAATCGTCTTTATGATCTTAGGGTCAATCCCGTTTATCTTATATGTTCAGATGTTGCAGGGACGTTATAAGCCATTGATACAGGATCTTCAGGTCCGAGTATTTTTAATGTTTGTGAGCCTTTGTATTTTAATTGCGTTGATTATGGCCGTTGTAAGCGGTTCGCATCAAGGTTTAGAAGCACTGCGCTATGCAGCGTTTAACGTTGTTTCAATCATCACAGGCACGGGTTACGCGTCCACCGATTATGGCGCATGGGGCCCGCAAGCTGTTACATTTTTCTTCCTCATTATGTTTGTTGGTGGCTGCGCTGGATCAACATCTTGCGGGATTAAAATTTTCCGATTTCAGGTCTTGTTTCAAGCGGTGAAAATGCACTTAAACCACGTGATGTATCCAAGTGGTGTCTTCAAACCTATGTTCAATAAAAGGCCTATCCAAAAGCACGTTATTTCATCTGTGATGGCGTTTTTCTTTTTGTTTATCGCGTCCTTTATGGTGCTCGCGTTTGCATTAAAACTAACAGGATTGGATACCACGACCGCATTATCTGGGGCAGGTTCTGCGCTTGCAAATGTTGGTCCGGGATTGGGAGACATTATCGGCCCAGCGGGGAATTATTCAGAATTAAGCGCAACAGCGAAATGGCTGTTATCTGCAGGTATGTTGCTCGGGCGGCTAGAATTATTCACCCTACTAGTTATATTTTTGCCAAGTTTTTGGCGAACATGATATCACACGCGATACAGTTCGAATGGCGCAGTCGATTCGAATTTAGAGTTGCAGATAGGATATCACCATGGATAAACAGACAATTGCCAAACGTATTGACCAAGGTCGAGGCGTTGAAAAAGCGGATCTCGTTTTAAAAAACGGACAATTTTATGATCTGGTCACAGGTGAACTGGTTTCTGGTGATATAGCAATCTGCGGCGATAAGATCGTAGGTACATGCGAAACATATCACGGCAATCAGGAAGTTGATATTTCAGGTAAGATTGTTGTTCCGGGATTTATCGATACGCATCTTCATATCGAATCTTCCATGGTAACGCCTTATGAATTTGACAGATGTGTGCTCCCCTACGGTGTGACGACGGTTATTTGTGATCCGCATGAAATCGCCAATGTCGTCGGGATCAGCGGGATTGAATATTTCCTTAAATGTTCTGAAAACACCATCATGGATATCCGAGTGCAGTTATCGTCCTGTGTTCCGGCGACCGAAATGGAAACCTCTGGTGCGCGTCTTCTTGCAGCCGATCTTATACCTTTTATGGACCATCCAAAGGTCATTGGTTTAGCCGAGTTCATGAATTACCCCGGTGTTTTAAACAAGGTAGATGAGTGCCTTGATAAGTTAGAAGCATTCTCAGATCGCCATATTGATGGGCATGCACCATTGGTTCGAGGATATGATATTAATGGATATCTATCTGCTGGGATCTCAACTGATCATGAAACAACAACCGCAGATGAAGCTTTAGAAAAACTTCGCAAGGGTATGCATATCTTGGTGCGCGAAGGGTCTGTATCTAAAGATCTTCACGCGCTTGCGCCAATAATCACTGAGCGAAATTCGCCGTTTTTGGCAATTTGTACGGATGATCGAAATCCCCTTGATATCGCAGAGCAAGGCCATCTTGATTACGTGATTAAAACCGCCATTGAATTGGGTTCCGATCAGCTCGCAATTTATCGTGCAGCTTCTATTTCAGCCGCAAAAGCGTTTGGCCTAAAAGATCGAGGTTTGGTCGCACCGGGTATGCGCGCAGATTTGGTTGTGCTCAATGATCTTAAAACATGCGACATCGATCATGTTTACAGCGCTGGCAGGTTAGTCGAAGACAAATTATTCGATGACCGCAAAATTATCGACCCCATTGGCCGTAATAGTGTTCAATCGAAAAAGCTGACGGCCGGTTCGTTTGAAACCCGAACCAATAGCAATGAAGCACATGTTATTGGAATTGTGCCGGGTAAGATCATCACACAACACCTCACATGCGAGATCATTGATGGTAAGGCGGGGGATCGGTCTGATCTTGAGCGCGATTTGATCAAAATTGGTATTGTCGAACGACATGGCAAAAACGG
Organism: Rhizobiaceae bacterium; assembly: GCA_020628775.1. GTDB lineage: Bacteria > Pseudomonadota > Alphaproteobacteria > Rhizobiales > Rhizobiaceae > Lentilitoribacter. Next base: position 10,717 of record JAHDEP010000041.1, on the reverse strand, counting down.
CAATGTATCTGCGGGCTTTGTAAATGGCTTTGGATTAAAGCGTGGCGCCATCGCATCCACTGTGTGCCACGATCATCACAATATCGCTGTTGTCGGTGCAAATGATGAAGACATGGCCGTTGCGGCCAATCGTTTGATCGAGCTCGAAGGTGGGTTTGTTGTGGTTGAGGATGGTAAGATCCTGGCCGAAGTTGCGTTACCTATAGCGGGTCTTATGAGCCTTGAACCATTTGAAACAGTTCGCGATCAATTGATCAAATTGCGCGATGCGGCAAAATCATTGGATGTGGTTTTAGAAGAGCCGTTTTTGCAATTGGCATTTCTAGCTCTTCCTGTCATTCCGCATCTGAAAATCACCGACCATGGTCTGGTCGATGTCGACCGGTTCCAGATCCTATCCTAACATTATTCAGCCGGGGTTGTTGATGGGTTAGATGGTGGGCTTCGACGCTCGCGCATCTGCCCATATATCGCTACCAAACTACGGCGAATATCGTTACCAACGCCCACAAGCGCAGGTACCAAGAACAACACTAGGAATGTCGAAAGCGCCAAACCAAACACAATAGTGATTGCCATGGGCAATAAGAACTGTGCCTGCCTGCTTGTCTCAAACAACAGCGGCAGCAAACCACCAATTGTCGTCAGCGATGTCAGCATCACAGCACGCAATCGATCAAGACTTGCACCAATTGCAGCCTGTGCAAAATCATTGCCCTTTTTGATGCGCTCGTTCAGTCGCGCAACCAAAATAATGGAGTCGTTGACCAGAATACCAGATAGCCCCAGCAAGCCGATAAAGGACAGGATGGTGAGCTTAAAGCCCATGATCCAATGTCCAAACACCGCGCCAACAATACCAAATGGGATGATCAACATCACAGCAATTGGGCTCCAGTAACTGCCAAAGAACCAAGCGAGAATGATATAGATCACTGCGACCGCAATGATCGCTCCAAGTTGAAGATCAGCAAATGCATTGCGCTGCTCTTCAGTTCGTCCACCAAAGCTAAATGTCACATCATGTTTGGATGTAATGGCGGCAAGTTCACCGCCCGCAAGCAGTGTTTCAGTTACTTTGTCAGTTGTTGAAACTTCATCATCAATATCACCAGAGACTGATATGGTGGTCTTGCCATCGCGCCTTCGAATAGATGCAAATCCTTGTCTTTCGCTGAGCGTGACAATCTCAGTCAGCGGTACAAACTCGCCCGCGTTACTTTTAACCGTTAGATTGCGCAATGCTGCCATGCCATCTTCACGCTGAACCGCGTTAACACGTACGGTGACTTCATCATCACCACGGGCAAATCTGAATGGAATGCTACCCTCAAACGAGTTACGGATTTGTCGTCCCACGCCATCAATTGTAAATCCAAGAGCAGATCCAAATGGCGTAAGTTCCATCACCAATTCTGGTTTTCCGTATGGCAGATTATCCTCAACGCCAGAAACCCCTGCAATTGTTGAAACAAGTTCTGCGACATCATTCGCGGCCGCTTTAAGCTGTTCTGAGCTATCGCCCTGCAATCGAACTTCAATATCGCGCCCTGGAGGGCCCCCACGCGATTGCGCAACGGAGAAACGGGTAACACCTGCAATGCGCGGCACGCCGCTGCGCCATGCGCTCACTATATCATTTGTGCGCACTGATCTGAATTCAGATGCAGTGAGCTGAACTTGAATACGCGCTTGCACAGCACCATTACGATTGGACGCGCCATAGGTGGTGAAGATCGCACTGACCAATTCTTCATTTTCATCGGTTAGTCTGTCATCAATCTCGTGCAGCGTTTTTTCATAGGCAATAATCGCCTGTTTAGCTTTATCTTCGGGAAGGCCAGCATTAAAGACCACAATCCCTGTAATATTTTCAGCTTCAGGGGATGGGAAGAACACAAACTCCACCTTGCCGCTGCGGATTAGTCCAACCGCAAGCACCATGATCAAACCAACAGAAACCGCAATGGTTACATACCGCCAATTGTAGGAAAGAGTTACCAAGAAACGGACAGGATTATCCCGGAACCAAGCAAAACCTTTGTCGAAATTACGGCGGAACCAGCTTCCCTGATCCTGCATTTCAGCAACTTCTTCCGGCGTTAGATTTCGTGTTGCGCGCCAAATTCGTAATTCAGTAACCGCAGCAACCAATGTCGCTACAATGATTGAACCCACGATATATTGCATTGGAGGCAATGAAATGAGCGCGCCGACAAATGCGCGAATACCTTCAATTTCAACAGATGGATCAGTTGAAAGATGGAAAATGTTCGAGCCAATAATAAAGATCAGGCTCAAGATCATGATTGCTACAACGGGGCGCAAGAGCCTTAAGTAAATATACTCAATGAGCGTTGCAAGACAGATCGCAACAAGAGCTGAGATTGCCGCTCGCACAAATACCGATTGATCAAACAACCAAGTAAGCGGTGATGTGTTCTCTGAACCGCCATAAGTAATGCTCAAGCGGTTTAATATCGACGCAGCTGACAAAGTGAAAATCAATGCGATAAAGAACTGCCGCCAATAAGACCAGCGCGCTACATTATTTGACCTTAATGAATGTGCTAAGTGACCAGGTAGAATAAAGAAACACTCAATCAAGCTTGCGATCAGAACTGCTATCACGACATAAGGCAACACACCCATGATTTGCCCAATCGTATCATTGATCAAAAGGATGGGGCTGAAAGCTGCAAGGGTTGTAAGCATAGCCGCCATCACGGGCGTCATCATCATGCCCACACCGTTTTCTGCAGCCGTGATATTATCATCACCCATCTCAAGTCGGGTATTGGTGTGCTCGCCCACCACAATTGCATCATCAACGATAATCCCAAGCATCATGATGAGCGCAAATAATGTGATCATATTGATGGTCTGCCCGATCAATAACATGATCCCGACAGTTGCCAAAAGCGCAATGGGAATACCGGCTGCAACCCAAAAGGCGATACGCGCATTTAAGAAAATGAATAGCATCAGGACAACAATTATCAGCCCGCCGAGTGCGTTTTTAACTAGTAGCATAATACGCTCAGATAAGGCTTCGGCTGAAACGCGGTATGTCGTTATCTCAATATTGCTCGGCAATTGCGGTCTAATTTCCTCAATATAGTCAAATAAAATTGAGGCTGTTTCGAGCGTGTCCGCAGTTGGTGCGCGTCTGACATCAAGCTCTATAGCGGTTAAATTTCCGCTCAGGCCCTGGGTTTGACTATCGTCAAATGCTTCATCAATGCTGGCGATATCATTTAGTTTTATCTTCTCACCGCTCGGGAAGGATTTGACTTCAACATTACCGATAGATTTCGTATCGCGTGCGTTGGCGAGTGCACGCAGTTGGCGTTCAATATCGCCCTCAACGTTACCAGATGGAAGATCGCGGCTGTTGCTAGAAATGATGTTAGACACTTCCGAAACCGTCATGGAAAGGCGACGTAACTCGCGTTCGGGGATGGAAACTGCAATTTCCGGTGAGCGCAATCCTGTAAAATTAATCTTATCAATACCGCGGTCAATCAAATCGTCGCGAATACGTTTTGCCCAATCGCGTTTTGTTTTTTCAGACGCAGTGCCACCAACAGAAAGGCGTGCAACGGCATCGAAAAATTGTGAACGACTTACAGTTGGTGTTTCAGCATCCTCGGGTAGATTGCTAATTGATTTAGCTGCCGCTTCAACATCCGCAAGTGCTTGCTGCATATCTGTACCCTCGGAGAATTCCAAGGTGATGGCACCATTGCCTTCAGATGCAGTTGACGTCATTTTATCAACGCCATTGATAAAGCGAAGTTCGGGTTCGGCAACGGCTAAAACATTAACCTCAACATCCTGTGCACTGGCACCAGACCAAGGAATGATCACGCCGATAGTTGGACGATCAACGGTTGGGAAAAACTGGGTGTTGATTTTCGCAATGGCAAATGCACCAAAAATGATCATCAAAACCATCAGCAAATTAGCAGCATTTGGATGTCGAATAAATGTGCTGACCAAGCCAGCCCAACCACTGCGTACTTGTTCCATTCTGGAAGTGTCGTTCATTACTTAACCCTCAGAATTAGTGTTTGCGTTTGGTCTTTGTCTTTCGCCACCCTGCCCAGCGGGGCGTTGTCTTTCACCGTTAGCGTTTTGCCCGCCACGCTGTCGCTGGCCAGCACCTTCTGGTCGCTGTCGCGTACCTTCTTGTGCACCATTTTGGCGTTGATCTGCACCGCCTTGGCGTCGTTCCCCATTGCCTGGGCGTTGCCCACCATTGCCCTGACGTCGTTCTGCAGCGCCCGGTGCACGAACCCGCGCGCCTTCGGTTGCTTCTGTTAGGCGTGTGGTGAGAATTTTATCACCTGATTTTAAAGCGCCTTCTCCGGTACCTTTGATAATTGCACTGCTGCCATCAAACGCTAGGATCTCAACGTTTTTGCGAACAAGCTGGCCTTCTTCAATAATGAAGACATGCGATTGGTCATAAACGGATGTTTCAGGAACTTTGATCGCATCATTATAAGCGCGGTCAGGGACGAGAATTTCAACAAATGCGCCGGGTCGAATTTGTGCTGCATGATCTTCAGGTTTGATCCGAGCAACAACTTCCACCCCACCGCGTTCAGCTGCAACTGTTGCGCCGATACGATCAATCTCACCTTTATATTTGTAATTCACGGTGCCGATGGTCCAGATGATTTCAACTTCGCGACCAATAAGTGGATCGCTATCTGTTGCCATACGCCCATATTGCGCGTTGGTTAGTGTAAACCGGCTTTCCAATTGGCTGTCATCATAGATTGAGACCAATACATCATTACTGCCAACAGAGCGGCCCGGTTCAGCATTGGCATTAGAAACAACACCGCCAAATGGCGCATAAAGCTTGGTGTTTTCAAGTTGACGCTCGGCTTCATTTAACTTCCACTCCAAACGCTCAATATTGGCCAATTGCTGCTCTTTTTGAGCTTCATTGATGATGATATTATTACGTCTTTGGCTAACAGACTGGCTGCGCTGTGAAACTAAAAGCACGCGGTCATCAACCTGTTTATTGGTCAATGTTCCCGAAGCTGCGAGTGATTGCGCGCGTTCCAAATCAGCACGTGCGAGTTCAAGCTGATCTTGAGCTGAAATCAATTGATCATTTTCAGATGCCAAACGGGCATCAATCTCGCGCACGCTTGCTTGCACCTGCATCAAGTTAGCTTTTGCTTCACGAATTGCGCCTTCATAATTAAATGGATCGATCGAAACGAGTAGCTCACCTTCTTCAATCCGCATTCCGGCAGTAAGCTTGTCATTAACGTCAATAATTTCACCATTTACAAGCGGTCGAAGTTCGACATCTCTGGCTGTTTCAACCTGACCATAAACCAAAATGCTTGGGCGATGTGCGGTTTGAACCGCTTCCAATGATTCAACTGTAAATGTCGCTTCACGGAAAGGGCGCTTGGTTGGCTCCTCGCGAGAATTTACCATTCGATCCATTAATGTGTAAGCACCTGCCAAAACGGCAATCATCAGCAAAAACTGGAAGCTAGCCCGCAAAAAAGCTACTATTCTGCGGCCCCAAGAGCCTTTGACTTTTGGATTGGATACGGCCGGAGCCTCGTCAGAAATTGGCGTCTCGCCAATGGTCGTGACGTTTGGTTGATCAAGTTCAACCACATTTTCGGGATTGGATTTTTCTAGCATGTCTCACACTCGCTTATGCGAATTGATTATGCCCATTGATCACCTAGAATTGCAAATTAACGATTTGTAATTTTCTGGTAATGTTAGAGCTTTCGCTCTTAGTTCAAAGTCATAAATCAAATTCAGATTGCGTAAATACGTGTTGCGTAGAACAAAATTCACAAACGATTTCTATCTTGCCGTCAGTGAAGGTGTCGACCAACTCTTCCTTCTCCATACGTGCTAAAACGCCAAATAGATGATCTCGAGAGCAACTACATTCATCACGCACTTCACCAGCTTCGTAAATTCGCACACCTCGCTCGTGGAATAAGCGATATAGCAATCGTTCGCTGCCAACTTGCGGGTCGGTTAATTCACTCGCGCTTACGGTTTCAACAAGCACTTTTGCCTCTGTCCACGCATCATCTTCATCTGAAGCTTGCTCTTCAACGCCCACTGGCAAATCTCCACCAGGCAAATCGCTTTGGCCCATGCGGTCACTTGCATGCGGCAAGAACTGGATCAAAATACCACCAGCGCGCCATTGATGCTCAGATTTGCCATCTTCACCTTTGGCAATTAGCTCCGCAACGCCAAGCTTAATATTCGTTGGGATTTGCTCAGACTGCTTAAAGTAAGATTCAGCCATATCTGAAAGGGTATCACCTTTCATTTCCACAATGCCCTGATAGCGCTGCATATGCGCACCTTGGTCAATGGTGAACGCAAGAACGCCCTTGCCAAGCAATTGATGTGGCAAGCTGTTTCCATCGCTAATCGCTTGGTCAAGCTTCTCTTGATTAAATTGCGCATAGGCACGCACGGATGCAGGTGCTTGAAAATCCGCAACAAGCAATTCAACCGGACCATCGCCTTTTGTCTGCAGGATCAAACGTCCTTCAAACTTCAAAGACGTACCAAGCAACACAGTCAGCACAATCGCTTCAGCTAGAAGCTGGGCAACTGGTTCAGGATAAGTGTGTCGGCTTAAGATTTGATCTAACATTGGACCAAGCTGAACCGCTCGACCACGAACATCTAACCCTTCAATTTGAAAAGGGATAACGTGATCATCGCCGGAAAGCTTAATGTCGTGCGCGGTTTCAAATGCGTCCATAATAATTACTCAATATTTCGGGTGGTTTAATTCATGCAGTTTTGCATTTGGTCCCACCTTACACAATTTTCAATAGCTAGAGCATTAAGCGCGAAATTAAAGCGCGCCTAAACACCATTCAATAATAGCTTTTTGAGCGTGCATTCTGTTTTCCGCTTCGTCAAATACGACAGATTGCGGACCATCAATCACTTCATCAGTAACATCTTCACCGCGTTTTGCAGGAAGACAATGCATGAAGAGTGCATCCGATTTCGCATGTGACATCAGTTTTTCATTCACTTGGAATGGCTGGAATACGTTATGGCCACGGGCCTTATGCTCCTGGTTCATGGATACCCATTTATCAGTGATCACACAATCGGTGTCTTTAACTGTGGCTTCCGCATCATGGCCCACATTGATTGTTGCACCATTTTTGCGCGCCCATTCAACATATCTTTCTTCAGGCTCAGAGCCTGCAGGTGTGCCAATATTCATTGAATAGCCAAATTGCGCCGCGCCTTCCATCAAAGAGTGCGTCACATTGTTGCCATCGCCAACCCAGGATAAAGTTTTCCCCTCAATAGAGCCGCGATGCTCTTCATAAGTTTGAACATCAGCCATGATTTGGCAAGGATGTGTATCATCAGTAAGTGCATTGATCACTGGAACCGTTGCATATTCTGCCATTTCAAGAAGGCGCTCATGCTCCATGGTTCGGATCATAATAATATCAACATAACGCGATAAAACGCGCGCTGTATCTGCAACTGTTTCAGATGATCCCAGTTGCATATCAGAACCAGATAATAACAGCGTTTCACCACCAAGTTGACGCATGCCCACATCAAAAGATACGCGTGTTCGGGTCGATGGCTTTTCAAAAATCATAGCCAGAACCTTGCCTTGTAAAGGCTTGTGCTCAATCCCTTGTTTTAGATTTACCTTCGTAGATTTAGCGTGATCAATCATGCGACGAAGCTCGCCTTTATTAACCTCAGCAAGATCTAAAAAATGGTTTTGGGAATCTTTTAAAGACATAGGAATTTCCTAAATAAAGCAGTTATTTCTGAACTTTTTTGAGAGCGTTTTTGATACGGGACAATCCATCACGCGCTTCATCTTTTGTTAAAGTGAGCGGAGGCAAGAGACGGATCACGTTATCACCTGCAGGGACCGCGAGGAATTTTTCATCGCGCATAGCACCCAAAAGTTCGATATTCGGCGTCTTACATTTAATACCGATCATCAAACCCTGACCACGGATTTCTTCGATAATATCTGGATAAGTATCAGTTAGTTCTGCAAGCCCTTGTCTTAGCAAAAGCGCAACGTCCTGAACGTTTTCCAAAAAGCCTTCCTCAAGCACAACGTCTAACACAGCATTGCCTACCGACATTGCAAGTGGGTTGCCACCAAATGTTGTTCCATGTGTACCAGGAACCATGCTTTGTGCCGCTTCTTCCGTTGCAAGACATGCACCCAGTGGGAAGCCGCCGCCAATACCTTTTGCAACAGCCATAATGTCAGGTGTTACACCAGACCATTCATGGGCAAACAATTTTCCGGTCCGGCCAACGCCGCATTGGATCTCATCAAATATCAAAAGCGCACCAGTTTCATCGCAAAGATCGCGAAGCAACTTTAAAAATTCAGTTGGCACATACCGCAAACCGCCTTCACCTTGGATGGGCTCTATTAATAATGCAGCAGTGTTTTCTGAGATGGCTTCTTTAAGTCCGTCGACATCATTGAGTGTGACTTGAACAAATCCAGGAGCCTTTGGGCCAAAACCTTCGATGTACTTTTCCTGGCCTCCAGCAGCAATTGTCGCTGTCGAACGGCCATGAAACGCACCTTCGAATGTGATGATTTCAAAACGATCAGGCTGACCATTGGCAAAATGATAGTGGCGCGCTGTTTTAATCGCGCATTCCATCGCTTCAACACCAGAATTGGTAAAAAATACTTTGTCGGCAAAGGTGTTTGCAGTTAAACGGTCGGCAAGTTTGCTTTGTCCGGTAACTTGAAACAAATTAGAAATATGCCAGAGCTGCTCAGCTTGCGTCTTAAGTGTTTCAACCAAATGCGGATGGCAATGCCCAAGAGAATTCACCGCAATGCCAGCAGTGAAGTCGAGATATTTCTCACCTTGATCAGTTTCAAGCCAAACACCTTCACCAGATGTAAATGTTGCACCGGAGGTTGGTAGAATTGAATATAAAGACGTGGCCGTTGCCATGCCGCTCTCCTGTTAAAATCAATGTGAGTGCCAACTGTATCCGCGGCGCGATTATTAGATGTATAAATTGAAAAACCGCCCAGTTTGGACGGCTTTAAGTATTATCGCCAACTTGGACCAAAAAGTCAATTATGCATCGTAATGGTACAAATCCGATAATTGACGCTGCAAATTTTTACAAAAAATAACTAAAACACGCTTTAGTTGGGGAAAACTAAAATTTTGCGAATCAGAGCAATTTCTCCCCCTTGTCACAGAGTCCCGTCATCACTAACTTAGATCTAGTTGGAAAAAATGCGACGGACCCAGCGACTTTTTAAGTGTTTTAAAATGTACTCGTTTGAGTGCAGTGGTGTTGGATTCTGTCAAGATAAATAGGAACGGAGATAAATATGAGTTGGACTGATGAACGCGTCGAACAGCTCAAGAAACTGTGGGCCGAAGGTCTGAGCGCGAGTCAAATCGCAGCGCAGCTTGGCGGCGTGAGCCGTAATGCCGTGATCGGTAAAGTCCACCGTCTTCATTTGCCTGGCCGTGCGAAATCAGGTGGTTCTCGTAGCCCGCGCGCTAAACGTCCAACTGTCGCAACTCAACGCACAGGCTTCACAGCGCCTCGTACATCCAACACAACAACCCGCCCAACTCCAACGCGTTCAGGCGGTGGCGGTGCAGCAGCTGCAGCTATGCAAACAGATGTTGATGCTGTTGCGATGGAAGAGATTGATACACGTCCAGTTGAAGATGTTGTGGTGCCAATTTCTAAAAAGCTAAAGCTGATCGAATTGAGCGAAACAACATGTAAGTGGCCAGTTGGTGATCCAATGATGGATGGTTTCCATTTCTGCGGAAATGATTCAGATGAATCTGCGCCTTATTGCACATATCATTCAAAACTCGCTTATCAACCTAGCTCGGAGCGACGTCGCGCCCGCTAAGTTCATTTTTAAGTTCTTGACTTATCAACCCAGCTCTCAAATATTGAGCTGGGTTTTTTATTGAGGGGAATTCTTTTGCAACAGCATCTGCCAAAACTTTATCTTATCTCAGGTCTTATTGGGATGGGTATTGCGCTCAGCGCCTGCCAAACTCTTTCCAAAGAGGAATGTGTTGCCGCCGATTGGACCGTTATCGGTGAAACAGATGGTGCCGCAGGTCACGCTCCTCAAGATCGTTTTGCGCGACATGTCAAAGCGTGTTCAAAAGCTGGGATTACCCCGAACCAGACGGCTTGGAACATAGGCTATCAAAGAGGTCTTGTGCGATATTGTACCCCAGCAAATGGACTTAGTGTTGGTGAGGCTGGAAATGTATATGCAAATGTCTGCCCGCTGGATAAATCCGCTGCGTTCTTATCGGGTTACAATCTTGGAAAACGCGCCCATGGCATTAGATCAGATATTAATAGCCGTAAAAGCTCAATTTCCAGACGCCAAGCTGAAACAGCTGAGAAGATCAAACTTATTGCAACAGCCACACCGCAAGAGCAAACAACCATTCAGCTTGAAATCGCTAATCTTAACCAGCAAAACTCAGCCGATCAGGTTGAGATCGCCCGATTAAGTGGTGAACTTGCTTTGGTCGAACGCGATATTCAGAATTTCCGTGCAGGTTTGATTAATTAAGCAGGTTAGCTTCAAAGACGAAATCAAATTTTACTCTTGCTGTCCCTGCTTATGTCTACGGGCTGGCTCATGCGGAGTTTTTTCCCA
>JAHDEP010000274.1 GCA_020628775.1 Rhizobiaceae bacterium | reverse complement strand
GCTATAATGACTTTGCTGAAGTGCGCCTTGAAAACACTATGGCGAAATCCGCTGATAACGTGAATAAACTGCTGCACGATGTTTGGCCACGTGCGTTAGAACGCGCCAAGGAAGAAGAAGCCGAACTTCTAACGCTCGCCCAGGAGATGGGTCATAACGACATTATCGAACCTTGGGATTGGCGTTTTTACTCTGAGAAATTACGCGAGAAAAAATTTAATTTCTCCGAAGCTGAAATCAAACCTTACTTCCAGCTCGACCAAATCATTGATGCAAGCTTTGATGTAGCAAACCGCCTATTTGGCCTCTCCTTCAAACAGCGCGATGATATCACGCCACATCATCCTGACGCGAAGGTGTTTGAAGTCTTTGATCCAAATGGGGATACCAAAGCGATTTTCATCGCTGACTATTTTGCCCGTCCCTCAAAACGCTCAGGTGCATGGATGAGCGCTTATCAAAGCCAGCACAAATTAAAAACAATCGATGGCAAAGATGGCAAAATGCCGTTCATCTATAACATCATGAACTTTGCAAAACCTGCGGAAGGTGAGCCTGCGCTTTTATCAGCCGATGATGCGCGCACATTGTTCCACGAGTTTGGTCATGCGCTACACGGCATCTTATCTGATGTCACATATCCAAGTGTATCAGGCACATCTGTATCGCGCGATTTTGTCGAACTGCCATCGCAACTTTACGAACACTGGCTCACAGTGCCAGAAATCTTAAAAAAGCATGCCACGCATTATAAGACCGGCGAAGCGATCCCGGCGGAACTGGTTGAAAAGCTTATCAAGTCTCAGACTTTCAACAATGGTTATGAAACACTCGGCTATTGTGCCAGTTCGTTCGTGGATATTGCATTCCACACAGCTGATGAGGTTGAAGATCCGCTAAAATTCCAGGAAGAGCTCTTGGAAAAACTACAAATGCCACATGCGGTATCAATGTATCACCGCGCACCGCATTTCCTGCACGTCTTCTCAAGCGAAGGCTATGCAGCGGGGTACTATTCTTACATGTGGTCCGAGGTTTTAGATTCAGATGCATTTGCAGCTTTTGAAGAAACGGACAACCCATTTAACCCTGAGCTCGCAAAGCTTTTACATGACCACATCTATTCCAAGGGTGGTTCTGAAAAACCGGAAGTACTTTATGAGAAATTCCGCGGCAGAATGCCAACAGCTGAGGCCATGATCAAAAAACGTGGACTTGAAACTGCATAATTCAATTCATTGGGGGAAATAATGAAACAACGTCAGCTAGGACACAATGGCCCCATGGTTGGGGCCGTCGGCTTGGGATGCATGTCTATCGCAGGCTTTTACGGTGAATGCGATGTAAAAACCGCACATGCAACGCTTGCGAAAGCGCATGAGATCGGCATGACGCATCTCGACACCGCAAAGATCTACGGTGAAGGCATTTCAGAAAACATTATTGGCGAGTTCTTAAAAGATAATCCAGATAAGAAATTCACCATCGCAACCAAAGGCGGGATTAATACTACCCCGCCAAGAAGCTTCGATAATTCGCCTGAATATTTAACTGAATGTCTTGAGGGTTCATTAAAACGATTGGGCGTTGACCACGTGGATCTTTATTATATCCACCGACGCGATCAAAGAATTCCAATCGAAGATGTCATGGAAACTCTGGTTAAATTCATTGAGCAGGGAAAAATCGGCGCAATCGGTCTGTCTGAAATCTCTCCAGCAACACTTGAGCGAGCCAGTGCTATTCACCCAGTTGCTGCGGTACAAAATGAATATTCACTTTGGACGCGCCAACCCGAACTTGGTCTCATACAAGCTTGCAATCGCTTGGGAACAACATTTGTACCGTTCTCACCCGTTGGTCGGGGCATATTGACGGACCATGCAGCAAGTTTTGATGTCAGCGCTTATGATTATAACCGCTTTATGAATACAAATCCGCGTTTTATGGAACCTAATTTTTCTGCCAATCAGAAAAAGATAGATCGTTTCAGAGCTTATGCTGCGGACAAAAACGTCAGCACTGCAGGTTTGGCAATCGCTTGGACCCTAGCTCAGGATGATCGTTCAGTCCCAATTCCAGGCACCAGAACGGTTGAACATCTATTAGAATGTGCACAAGGTGCTGACATTAATTTATCAAAAGATGAATTGGCTGAAATTGAAGAGATACTACCCGTTGGTTTTGCCCATGGCAGTCGGTATTCAGATGAACAAAAAATTGGCCCGGAAGATTATTGCTAGCTCATAGCTTGCATTAATTGGTCAAAATATAGGGTAATTCCTTACGCCGGTAACCATTCCGGCGTTTTAGGACTTTTGTTTTTGGCAAAAACCGTGTATCGAGCGCCCAAGAGGCGTTGCTGCTTGGGAATTATTCCCGCCGACGCTCAAGATATTTAACCATATATAGCCAATTCTCCCTAAAAGGCACACACAAAATGAAAATGCGCAATATTGCAATTATTGCCCATGTTGATCATGGCAAAACGACACTTGTTGATGAGATGATGAAACAATCATCTACGTTCCGCGACGGACAACAAACTGAAGAACGTATGATGGATTCCAATGATTTGGAACGTGAGCGCGGCATTACAATTCTTGCCAAAGCAACGTCCATTGAGTGGGAAGGCCTTCGCATCAATATCGTTGATACCCCAGGTCACGCCGACTTTGGTGGTGAAGTTGAACGTATTTTGAACATGGTGGATGGCGCTATTGTTTTGGTCGATGCGGCTGAAGGCCCAATGCCACAAACAAAATTCGTTGTTGGTAAAGCGCTTAAAGTTGGCCTTAAGCCAATTGTTGCGATTAACAAAGTTGACCGCGCAGATGCTCGCGCTGAAGAAGTTGTCGATGAAGTGTTTGATTTGTTCGCCAGCTTGGACGCAACAGACGAGCAACTTGATTTCCCAATTTTGTACGGTTCAGGCCGTTCTGGATGGATGAACTCAGAACTTGATGGTGATCAGTCCGAAGGTCTGCAGCCAATGTTCAAGCTTATCTCTGAGCATGTTGCAGAACCTGT
>JAHDEP010000273.1 GCA_020628775.1 Rhizobiaceae bacterium | reverse complement strand
AAAATGGTGCTGCCGAGGTGATTTGAACACCCGACCTCTCCCTTACCAAGGGAGTGCTCTACCCCTGAGCTACGGCAGCAGTTTCGAACGATTTGTTGATTTCATCTGTTCTGGTTGCCTATTGCCATAGGATTTGCTTCTGCGCAACCCACATCAGCTTGGCAAAAACATATTGTTGCCAAAATCTGGTCTTTTCCTAGCCATGAAAGTGGTTTAAATGGGTCCCATGAGCGACCAATCCAAACAACAAGAGCTGAAGAAAAAGCGCCTGGCTGAGCAATTGCGGCAGAATCTAAAACGCCGCAAGGGACAAAGCCGTGCAACGCGTAATGGAAAAGCAGATCAAACGAGCGGATTGCCCGCTGTTCACGAAGATGAAAGCCACAATAATTTAGATGTAAATTCTGGCGATAGCTCTGGCGGTAACCAATCCGATTAACTTCATTTAAACACGCATGTTGAAGCACAGCGAAAGTTCAGATAAACCGTGCTGAAACAGTAATAAAGGATGGGGTGCGCCCCTTATTTGCCCATGGATCGTATTAAAATTGTCGGCGGAAATGAACTTAATGGGATTATCCCGATTTCAGGTGCCAAAAACGCTGCACTCCCGCTTATGATTGCGTCTCTTTTAACAGATGATACGCTAACACTAGAAAACTTGCCGCGTCTTGCTGATGTTGAGCAATTAACACGCATCTTGGGCAATCACGGTGTGGATGTCGCCGTAAGTGGTCGACGCGAGCGCCAAAGCGAAGGTTATGCGCGCACCGTTAGTTTCACAGCCCGGCATATCGTTGATACCACAGCGCCTTATGAGCTTGTGTCTAAAATGCGTGCAAGTTTCTGGGTTATTGGACCATTGCTGGCGCGTATGGGCACTGCAAAAGTTTCACTTCCAGGTGGTTGTGCCATTGGTACGCGTCCTGTTGATTTGTTTATTGATGGATTGCGCGCGCTTGGTGCGGAAATTGAAATTGATAATGGCTATGTAATTGCCAACGCTAAACAAGGTTTGGTGGGAAGCGAATTTGAGTTTGCAAAAGTCTCCGTCGGTGCGACGCATGTTATGATGATGGCCGCGACACTGGCTAAAGGCACAACAACGATTTCAAATGCAGCGCGTGAACCAGAAGTTTCCGATCTTGCAAAATGTTTGAACGCAATGGGCGCTAAAATCTCAGGCGCTGGCACATCGACAATCACTATTGAAGGCGTCACATCGCTTTCTGGTGCGCGTCACCGCGTGTTGCCTGACCGCATTGAAACCGGCACTTATGCCATGGCTGTTGCGATGACAGGTGGTGATGTTGTGCTCGAAGACACAAGCTCTGATTTGCTCAATTCAGCGCTTGATTCATTGCGCGCAACTGGAACAGAAGTTTCAACCGTGGAAAATGGTATTCGCGTTCGCCGCAATGGTGGTGCTATTCAGCCTGTTGATATCACAACTGATCCATTCCCGGGTTTCCCAACAGATTTGCAAGCGCAATTCATGGGTCTTATGACACGCGCCAATGGGGTTTCGAAAATTACGGAAACGATTTTTGAAAACCGCTTCATGCATGTTCAAGAATTGGCGCGTTTGGGTGCTGATATTTCCCTTGATGGACAAACAGCAACAATTACCGGTGTTGAAAAGCTAACGGGTGCACCTGTGATGGCAACTGACTTACGCGCGTCATCTGCGCTGGTTATTGCTGGGCTTGTGGCCGATGGTGTGACGGAAGTGAACCGCGTTTATCACCTTGATCGCGGGTTTGAACAATTGGAAGAAAAACTCAACCGATGCGGCGCCAACGTGCAGCGCGTTAGTGATTAGGATCTTTAGTTAGAACGATGAACCAGCTTAAACTAATTGCCCTTGATGAAGAAGATTTAACAGTTGTGTCTGCAACGATGCAGGATGCGATTTTTAAAATCGAAGGGCTCGAGTTTGATAAAAATAGTGGCCAATTCCTCATTGCTGCCAACCGATTTGTTTGGGAAGGCAAGGGCGAGGAACGTTCGCATAACCATGAGCGCAGACGGGTCAATGTTGCCTTTAAACGCGTGCGAAATGTCAAAACGCGTGGCATCAATTTAAAAGACAATGCCATCGTGTTGTCATTGCTGGCGATCCAGTTTCGCAAAAATGGTGAAGGCCCTGAGGGTGAAATTGAGTTGGTATTGGCAGCTGATGCAGGCATTTTGCTTGACGTTGAGTGTATTGAGGTGCAATTGACCGATACTGGTGCTGCTTGGGAAGCTAAATCCAAGCCGCATCATAGTATTTAATACCCAAAAGCTAGACCAAATTTTTAAGATCCTACTCTAAAGCCCGAAATCCGGAGAGACCAAATTGGTACTTAAGTTATCAGCCCAACAGCCAGACTTTGAAAATGACTTTGCTGCGTTTTTGACAACAAAACGTGAAGTATCGCCAGATGTCATTTCAGATGTGAATGCGATCATTGCCAAGGTGCAAGCCGAGGGTGATGAGGCGCTTCATGAGCTGACATTAAAGTTTGATGGGAATGATACGAAAGCTAAAGGTTTGTCGGTTAGCGCTGCTGAGATTGACGAAGCTTTTGAGGCTACCCCGCAAGATGTGCGTGATGCGCTTCAATTTGCCCATGATCGGATTGCAAGTCACCATGCACGGCAAATGCCGGGAGATGATTTTTATACAGATCCGCTAGGTGTTGAACTAGGTTCGCGCTGGACGCCAATTGATGCTGTGGGGCTATATGTGCCAGGAGGTACTGCAAGTTATCCAAGCTCAGTGTTGATGAACGCGGTGCCGGCAAAAGTTGCAGGTGTTGAGCGTGTTGTGATGGTGGCCCCCTCTCAAAAAGGTGTGCTTAATCCGGCAGTTCTTGCCGCAGCAAAAATTGCAGGTGTTGACGAGATTTACCGTATTGGTGGCGCGCAAGCCGTTGCTGCATTGGCCTATGGTACTGAGAGCATTGCACCTGTTGCAAAGATTGTTGGCCCAGGGAATGCTTGGGTTGCAGCTGCAAAACGTCAGGTTTTTGGCACTGTCGGCATTGATATGATCGC
>JAHDEP010000272.1 GCA_020628775.1 Rhizobiaceae bacterium | reverse complement strand
AAATTGGTTGCGGCTCGTGAGCCTGGTGTTGATAAGACAAAAATCAACAGCGAGCTAACTGAACTAAAAAGCCAATTGGTGAGTATTTCTGAATCAGCATCATTCTCAGGTGAGAACTGGCTTCAGAATTCAGAAGTTGGCGGTGCCACAGATAAAGAAATTGTTGGTAGTTTTAACCGTGCAGCAGATGGCACAGTTTCACTGACCAAACTAACGGTCGACGTAACGGGCACAATTCTAATTGATAAAGACAATGCAACACGCGGTATTTTAACAGCGGGTTATAACGGAACGTCTCCATCATCAACACCAACAGGTGCTACTGCCACTGATTGGGCACTGATCGATGTAAGCTCAACAACTGCCGCTGCGGCAACTGTGATCTCTTTGACAGCAACAACATCTGATTCAGATATTGATGAAATGATCAGTGTTGTAGATCATATTTATTCACTCATGACAGATTCAGCATCGAACCTTGGTGCGGTTAACAAACGTATTGAGATGCAAGAGAGTTTTGTTGGCAAACTGATGGACTCAATTGATAAAGGTGTTGGCCGATTAGTGGATGCGGATATGAATGAAGAATCCACGCGTCTTAAAGCGCTGCAAACACAGCAGCAGCTTGGTATTCAAGCTCTATCAATTGCGAACTCTTCTTCGCAAAACATTATGTCATTGTTCAGATAATCATCAGAACAATAAGAAGATATTTTTCTTCTTCATATTTAGAATTATCAAATCGCGTCCGGCTACAGTCAGGCGCGATTTTTTCATAATTAACAGGTACTTATTGGGTATGGTTAACTTAAGTAATTGGTAACCATATCATGCTTTAATGACCCATAAGTAATAACGGTCTTATCCTTTATAGGGATTGGATAAGTATGCATGAAGCTGAACTGTTATTACCGGTGTTTGAGTCCGGTATGTCCCTCAGTATTTGGTCAAAAAGGGGCACTTAATGACTAGTATTATGACAAATAATGCGGCGCTGGCTGCATTGCAGACAATGCGATCCATCAATATGGATCTTGAAACAACACAATCACGCATTTCGTCCGGCTATCGGGTTGAAACAGCTAAAGACAATTCCGCTTACTGGTCAATTGCGACAACAATGCGTTCCGACAACCAAGCTCTTTCAACAGTGCAAGATGCACTTGGTCTGGGTGCCGCAAAAGTTGATACCGCCTACACTGGTATGAATTCTTCGATGGAAGTTGTTTCTGAAATCAAAGCTAAATTGGTTGCGGCTCGTGAGCCTGGTGTTGATAAGACAAAAATCAACAGCGAGTTGACAGAGCTTAAAAATCAATTGGTCAGTATTGCTGAATCAGCATCATTCTCAGGTGAGAACTGGTTGCAAAATGATTCAGGTGACACACCTTCAGATAAAGAAATCGTGGGAAGCTTCAATCGTGCAGCTGATGGTACGGTTTCACTGACTAAACTATCTGTGAATGTAACAGGTACAGGTGGTACTATTTTGATCGATGGTGACGTTGAAACAAATGGTATTCTGACCGCTGGTTACTTGGGCGCGTCTCCAAGTGGTGCAGTTGGTACAGCTGGTAACAGCTGGCAGCTGATTGACACAGGAACTGCTGGTACAACAGATGCTGTTGGTACAGTAATTTCTTTGTCAAACACAACAACTGATGCCCAAATCGATGAGATGATCAGCGTTGTAGATTACATCTATTCACAAATGACAGATGCTGCTTCTAACCTTGGTGCGGTTAATAAACGTATTGAGATGCAAGAGAGTTTTGTCGGCAAGCTGATGGATTCAATCGACAAAGGTGTTGGTCGCCTGGTTGATGCAGACATGAACGAAGAATCGACACGCCTTAAAGCGCTGCAAACACAACAGCAGCTTGGTATTCAGGCCTTGTCAATTGCGAACTCATCTTCGCAAAACGTTATGTCACTGTTCAGATAGTCATCAGAACATTAAGAAGATATTTTTCTTCTTTATATTTAGAATTATCAAATCGCGCCCGGCTTATGCTTGGCGCGGTTTTGTTTTTAAAGTTAAGTCATTGTATTTATTTAAATACTTAGTAACCATATAATGATTAAATGATGTTACGTAATAGTGGACTTATCCTTAATAGGGATTGGGTGAGTATGCATGACGCTGTCCCGCTATTACCGGTGTAAAAGTCCGGTATGTCCCTCAGTATTTGGTCAAAAAGGGGCACTTAATGACTAGTATTATGACAAATAATGCGGCGCTCGCGGCGTTGCAGACAATGCGATCCATCAATATGGATCTGGAAACAACGCAATCGCGTATTTCATCCGGCTATAAAGTCGAAACAGCTAAAGATAACTCTGCTTACTGGTCAATCGCAACAACTATGCGCTCTGACAATAAAGCACTTGGCACAGTTCAAGACGCTCTTGGTCTTGGTGCTGCAAAAGTTGACACAGCATACACTGGTATGAATGCTTCAATGGAAGTTGTGTCTGAGATCAAAGCTAAATTGGTTGCCGCACGTGAGCCTGGTGTTGATAAAACAAAGATCAACAGCGAGCTAACAGAGCTTAAGAACCAACTTGTAAGTATTGCAGAATCTGCATCATTCTCTGGTGAGAACTGGTTACAAAACGATTCAGGTGATACGCCATCAGATAAAGAAATCGTTGGAAGTTTCAACCGTGCGGCAGACGGTACAGTTTCACTTACCAAGCTTGCTGTTAACGTCACCGGTACTGGTGGTACAATCCTCATCGATGGTGATGTTGAAACTAACGGTATTTTGACTGCAGGTTACCTTGGTGCTTCACCAAGCGGTGCAGTTGGTACGGCAGGTAACAGCTGGCAGCTAATTGACACGGGTACAGCTGGTACAACAGATGCTGTTGGTACAGTTATTTCTCTTTCAAACACAACATCTGACGCTCAAATTGATGAGATGATCAGTGTTGTAGATCACATCTATTCAAAAATGACAGATGCAGCTTCTAACCTTGGTGCGGTGAACAGCCGTATTGAAATGCAAGAGAGCTTCGTTGGCAAATTGATGGATTCGAT
>JAHDEP010000271.1 GCA_020628775.1 Rhizobiaceae bacterium | reverse complement strand
AATTGCTGATCAGACGAAAAGTATTGCAGAAGCGAGCTATATGATCGGGGATAATGTTGCATTAGTTAGTTATGGATGGACGCCATCGCTTGTACTAGCAGACGGCTTACAGCTATGCTCCTGATGGGGATGGATCTGGATGATAACAGGTCAAATTAGCTAAACCCAAATCAAGCTGAACATGTAAAATATTTGGAAATAAATTTGCGAAGGATTCTCAATCGTATATTGAAGTAATCTTTTAAACTCAACCTGTTTATATACAAGATCGCATTCATTGATGCAATAAGTGACGGGCACGTGTCAAAAAAAGCACTATTAGGTATTCTAATTTTCAGTTTGATAATCAGCGGGTATTTTATTATGCGTTGGCGCCAGCCTAAACCGGCACTTTTAATCGCCATTGCACATCTAGAAGCAATTAGAGACTTCAATCCCAGAAATCCTGAAGTTTATGTGATGTTAGATAACGCCTATAAACAACAAGGGCAAACACGCGCACGTCAGCAAAGCTGGGATCGTGCCGACCAATATGCAGACGAAGATGAGTATTGGCCACAAATAGGCAAAGCACGCTTACTCATTGATGAAGGGCATACATCTGAAGCACTACGGTATTTTGAAGATTTACTAGCGTTAGACCCAGACAACCCAGACTTGTGGCATTATCATGCGCTTGTCCTACTACAAGCTAACCGAATTGAAGACTCTTTTATTGCCACAGACAATGCATTCAACCTCAATCCATCAAGTGCGCAGTATAGAAAGTCAATTGCGGATTATGAGATTTGGGGTTCTGCAGAGCAGTATTATATGCTCATCACCCGTAATCTAGGTGGCAATCCAGATCGCGCTTGGACTTATTATAAATTTGGACAGATTTTAATTGACCAGAAAGATTACGAAACAGCAGCACAAGAGTTGGGTTGGGCAAGAGAGTTAGCGCCAGATGTCGGTTTATACAATTTGGAACGTGCTAAAGCTTTTATTTTATGGGCAGGAGTTGCGCAATCTAATCAAGCCGAATTATTGGCAAATGCGAGAGCAGAATTAGATACAGCAGCGCAACTTTCACTGATTGAATTGCAATATGCGGACGAGCTTTCACTAATGCTGTTAGAACAACGATAGTATATTACGATGAACAATAAATTGACAATTGTTGTCCCTGTTTACAATGAAGCTGAGGCGCTGCCTAAGTTACTACCTGCACTTGCAGAAACTATTCAGCAATACAACTGGCCCATTATTCTTGTGAATGATGGTTCTTCGGATGACAGTGCAATAATCTTAAATCAATTTGCTAACGAGAATCCTCTAGCCACTATAGTGGCCCATAAAGTAAACCGTGGGTATGGTGGCGCACTTAAATCTGGACTTGCCATCGCAAAAACAAAGTATGTTGTCACATTTGACTCTGATGGACAACATCGAGCAGTAGATATTGCGACATTGTTATCACATTGCATAGAAAACGATGCAGACTTAGTGATTGGCAGCCGCCAAGAACAATCTACCGAAGAGTATTATCGTTATCGCATGTTGGGCGCATACCGGAGCATCGGAAAATGGTTAATTTATGCGTTCGCCAGACTACTTATCCCAGTCAAAATTGTTGATATCAATTCTGGCTTCAAACTGTATAAAACCACGTTAGTACAGCAGTATTTAAATTTATGCCCTAATACAATTGCATTTACTTTTGTAATCCCAATGCTATTTGCAAGTCAGCGGCATCGTGTACTTGAACTGCCGGTCTCTATGCATCAGCGACAAGGCGGAGTCAGTACTGTTAACACACGCGATGCCATTGATTCAATCATTGAGATCTTAAATTTGTGTATGCTGATTAATCCGCGTAGAATTTTTCTCTCAATAGCCACCTTTTGTTCAACATTTGGCATTCTCTGGTCTATTCCATTTCTTGTGATCAATCGCGGCGTTAGTCGTGCTGCAATGCTAACCTTGCTTATTGGGGTCGTGTTTTTTGCACTGGGACTATTGGCAGAGCAACTTGCGGCCATTCGGTTAGGACAAACGAAATTATCAGAACACGAAACGATTGTTCATAAAGAAAATCTAAATCATAATAATGACCAAAAATAAATTAGTGCTCGTAACCGGTGGCTGCGGATTTATTGGAACAACTTTGGTGCCGTTACTCATTCAAGACGGGTATCACGTTCGCATTTTTGACAACCTAAGTGTCGGTAAACTTGAGTATTTAGACGGATGGGATTTTGAATTCCAACACGGTGACATTCGCAATCTAACTGCTGTTTCCAAAGCGATGGAAAACATTTGGGCTGTAGTGCATTTAGCCGGTCAGACGAGTGTTATTAAATCTCAACAGCAACCTTTTGAAGATTTCGATGTAAATGTAAAGGGAACGTTGAATATGCTCTCTGCTGCGCGCAAACATAATGTTCAGCGGTTTGTATTTGCATCTTCTAATGCGCCAATAGGTGAAAATGTTCCACCTATTGATGAGACCAAACCCGCTAGGCCGCTTTCCCCATATGGTGCGAGCAAATTAGCATGTGAAGGGTATTGCAGTGCGTATCATGGATCTTATGGGTTAGGCACAACTGTTTTACGTTTTGCAAACGCTTATGGCCCTGGTTCGCACAACAAAGGCAGCGTGGTTGCGCAATTTATCAGGGACGCTCAAGCAACCCAAAACTTAACAATCTATGGTGATGGCGCACAAACCCGTGACTTTATCCACGTTAAGGATATGGGCCGTGCAATTATTGCAGCACTGAGTTCAAGCGTTAGTGGCGAAGTGTTTCAAATTGCAACTGGCACTGAAACATCTATCAAAGAATTAGCAGAAATGGTTGCAGCACGCTTAACAGACCCAATTACGATTACATATCAAGATCAACGTGCTGGTGAAATTATCAACAATTATTCAGATATCAGCAAAGCCACTGCATTGCTTAACTGGCAACCTAATATTGCCTTATCAACGGGCCTAGACGAAACCCTCGCGTGGTTTGACAACTTACTTTGAAAATACTAATTGTTTCACCGTTTTTTT
>JAHDEP010000040.1 GCA_020628775.1 Rhizobiaceae bacterium | reverse complement strand
CATCCTGATAAAAACCTAATTCTAAGGCGCGTTCGGGATTTAAATCCGACACCCAAGTCAGCACGATTTTTTCAATTGTTTCATCGCGTTTAAATTCAACGAGATCTGCCACTTCATCACCTGCAACATTGCGCAGGCTTGCAAGCATATTATTCACCGTTGCCGAAATTCCCGGCAACATTAGGTTTCGATCTTCACCTAAATCGGCACTGTCAATTTCCGCCGCGTGAATGATGTTTTTGATAATTGTCCGTGGAGACGAGAAATAATGTCGATAGTCTTCAGACACAGGGCAGATGGCTTTCTCACCCACCAACGGTTCGCGGATAATCGATGATAAAAACGATGATGCCGCTGCATTTGGTTTACCCGGGCGCACAGTGATGGTGGGCAATCGGACCCCGCGACCATCAACCAAGCCTTTACGAGAGTAATCATTGAGCAGCAGCTCGCATATGACCTTTTGCGTGCCGTATGAGCTTTGCGGTGAACGAATGGAATGATCTTCAATGGGTTGCGGTGTTTTTGCGCTGTAAACGGCAATCGAAGATGAAAATACCAATACCGGTGGCTTGGGCAATTGGCATACACGCTTGAGCAAATGCAACATTCCATCAAGATTGACTTTATAGCCAAGCGCCATATCCGCCTCTGCCTGACCTGAAACGATAGAAGCTAGGTGAAAGATAACATCTGTGTCCTCAGGAATACTGGTGAACACACTTTGCTCGTCCGTCATATCAAACTTGATAAAATCTATCGGAAACTCAGCCTGGATTTGATTTTGCGGCGCAACCATGTCGCATAAAGTGATTTTTTCAATTGCTTTTCCACGCAAAACACCATTTTCAGCCAGTTTTATCGCCAGTTTCTGCCCGATAAAGCCTGCCCCTCCCAAGATTACAATGTTCATTTCTACTCCTCAAATTTTTTCTCATTATAATCAAATAGATAATTGCGAGAAGAGAAAATCGCCTTCTCCGAGCAACGATTTTGATTGCGCGCAGCTTTATCATATGTCATTGGCGAAGGGCGAAAGAATTTCGTGAAACAAGACCTCAGACCGTAAAGACGGCAAGAGGCAACACCCAAACATTTTAACATTTAGCCGATTTGGCTGCCTGCAATCAGCGCGCAAGTTGTAAGAAGGAATCCCACTATGAGAGCTCTACTTATTCCGGTATTTGCACTTTTATTGTCGACCTTGTTCATGCAAGTGGGCGGCGGCATGGCAAGTTACCTTGTGCCATTGCGCGCAGCAGAAGAAGGTTGGCGCACGATCAATATTTCATTGATTGCTGCTGGTTTTGCGCTCGCGTTTACTTTGGGCTGTATCATTGTGCCTCGGCTAGTGTTCAAGGTTGGGCATGTGCGGGTGTTCTGTGCGCTGACGGCACTTATGGCGATATCATTACTGCTGCACGCGGTTATTGTTGATCCGATTGCATGGATTTTCTTCCGCGCACTTGCTGGCTTTGGCTTGTCTGGCTGTTACATGGTGATCGAAAGCTGGCTGAATGAAAAAGCGCCAAATGAGAGCCGCGGCTCGCTGTTTTCCGTTTATATGATCGTCACTATGGCTGGGATGACCATGGGGCAATTCATTGTTCCGCAAGGTGATATTGCTCAGACCACGCTATTTATTGTCTGCGCGGTGACCTTTTTGCTGGCTTTGTTGCCCACAACATTATCCAATGCATCGTCCCCGCAGCCGTTAAATGAGGTTGAGTTTGATTTAAAAGGGCTATTTACCCGCTCGCAGGTCTCTGTTGTGGTTTCCGCAATTTGTGGATTTATCACAGGGTCATGGATGAGCCTTGCGCCGGTTTATTCGACCATGCAGGAACTGACTGCAACTGAAGGTGCGGTGACATTGGCGATGGCCGTGATCGGTGGTGCTGTGTTCCAATATCCATTGGGCTGGTTATCAGATAAAATGGATCGACGCTATGTCATGGTGCTCATTGCAGCCATCGGCACGATTGCGTGCTTTATGGCAATGGTTCTAGGCGTTGATTCACGCGTCATCTTTTATGGTGTTGTTATCTTAATCGGTGCATCTATTTTCCCGCTTTATTCTGTCACCATCGCGCATGCGAATGACTATTCAGCGCCAGATGAATTTGTTGAAACCTCCTCAGGCTTGCTGATTGTTTATGGCGGTGGTTCTATCATTGGCCCGCTCATGGGCGCGGTTGCGATGGAAAGCATCGGGCCACATGGGTTGTTTGCGATGATTGCCATTTGCTTTGTCGCGGTTGGCGTATTTGCTGCATACCGAACCTTGCAACGCGAGCAAGCACCCGAAGAAGAGCGTACAGACTTTTTGGCAACTCCGATGGCGCGTGCAGCTTCACCGCAATTATTTGAACTTGATCCACGTTCTGACCCAGAATGGGGTATTTCCGATGAAGAAGACGAAGCAGATACTGCCGCCAACGCCTAACACCGTTAGGTTTGGCTACCAGTGACGCGGCGTTGTTCTTTACGCTGTAATCCAAGCTGATGTTCGCGATAGATAATAAAGATACCGGCGGCCGCAACAATTGCGGTCCCGACCAACATTTGGCCGCCTGGAATATCACCAAACAAGATGAAGCCAAGCACGATGCCGAATATGATCGATGTATAATCAAAAGGCGCAATGGTTGATACGCTGGCGTGGCGATAGCACTCGGTCATTAAAATCTGTCCAATCCCGCCGAGAACGCCCGCCCCGATTAATATGCTGGCATTATAAAGATCAAGCGGTGCCCAACCAAAAAACGCTGTCATCGCTGCAAAGAACGACGCCATAGATGAAAAATAAAGCACAACGGTTGGCGATTTTTCTGTTTTGACCAAAGCACGTACAAAAATTGTTGCCATCGCCGCAAACATAGTTGAGAGCACGGTAGCGACCACACCATATAATGCATCTTGGTCTGCCGCACCATCAAGCAACGAAATTCGTGGCCACGAGATGATCAGCACACCCGCTAATCCCACAGCAACCGCAGCCCAACGATAAAGCCGAACTTTTTCGTGCAAGAGAATTGCGGCAAATACAACGGCGAAAAGCGGGGTTGCGTGACGAAGCGCAACAACATCAGGCAATGGCAATTTTGTCAGCCCGTAAAAACCCAATCCCATACCACAGCATCCAATTAGCGATCGTCCTAAATGCCCCAAGGGTCGTTTGGTGTAAAACGCCTGTTTCAGCTCGTGGCGATAGGCCAAGTAGACAAAAACCGGAACCATGGCAAAGAATGCGCGGAAGAAGATGATTTGCCCAACTGGGATGCCATCACCGACCAATTTGATCATGGCAGACATTGAAACAAGGAATAAGACAGATGTGACCTTTAAACCAATCCCTACGAGAACCGCCTGGCGATTTTCGACATCGGAATTGTTGTTTGCAACTTGATCTGTTTTTACAGGGGGCACGACTCACATCTCACTTTCAGAGCACCTTCATACCGTAAAACTAAGCAAAGGTCCCATTCATAAGAATGATTGATTGACCGATAAATGTGATCAGTTCCTTACCAAACGAGTTCCAAGGGCTTGATATTTGATCAAATTCCAGCCTCAATACACATCAAAACCCTAGGTTTTGGAATAAATGATAACGGTTCATTAGCTCTCTCGTGCCAGAAAGGTGCGGAGATTTAATAAAAATCGATTAAAAAGACACCAAATTGGGACATACGCATGCGAAGCAATACGGGACAGGTTTTCCATCTATCAGAGTATCAACCTACTGATTTCGTTTTAGAAAGAACAGATCTCACCTTCGAGCTTCATCCAACAGAAACCAAACTTATTGCGCGAACGCTTATGCACCGCCGCGAAGGTGTGGCATTGGATGCGCCTCTTGTACTTGCTGGTGATGAATTAAAATTAGAATCAGTTCAAGTCGACTCAGTTGATGTTGCTGAGGATGACCATGATGTATCCCCAGATGAGTTGACCATCCGCAATTTGCCGGAAAGTGTTGCTTTTGAGGTGACTGTCACGACGATTTTATCACCTGAAACCAATACAAAACTCATGGGGCTTTATCGCACCAATGGGGTTTATTGCACGCAGTGTGAATCTGAAGGCTTCCGCCGGATGACATATTTTTATGACCGTCCTGATGCAATGTGTGTTTATACAATTACAATCATTGCAGACAAAGAAGATACCCCTGTGCTGTTATCGAACGGTAACTTCTTAGGTGGCGGCGGATACGACGAAGGTCGTCATTTTGCTGCATGGTATGATCCGCATCCAAAACCATCATATCTCTTTGCGCTTGTTGGCGGTGATTTAGGTGTGATCGAAGATACATTTACAACAATGTCCGGCAAAGACGTTGTTTTAAAGATTTTCGTCGAACACGGCAAAGAATCCCGCGCGTCCTATGCCATGGATGCGCTTAAACGCTCAATGAAATGGGATGAAGAGAAGTTTGGCCGCGAATATGATCTAGATATTTTCCAAATTGTCGCCGTTTCTGATTTCAATATGGGCGCGATGGAAAATAAAGGGCTTAATGTCTTTAACGATAAATACGTGCTCGCAGATCCAGAAACTGCAACAGATGCAGACTACGCCAATATCGAACGCATTATCGCGCATGAATATTTCCACAATTGGACGGGCAACCGAATTACCTGTCGCGATTGGTTCCAGCTTTGCTTAAAAGAAGGTCTCACGGTTTATCGAGATCATGAGTTTTCAGCTGATGAACGCTCGCGCTCGGTTATTCGTATTGATGAGATCCGCACATTAAAGCTTATCCAGTTCCCAGAAGATGCAGGCCCTCTAGCTCATCCTGTGCGTCCTGACACCTATAAAGAGATCAATAATTTCTATACTGCAACCGTATATGAAAAAGGTTCTGAAGTTTGCCGCATGATCCGCACGATCTTGGGCGCAGATGATTTCCGCAAAGGCATGGATCTTTATTTCGAACGTCATGATGGTGATGCTGCGACAATTGAAGACTTTGTTGCTTGTTTTGCCGAAGTTAGCGGTAGAGATTTCGGCCAGTTTAGCCTTTGGTATGATCAAGCGGGCACCCCGAGCGTAAGTGTTTCCACCTCATGGGATGCAGCAACATCGAGCTTTAAGGTTGAACTTGAGCAAGCACTTGCACCAACTCCAGGCCAAAGCAAAAAAGAAGTGATGCATATCCCACTTTCCTATGCGCTTATTGGTGAAGATGGTGAGAACTATGATATCGCGCCAGAAGGCAGCAATGAAAGCGAAGTGCTACATCTAACTGAACGCAAGCAGACATTTGAGTTCAAGGGCCTTAAATCGCGCCCTGTCCTATCGATTAATCGCGGCCTATCTGCTCCGGTAAATGTGCATATGGAACAGAGCAATGAAGACCTTGCACATATCGCGCGCAATGACACAGATGGTGTTGCGCAATGGCAGGCTTTGCAAGATTTAGCAACGCGCGTACTTATTGATGGCACAGAAGCTGTTCAATCAGGCGGTAAAGCAGCAGCTGATGATCAATTGATCGGCGCATATAAAGCAATTGCGGAAAATACTGATCTTGAACCTGCATTTAAAGCGCAAGCTTTGATGTTGCCAAGCGACGCGGATATCGCGCGCGAAATCGGCAAAAACATTGACCCTGATGCAATTGATCAAGCCATTTCGACAGTGAAAGATGCAATTGCAAATGAACTTGCTGGCATTTGCGAAACATTCATCAGTGATATGAAAACCGATGGTGAGTTTGATCCAGGTGCAGAACCTGCAGGCAAGCGTGCACTATCGGCTGTCGCATTATCCTACCTTGCGCGCAATGACGGAAATGCTTCTCGGGCAGCTGCAGCTTATAAAGCTGCAAACAATATGACTGAGCAAAGTGCGGCATTGCAGATCTTAACCAGCCAGTTCCCAGATGCATCTGAAACTGAAGATGCGCTGCAGGATTTCAAATCAAAATTTGCTGACAATCCACTTGTTATGGATAAATGGCTTGCCCTTCAGGCCCGGATCCCTGGTGATAGCGCGCTTGCAAAGGTTCAAGCACTCTTAAAAGACGATGCTTATGATGCAAGCAATCCAAATCGTATCCGTTCTTTAATTGGCACATTTGCAGGCGGTAATGCGACTGGGTTTAACCGCACCGATGGTAAAGGTTATGAGTTACTCGCAGATCAGATCCTAGCAATTGATCCGAAAAATCCGCAGGTCGCAGCGCGTCTTTTGACGACGATGAGATCTTGGCGGAATTTAGAACCGGTTCGTCAGGCTGCAGCAAAGGCTGCTCTTGAAAAGATTGCGTCAAATGACAAGTTGTCGACCGATGTATCTGATATTGTTGAAAGAACGCTTGCTGACTAAAACAAATCAGCACCAGTTAATCTGATACTTTTCTATCATTTTAAATGACAAAACACTGCGGTGCGCTCAGCGTGCCGCTTTTTTTTGATCAATTAATTAAATTCTTAATAAAAAATTTACGAGTCATAACAGAAGGTTAACGACAAACATTACCGCGGAGTGGCAAATGCCACTAGACACGAGGAATCCGCTCTGATTCATTAGGGTAGATTCGGGTGTTAGGGATGTCCGGATCACACGGGGATTTTAACATATGGTGAATGTGAATAGCATTCGTGCGGCTAATGACGCGCGTTTGAAAATGGAGTCCGTTGCCAAACAATTCGATGAACGTGAGCTGGCGGGCCACGCGAAATTGTTTGCCAAACCGAGATACCGGCGACTGGAAAATGCTGAGCCCGTGCTCAAGCGTTCAATTCCAATCCTCATCCTTACCTTCTTAATATTCGTCGCGCTTGCGCGATGTATTACTGTTTATGAGCACTACAATCGCTATTCTGCGAGCTCGCAACAGGCAACACAACTGACTTTAACAGCAATTTCCGCAGTTATTGGCGTAAACCCTGATCCAACTTCAAATGCAGATAAACGCGCAACTGAAGAGCAAATCAGCATGGTGCTCGATCAATACGCAATTGATCAGGGGCGAATTGTTGCGATTGCCGATGCAAGTGGCCGCATTTTCGCAAGTTCTAACATTGGAAATGGCTTTGTTGGGCTCAATTTATCAACCTTGATTGGCGAAGGTTCTGCCATTCAGATTTTTGGCAAACGCGCTGGGGTTCAACCCGTTACTCTGGGTGAAAATGCCTCTACACATGCCGGTCGGGAAATGTATGCAGCACTATCTCACATTGAAGGTGGTGTAGGTTCTATTCTCGTCCTCTCCCCGCAATCACCTGATCTATTATCTTGGTTTCGCAAGACAATTTCGCTGAATGTAACGCTCTTTATCGCCACAGCTGCGATCTTGATTATGATTTTATATGCCTATTTCTTGCAGGTTGGATATACCCGAGACGCAACTGATATATATACAGAATCCCAAAGACGGGTTGATATGGCGCTTTCTCGCGGTCGTTGCGGACTTTGGGAATGGGATATGGCGCATAGCCGGCTCTTTTGGTCGAGCTCTATGTATGAAATGCTCGGCTTACCCGCAAAAGACAGCGTGCTTAGCTTTGAAGAAGCTGCAAAACTGATGCATCCCGATGACGGGAATATCTACGTTTTAGCGCGCCTTGCAGCTCGCGGTGAAATTCGTGAGATTGACCATGAATTCCGCATGAGACACGCAAATGGTGATTATGTTTGGTTGCGTGCCCGTGCGCAACTGATTGATCGAACCAGCTCTGGCCGATATCTCGTTGGTATTGCCATGGATGTGAGCGAGCAACATCGCTTGCAAAAACGCAAAGCTGAAGCGGATCAGCGCTTGTTTGACGCAATTGAATCCACCCGTGAGGCATTCGTATTGTGGGACAAGCAAGATGGCCTTGTCATTTGGAATGACTATTTCCAAAAGGTGCACAATCTACCAGACGATGTTCTTCAAGCAGGTATGCATCGTGATACGGTGATGGCAGCTGCGAAACGTCCAATTGTTGATCGCATTATCCCCGCGATCAGCCCAAATGGATACACCAAGGCATTTGAGATCAAACTCGCCGATGGTAGCTGGTTGCAGATCAGTGAACGCCGCACAAAAGATGGTGGTCTGGTATCGGTTGGCACCGATATTACCGCGCTTAAATTAAACCAGGATCGATTACGCGATTCTGAAAAACGTCTGATGGCAACGATTGGTGATTTATCTAAATCGCAAAAAGCGCTCGAAGATAAAGCGGAACAGCTTAGTAAGTTGAATATTGATTACCAGCTTGAAAAAGAGCGTGCGCAAGCGGCCAATAAATCCAAATCTGAATTCCTAGCGAATATGTCTCACGAACTTCGCACCCCGCTAAATGCTGTGATTGGTTTCTCCGAGATCATCAAAAACCGCATGTTCGGCCCGCTTGGCTCAGAAAAATATGAGGAATACAACAACGATATCCACTCAAGCGGCAAGCACTTGCTTGGTCTGATCAATGACATCTTAGACATGTCGAAGATTGAAGCCGGGCAAATGAAGATTGATCGCGAAGACATTACGTTTGACCCAATTATCGACGAAGCGGTTCGCTTGATTGCCACACAAGCTGAGAAAAAATCGATTGAAGTTAATGCTCAGATTGAACCTGATCTTCAACTATTTGCTGACCGCAGAGCGATGAAACAAGTTATGTTGAACCTACTTTCAAACGCAGTGAAGTTCACCGATGATGATGGCAAAATATTCGTCAGAGCAAGACAAGTGGGCGATACGATCACAGTTTCTGTGCGTGATACAGGAATTGGTATTCCGCGCGCAGCATTGGCAAAAATTGGCCAACCTTTCGAGCAGGTTCAAAACCAGTTCTCAAAGAGTAAGGACGGCTCTGGATTGGGCTTGGCAATTTCGCGATCACTGACAAAATTACACGGTGGCGCAATGCGCATCAGCTCTGAAGAAAGTGTTGGAACAATCGTTTCCATCAGGGTCCCGGTTGTTGAACCATTAGATGAAATGGAAGACGATATTTCTGTGATCGAAGACACGGAAACGCCTTCTGAAATTCATGCTGCGGAGTAAAAGAGAGTAGACGTAGATTTAGCAATTGCAAAAGAAACGCCTCCCAAACAATTAACGCCCCCATGTTCATCACGGGGGCGTCTTTTTGTTAGAGAATTAGAAAATTCTATTAGCGGTTACCTTTACGATTACCTTTGCGCTTACCGCGCATTTTGCGGATCTCTTCCTCTGATAATGAACCATCAGAATTCCGATCAAGAAGAGCAAATTGTTTGCTCATACGGTCTTGAAGCTCTGCAACAGTGATAGATCCATCACCATTTACATCAAGACGCTTCATCATTGCTTCTTCGCGACGACGCTTGCGCTCTGCTTCCATTGCAGCTGAAACTTCATCCGTTGATAAAATGCCGTCGCCGTCTTTATCAGCGGCAATCATTTTGCCCATGCCAACGCTTGCAAATTCTTCAAGCGAAATTGTACCAGATTTGTCTGTATCAATGCGCTCGATATTTACGCCGCGTTTTCCTTTGCCTTTACGTTTTTTATCATCGGCAAATGCTGACCCCGTTGTTGCAATTCCAACACCGATAATGGTCAGCGTTGTGACAGATGCTAACATCAATTTATTCATACTCATTTTATGCTCCTTTTCGCATATGGTCGTCGCCCCACATTGCGTGAAGTGGTAATTGCATCGAAACCTCCAATCCAATTTACCTATGGTATGATCGAACCAGCCCCCAACAATTACGTTGTGGCCGACCATGCTATGCGCCCTTTTCAAAAAATGCGCACAACCTCTGTAAATATCTTGCGTATCCGTTTTGACGTTGTGTCAATTTCCGTCTGCAAGATATTCATATCCGGTAAGTTTACACTGCGCAGGATCACATCCTGAAACCCGCTTGGTGCATCCTCCAATTCAAATTCACCTTCGATACAGAGCTTGATCATCTGCGATAGCTCTGTCCAAAGTTTTAATGCCGATGCCAGTTCATCACTTTTTTCCACACCCAATTGCGGTATTGCCAACACCTCCAAAAGATATGACGTGCTTGTCTCATGGGTCAGCGGTTCCCAACCCTTTGCGCGCTCACGCAAGGACAGATATTGAACGATAAATTCTATATCGACCAATCCTCCGGGTATGAGTTTGAAATCCCAGGAGTTTTTAGGTGGCTTCTCCTGATCAATCAGCTTGCGCATTTTGGTGACTTCTTTCACCAGTTTTGCATGGTTCCGCTCGGCTGATAATATTGATGTGATTTCTGCATGCACCTTCTCAACTAACTCGGCATCGCCGGCAACACAGCGAGCACGCGAAAGGGCCATGTGTTCCCAAACCCAAGCTTCTTCGCGTTGGTATTTTGAAAATGCTTTCACTGATGTTGCGACAGGGCCTTTGTTTCCAGATGGTCGTAGACGCAGATCCACCTCATATAAAACGCCTTCAGCGGTTGGCGCAGATAAAGCTGCGATCAGTCTTTGCGTAAGACGCGCATAATAGCGAACAGGATCAAGTGCGCGCTGCCCCTCGCAGACATCTGATTCCATCACGTCTTTATCGTGATCATAGATCAAAATCATATCGACATCAGAACCCGCGGTCATCTCGCGCGAAGCGATTTTACCCATGCCCAATATGGCGATCTTGCCGCCGGGGATCGTGCCGTGTTTGCTTGCAACTTCTTCTTCCACGGCGCGCAAAGCTTGGCAGATCATAAGATCAGCTAAATCTGATAATGCGATCGCAGCGCGCGTTCCGGTAATGGCGCCGGTTAGCAAACGAATACCGATCAAGAACTTTTGCTCGGCGTTGAATATGCGCAAACGATCCAGCACGATTTCATAGTAATCGGCACCCTCAAGGAATAAATCGAGGCGCTCTTCCAAATAATGTCGTGTTGGCAGCTCTGAGAGTGCTGCAGGGTCAAGCATGCCATCAAATATATGCGGGCGGTGCGCAATGATATCTGCCAATCGTGGTGCGCAGGTCATGATCGTTTGCAGCATCGTTAAAAGGCTTGGATTATTATTTAGCAGCGAAAAGAGCTGAATGCCTGCAGGCAAACCAGATAAAAACGCATCGAATTTTAACAACGCATCGTCGGGTTGTTTGGCATTGCCAAAACTCTTTAGCAATTGCGGCCCGAGCTCAGTTAGACGTTCACGAGCCTTTTCGCTTTGTGTTGCACGATAGCGGCCACGATGCCAATTTCTGACTATACGGACGATATCAGAGGGGCGCTTATAGCCAAATTTTTCCAACGTCTTTAACGTGTCAGGATCGTCATCTTCGCTGGTAAAAGATAGATTTCCAGCTTCATCACTTAAGCCCGCTTCTTGCTCAAACAAATCAGCATATCCAGTTTCGACAGCATTGAGATGTTTCAATAAGTTTTTGCTAAACGCTTTGGTGGTTTTATCCCCCATCATCAAAGCGATTATCTTCAACTCATCTTTGTCTTCTGGCAATTGATGTAATTGTTGATCAGCCACCATTTGAATACGGTGCTCAAGATCTCGCAAATACCAATAGCTTTCCAAAAGCCGATCAGCGGTTGCTTCATCAAGCCATTGCGCTTCGACAAGTTTTGCCATTGCATCATCTGTTCTGCAGACACGTAGATCGGGATTTCGGCCACCTGCGATGAGTTGTTGGGTCTGCACAAAAAATTCGATTTCGCGGATACCACCGCGCCCTAGTTTAACGTTGTGACCTTCAACATTGATATCACCCAATCCGCGATGCGCATGGATTTGGCGTTTGATCGAATGGATATCTGCAATCGCTGCGAAATCAAGATATTTGCGGAAGATAAATGGCTGTAACTCGGCAAGAAAGCGTGCTCCTGCTTCGATATCGCCTGCAACTGGTCGCGCTTTAATATAAGCAGCGCGCTCCCAGTTTTGGCCACGGCTTTCATAGTAATGCATGGCCGCTTCAATTGGGAATGCAAGCGGGGTAGAACCTGGATCTGGCCGTAAGCGTAGATCTGTACGGAACACATATCCATCGCGCGTATAGTGCTGCATGATGTGGATTAAACGGCGTGCCATTTTTGCAAACACATCGGTTGCTTCGCCTCGGTCTTCGACAATTCCAGCATCCGCTTCAAAGAACACAACAATATCGATGTCCGATGAATAGTTTAACTCGCCAGCGCCAAGTTTACCCATCCCAAGAACAATTAAACCGCTACCTTTGCTGGGCTGTTTTACGTCTTTCAATACGACCTTGCCGCGGTCATGCGCTTCGATCAGCAAATGGTCAAAGCTCGCGGTAAGAGTTGCAGAGGCTACGTCACTTAAATATTGCGTTGTGTCTTTTGCACTGGTGATTTTCGCCAAATCATAAAGCGCTAGAGATAATGATGCCTGCTGGCGTGCCTGACGCAATTCACGCATGACATCAGCCTCAGACAAAGGTTCGCCATCCTCACTCCGCCAAGCGTTTGTGGCCCGCAGGATGATCTCTTCCATCTGCGTGTTGATATCCTTGGTTAGCGCATATGCCAGCGTTTCCGGCTTTGCAGACACGATGCCGTAAAGATAAGGCGATAGAGACAGTGCGGCTGTCAAAAATGAAAAGTAAGCTGCGTTTTTGTCAAGAATACTAGATAACGCATCGCATTCTTTTGCGGCATCCAACAGCATCCCCGCCGTGTCTTTTTCAGACTTCTTATCGCGCGGCAAGATGGGCGATCGATCAAGATCGATTAGTTTTATAAAATCAGCTATGTCAAATCCCCCTCTCCTATCTCTAAATCATGACGCTACGTCTTCACCGGAAACTTTAAATCGACCGTAAGCCCGGGAAACTCTTTTTGCGTTGCATTGGTTGCAGAAAGTTCGAGCTTTCCTGAATGCATCCGAATAACCGCATCTACAAGTGAAAGCCCCAAACCAGTGCCCGGTTTATTGCGGCTTTTATCGAGCCGGACGAAGCGTTTTGTAACCTCATCGAACTTGTCGTCTGGAATGCCAGGGCCATTATCCGACACGCTCAACACAATCATTTTGTCTTGTTCTTTCAAACGAACCCAAATGCTCGCATCGTCGCGCGGATTGTTTTCATCAGAGGCATATTTAATTGCGTTATCGATCAAATTACTCAAGGTTTGACCGATCAATTCGCGATTGCCATTGATCGTAATATTCTCATCAATATCCGTGATCAATTTCACATCAACATCTTCTGCAACTGGTTCGTAGAGTTCTGCGGCATCAAGAGCGACCGCAGATAAATCAAGATCGCTGAGTTTGGCTGCAGCTGATCCTGCTTCAACGCGTGAGATCATCAAAAGGGCTGAGAAAATACGAATGAGCTGATCTGATTCAGAAATCATATCCTCTAGCGCTGCACGATAATCCTTTGCCGTTGCTTTGGATGCAAGGGTTGCTTCAGCACGATTGCGCAGGCGCGTCAGCGGTGTTTTCAAATCATGAGCGATGTTATCAGAAACCTGCCGCAAACCTTCGTTAAGCTGCTCAATCCTGCCGAGCATTGTATTGAGCGAGGTCGACATACGATCAAATTCATCGCCCGATCCCATCACGGGCAAGCGCTGAGACAAATCACCGGCCATGATCTTCTCACTGGCAACAGACATCCTATCAATGCGTTTAAGTGCTGAACGCCCAACAAAGAACCAAATCGCAAGCGCACCAATGCCCATAATAGCAAGAGCCGTCATTAGCGCGCGCTCTATCAAACTGTTGAAACGATCCGGCTCAGCCAAATCGCGACCAACGAGCAGTTTAAAACCGTTTGGCAATTGCATCACATGGGCAAGCGCTGTGTATTCAGCATCAAAATCGCCAAAGCGTTTATACTTAAACGGCTCATCAATATCACCGTCTTGATCAAAGATACCCGGCTGAATTTCAGAGACATTCCCGGCAAAGATTTCACCATTTGGCGAAGCGATAATATATAGACTTGAACCGGGTTGACGTGAGCGTCGCTCAATCTGACGCACCAAACCATTCACACCGCTTCTACGATATGTGTTATTGATTGTGCGTACATCACGCTCAATTGCCCGTTCGGTTTGACCACGCAAAGCCTTTTCACTTTGTGCGCTCACGTAGAACAACAGAACCGTTGCGGATACGACAAACAGTAACAGATACAAAAGTGACAACCGAACAGCGGTTGTTTTCAACATGGCGTTGAGACGTGCCATCGGCGAACTACTCCGAGGCCTTGAGGATATAGCCTGCACCGCGAATAGTGTGCAGTAAAGAGCCTTCAAAACCCTTTTCAATCTTCGATCTCAATCGTGAGATATGCACATCAATCACATTGGTTTGTGGGTCAAAATGATAGTCCCAAACATTTTCCAGCAACATGGTGCGGGTTACGACCTGACCAGCATTGTTCATAAGATATTCTAGCAATGAATATTCACGCGGCTGTAGATTGATCACCTGCCCACCGCGACGCACTTCATGGCTTAAGCGGTCCAATTCTAAATCACCCACACGATAAACTGTTTCCGTATCTCGGGTACCTTTGCGGCGACCTAAAATTTCAACGCGCGCTAATAGTTCGGAAAAAGCATAAGGTTTGGTCAAATAATCATCACCACCTGCACGCAAACCCGTAACGCGGTCATCGACTTGGCCGAGAGCTGATAGGATTAAAACAGGTGTTTCATTTCCCTGATCTCTGAGGGAAGAAATGATGGATAGCCCGTCGCGCTTTGGCAGCATGCGATCCACAACCATCACATCATAGGAATTTTCTGTTGCAAGGAAATAACCACTGTCACCATCGCTTGCATGATCGACAGTTAATCCCGCCTCACGAAATGCTTTAGTGAGGTAGGCCGCTGTTTCCAAATCGTCTTCAATAATAAGAATCTTCATGACTTCAACTTTTAAAAGATTTCTGCCCTATTGAACAGACTTCACTACTTTTTGCGCCGTATGCCGCCTGTTCTATCAACATAAAACGAAGCGGCGGCCTCTTATACGCTGACGACCGCCGCTTCTAAAAAGAGCCACACATCGGGGGCGACATGATGACACGTGACTCTTAAAGTTATCCTGAAAACGCTTTTGCAAGTTAGGCAAATTGGGAGGAAAGCGCGCCCTCAGGAATGAAGTTTCCAGCCAATGATCATTCAACCATTGGCTGGAAAGTGTTTAGCCTTGGTCAATCGGCAACGCGATGAAGCTGTTTTGGTTATCGCGCTGGATTTGGAACAAGGCAGCCTTACGACCATCTTTCGCAGCTTTGTCGATAACTTGTGCAACATCTGCAGCTGATTTCACATCGCTATTGTTCACAGCAACGATCACATCACCAGCACGCATGCCGCGTTCTTCAGCGATACTGCCATTATCAACTTCAGCAACGACAAGACCTGGGCCTTCTGAATTTGGCTCAACTGCAATGCCAAGACCATCAACGAAAGCTGGTTTCAGCTCTTCCTCTGGAATTTCTTCCGAAGGTGTGTTCGCAGCCAACGCTTGCTCGACAGGAAGCGTTCCAAGTTTCACATTAATGGTCTCTGCTTTACCAGCACGCCAAACAGTCAACTCAACTTCTGTATCTGGGTCGAAGGCACCAATTTTCTTGGCAAGATCGCGCGCATCGTCAACAGTCTCACCGTTAACTGCGGTGATCACATCACCCGCTTGGATACCAGCTTTGGCGGCAGGCGTATCAGTTTCAGAGTTCGATACTAGCGCACCTTGTGGTTCTGCAAGACCAAGCGATTCCGCAATATCAGCGCTTACTGGCTGAATGCGAACACCAAGCCAACCACGTGCAACTGCGCCGCTTTCGATCAGATCATCGACAACAGAGCGAACTGTTGTGGCTGGGATCGCAAAGGCAATACCAACGTTACCACCTGATGGAGAGAAAATAGCTGTGTTCACACCGATCACTTCGCCATTTAGGTTAAATGTTGGACCACCTGAGTTACCGCGGTTAACCGCAGCATCTACTTGGATGAAATCATCGTAAGGTCCAGCACCGATGTCGCGACCACGAGCAGATACGATACCAGCTGTTACTGTGCCACCCAAACCAAATGGGTTACCAACTGCAACAACCCAATCGCCAACGCGGATTTGTTTGTCATCAGCAAGCGCGACATATGTGAATTTCTCTGTTGGCTCGACTTTCAACACAGCCAAATCTGTGCGTTGATCGCGACCGATCAGTTTTGCATCGTGCTCAACACCGTCTTTGGTGATCACAGTAAATGCTGAACCATCGCCAACAACATGGCTGTTTGTTACCACAAAACCATCTTCAGAAATAAAGAAGCCTGATCCTTGGCTGACAGGACGCAAGCGGCGACGCTCATCACCATTACCGCGACGATTGTTGCGATCAGCACGATCTTGACGATCTTCCTGACCACCAAATTCTCTAAAGAAACGCTTCAGCGGATGATCCTCTGGTAGATCACCAAATCCACGACCGCCGAAATCAAAGTTAAAACGGCTATCATCATTCGAGACGGGAGTAACTTCGCGTTGCACACGAACAGAGACAACGGCAGGGGAAACCGCATCTACGACGTCAGCAAATCCAGGTGCCTGCGGAGCTTCTACACGAACCGCTTCGGCATATGCGACATTGTTTTGTACCGGCAGACCAGTCACGAGCATTGTTGCAGCTAGACCGGCTGCAGCTGTTGTCGTCAAAAGTGCTTTCGGCGATAATTTCAAGATTTTTGGCATTTTTATTCCTCATATTCAATTTATCGACTGGAGATCGATTGATGAGTTGAATTTAGGAAATGCGATATTACAAAACCATTGCAGGCAAATTAAACTTTGGTAATGTTACGGCCACATTGAGAACACAAATGGCGACCGATCACTTATCAAGCAATTGTTTTAACTTATCTTTTTCATCTGCGCTGAGCGGAATGCTCACTTTTTCGTGATCAGGATTTCGTAATTTTACGAAGGCCAAGAGTGCACCAATTAATAAGAATAGTGCTGGCGCTATCCATAAGAAAAGGTTCTTTGCGCTGAAGCTAGGCTTGAGCAGCACGAAATCACCGTAGCGCGACACGACATAGTCGATCACTTCTTTATTGGTGTCGCCTTCAACCAAGCGATTGCGCACCAAAACACGGAGATCTCGCGCCAAATCGGCATCAGAATCATCGATGGACTGATTTTGGCACACAAGACATCTTAGATCCGCTGAGATAACGCGTGCACGCTCTTCAAGCGCTTTGTCTTCTAATATCTCATCCGGATTAACCGCAATTGCCGGTGCAGAAAGCACAAAAAAGCAGAGCGCAACAAGGCTGGTTATGACCTTTCTCATGCCCGTGCTCCTTCGGTGACAACTTTTGCCTTCTTCGCAGCTGGTGCACCCACACGCAATCGACGATCGCTCAATGAGATGATTGCGCCAAGCACCATAAAGACCGTGCCAAACCAGATAAATGTCACCCAAGACTTATACCAAATGCGAACAACAAGACCGCCATTAGCTTGAGGATCACCCAAAGACACATAAAGCTGTGATGCGCCATAGGTTACAATTCCAGCTTCTGTTGTTGGCATCTGCCTTGCAGGATAAAAGCGTTTCTCGCTGGTTGTCTTACCAACCACATTGCCGGCTTCCATGATGGTGAAGTGACCGATTTGAACCTGGTAGTTCGGCCCTTGCGCATTTTCCAAGCCTTCAAAGATGATGGTCTTCCCACCCGCTTGGATCTGATCTTTGGGCTGCATGGCCACAATGTCTTCAGAGGAAAACGCGCTAACCGCCACAATACCAATCACCGTCACACCAACGCCGAAATGGGCAATTGCTGTTCCATAAATTGAACGTGGTAATCCTTTAAGGCGTCCAAGGCTTTTCGAAAGCGTCATTCGTCCAAAGCCTGCGCGCGTCCACAATTCAGCCATTGCGCCGATCATTAAATAGATACCAATGCCAATACCGACTGCTGCCAAGATTGGTGCGCCGGTCTGAACATAAATAACGATGAGCGCGACGGCAAAGCCGCCAAGAATTGCCACATAAAGGCGCTGCATTGCGCCCAGCAAATCTCCGCGCTTCCACGACAATAGCGGACCAATTGGAATGGCCAGCAATAGCGGCACCATCAGCGGGCCAAATGTAAGATTAAAGAACGGTGCGCCAACTGAGATTTTTTCCTCAGAGATCACTTCTAAAAACAGCGGATAAAGCGTGCCGACAAACACAGTCATAGTTGCTGTGGTCAGGAATAAGTTGTTGAGCACAAGCGCGCCTTCGCGTGAGATGGGTGCAAAAATGCCCCCAGCGCGCAATGACGATGCGCGGAAAGCAAATAGTGTCAGTGCGCCACCGATAAAGACGCATAGGATCATCAGGATAAACACGCCGCGTGTTGGGTCCGTCGCAAATGCATGAACCGATGTTAGAACACCAGAACGCACGAGGAATGTGCCAAGTAAAGACAGCGAAAACGCCATGATGGCCAAAAGCACAGTCCAGATTTTAAGCGCTTCACGCTTCTCCATCACAAGAGCCGAATGCAGCAGTGCGGTTCCTAAAAGCCAAGGCATGAAGGATGCGTTTTCCACCGGATCCCAGAACCACCAGCCACCCCAGCCAAGCTCGTAATATGCCCAGTAGGAACCCATAGAAATTCCTGCGGTTAAGAACATCCAAGCGGTAAGCGTCCAAGGACGCACCCAGCGCGCCCAAGCAGCATCGATCTTACCTTCGATAAGGGCTGCAATCGCGAACGAGAAGCTGATCGAAAACCCAACGTAACCGAGATATAAAAGTGGTGGATGAATGGCGAGACCAATATCCTGCAAAATCGGGTTTAGATCCTGCCCTTCAAATGGCGCAGGCGATATGCGGATAAATGGATTTGATGTGAAAATGATAAACAGCAAAAACGCCACCAATATCCAGCCCTGCACACCGATTACATTGGCTTTTAACGTTGGCGGCAAATTATTACCAAATACGGCAACAAGCGCGCCAAAAAACGCAAGGATTAAAATCCATAGCA
>JAHDEP010000270.1 GCA_020628775.1 Rhizobiaceae bacterium | reverse complement strand
GCGAAATGATAAGATCATCGCGGCCTTTTGATGGGGTCACGTCAAAACTAAGCGGTATTTGACTTGGCTTGTCTTGAGTGGGCTTATTGGATTGATCAGTGCTCACGAATGATCAACCCTTATCGCTTTCATTTTGCGACCCTTTATCTTGCGCGCCCGCTGATGCCTCTTCTTTATGACCAATATAAAGATCGCTATCGAGATAGCGCTCAATTGCAAAACGAACAAGCACGGCAACAGCGGCAGCAGCTGGAACAGCGATCAACATGCCGACAAAACCAAATAGAGCTGCAAAAGCAAGAAGTGAGAACATCAGCCAAACAGGATGCAGACCAATACGTGATCCAACGAGTTTAGGCTGCAAAATATTCCCTTCAAGGAACTGTCCGGCTGCAAAAATCACCACCACCAACGCAATCATTCCATATTCAGGCCAGAACTGAACCACGGCAACACCGACCGATAGCACAAGTCCAACGAGTGAACCAACATAAGGAATGAAGCTGATAAGTCCTGCAAATATTCCGATTAGAAGGCCAAAATTAAGCCCTACCAGCGAGAGCCCGATGGCGTAGAAAACACCAAGGATCACACATAATGAACCCTGCCCGCGGACAAATCCAGCGATGGCATAATCGATTTTCTTGGTAAGATCTCGCACAGTATGCACATGATCGCGCGGGATCCAGCTATCAACCTTTGCCACCATGTCATCCCAGTCAAGCAAGAGATAAAACGCTACAACCGGGGTGATGACAAACAAAGATGCAATATCCACCAAAGCTTTGCCCGAGTTCCAGATTTGTTGGAACAGCTTGCTTAAAAAGCCTGCGCCTTCGGCCAGCGCGCCAGAGAACCCTTCTTTGATAGCAGCGATCTGAGCATTCATCCAATCAGGAAGAATTGTGCTTTCCGCTGTTAAAAGCTCCTGCAATTGCGTCACATAGTTTGGCAATCGCTCAATAAAATCAGATGCCTGCGATACTAAAACCGGCACAATGATCATCAAAGCTAATATGAAGATCAAAATGAATATGAAAAGTATGACGACGGTTGCCCAGAGCCGTGACAAGCCCCAAGCTTCTAGACGATCCGCAACCGGATCTAAAAAATATGCCAATGCCATTGCGACCACAAAAGGCAACAAGATTGAGCTGAATATGATGAGGAACAACGCAAATATTGCAAGCGTTATGCCCCAGAAAATTGCCTGACGACGGATAGTTTTCGCAGAAATATGCGTGCTCATTTCGAGCCTCCCAGATTGGCGTCATAAGTTTGATTTGACTGAGATATAGTGAAGTCTAGGCCAAGTTAAAAGCCATTATTTAGCGCAATTGGCAGATATTGCAGCCTTCAACGAGAATTTTGTGATGAAGATCAAGCACAGCGATGAGATCAATTGAATTGGCTCAATTATGTGTTGCTTGGTTTTATTGCAGACTTAATGACGGCTAAAGCGCGATGCCTGTTCGATGAATTTGTGATAATGTTCGTTGGTGAACAC
Organism: Rhizobiaceae bacterium; assembly: GCA_020628775.1. Taxonomy (GTDB): domain Bacteria; phylum Pseudomonadota; class Alphaproteobacteria; order Rhizobiales; family Rhizobiaceae; genus Lentilitoribacter. The sequence goes on along the minus strand of JAHDEP010000270.1, from coordinate 1,544 downwards.
TTCATATCGGTTTCGACCGTTTTCTTTCGCAAGATATAACGCCACATCAGCATTGGTAAGAATTTGGCTTACACAATTTTCGCCAACTTTTTCTTTCGGGCAGAATACATCAATACCAATACTCACGCCGACCATAAGCTCTTCGTTGTTGAACACTAATGGTGCTTCAAACGCAGCTAGTATGCGCTTGGCAATTTCTTCAGCGGATGTCCGATTAATACGGTTATCAGAGACAATCACAAATTCATCGCCACCTACTCGTGAGATAAAGTCAGACGAACGTGCATTTTCGTTGAAAATTCTGGCTGATTGCTCAAGCACGAAGTCACCCGCGGCATGGCCGAGCGTGTCATTAACCAGCTTGAAATTATCTAAATCAATATGAAGCACCGCCATTGAACCATTATCTTTTGAATAGCGCTTCAAACGATCATCAAGTTCTTGTTCAAGATAACGGCGGTTTGCAAGCCCTGTCAGCGCATCATGTAATGCAGCGCGCTCCATCTGATCATAAGACTCGTTAAGCTCTTCATTCTTTGCAGCTAACGCGCTTCTTGCGCTGCGCAATGATTTTCTATGGCGCTCTAAACGTCTGATAGCGCGCAAAACTGAATGCTGTGACGGTAGGAAAATGACAAAGAACTCAACAACCAAAAGACCAGCAGCTGCGAGCAACGATAAACGCTGATTAAAGACCAACGCATCAACGTCTTTTTTCGCATCATTTTCTAGCTGGGTGACTGCGCGGTTGAGTTTGCCTAACAAGAATATTGGCGCTGAGGTTCTGATATAGTCGTATGCGTCTTCACTTTTTCGACTTCCGACCCGCCCAGTTAAAATAATATAGACTTTAGCGACAAACTTTCGCGCATCTGCATCTAATCTATTTTTACCACCAACATCAAAATAGAGCTGTTTTAGCTCTTCTGACATGCCAGGGTTGCTGGTTAATTCTTTATGAACGTCAAAAAACGTATTTACATAATTTGATAGAATAACATGGTCTTCAGGTGTCGGATTTTCATAATATCGCTCCGCTAAAATGAATATCTGTTGACTTAACGTGCGCTGTTGTCCGCCCATATTAATGAGCTTGGCATGCTCTTTACCGGCACTGATAACGGATAGTGAATTGTTATGACCGATAACAAGAACTGCAAAAATAAGTGATAAACCAAGTAGATAACGCACCCAAAGCTTTTTGGGTGTTGCTCGTGTTTTCACACGCAGTCTAGCAATTTTCCACTTAAAATGTTTCACTCAGCAGACAATCCAAACTTGTAAATACTATGGAAAATATACTGGGTAGTTTTTATTAAATTTCGATGAAACCTACACCGAAAATATCATAGGCGCGTTCAAGGAATATTCGCAATAACAAAAGAGTTCTGAATAATTTTGCAAATGCCTTGCACCTTGTGCGCTGACATGCGATTTGACGCCTAAAGCTTGAATATGGCATCGGCAAACTTGGAGATATCTGACGTGACAGACGGCAAAAATGGCCTTACTTATTCAGATGCTGGCGTGGATATTGACGCCGG
>JAHDEP010000269.1:1288-3062 GCA_020628775.1 Rhizobiaceae bacterium | reverse complement strand
TGACGAATTTAATGATGGAAGAGCGGGATATAAATGCAGCTGGTGATGCGCTGGTCAATGCAATTTCATCCATCAACACACCCATTATTTTTGTTTCAAATGAAGTCGGGCAAGGCATTGTGCCGGACAATAAAATGGCCCGTGATTTTCGAGATCACGCGGGAATATTACATCAGAAATTAGCAGCAGTTGTTGATGAGGTTTACTTCATAACCGCAGGCTTGCCCACAAAACTTAAAGGCTAAATCATGTTACAATCAAAAATTCCAGCCACTGTGATCACCGGATTTTTAGGTGCAGGTAAAACCACAATGATCCGCTCGATGTTATCGGATGCGGGCGGTAAGAAAATTGCGCTTATCGTCAATGAGTTTGGTGATTTGGGCGTTGATGGCGATATCCTAAAAGGCTGTGGTGCAGAAAACTGCACCGAGGAAGATATTGTTGAACTTACAAATGGCTGTATCTGTTGCACAGTTGCAGATGATTTTATCCCGACGATGGAAAAGCTGCTTGAGCGCGAAGATCGACCAGATCATATCGTGATTGAAACCTCTGGTCTTGCTTTGCCGCAACCGCTTGTCGCGGCATTTAACTGGCCTGAGATTAGCGCACAAGTGACTGTTGATGGTGTTGTAACTGTCGTAGATAGCGCTGCCGTTGCCGATGGCAGATTTGCCCATGATGTCAGCAAAGTTGATGCTCAACGTCAAGAAGACGAGATGCTTGATCATGAAACCCCGCTTGAGGAATTGTTTGAGGATCAGCTCACCGCAGCGGATATGATCATCTTAAATAAAGCAGATTTGATTTCTGAAGAAACGCTTGGCGCTGTTCGCGAAACCGTGCAAAACGCCATCAAGCGCAAGCCTGCGATGATCGTTGCGAAAAACGGTGTTGTTCCGTCAGACGTGTTGCTTGGTCTAGGCGTTGGATCAGAAGATGATATCGAAAATCGTAAATCACATCACGAGCAGCATCATCATGATCACCATGATGACGATCATGGGGATGATCATCATCACCACCACCATCATGACCACGATGAATTTGAAAGCTTTGTTGTTGAATGTGGTGCGATCACAGCGCCAGATGATTTTTGTAAATCACTTGCTGATGTGATTTCAAAGCATGATGTTTTGCGCCTGAAAGGTTTCATGAATGTGCCAGATAAGGCGATGCGCCTGAACATTCAGGCCGTTGGGTCACGTGTTGATCAGCATTATGATCGTCCATGGACGGGCGGTGAAACACGCTCTTCTCGCTTGGTCGTTATCGGTCTTCATGACATCGATCAATCTGCCATCACCGCAGAAATCCAAGCACTGGTATAGGAAACCTTTATGCATCTTCTGCTCGCTCAAAAAGGTGAAATAAACGATGGTGATGAGGCCGTAGATCTCGGTCAGTCATCAGGCGATATTTTGTTTTTAACAGCTGCTGATACAGAAGTTGCAAGTGTTGCTGCTGCCGTTGATGACGTTGCGGGTTTGAAATGGCGGCTTGCAAACCTTTCCCAGCTTAAGCACCCGATGTCAGTTGATACCTATGTCGAGCGTATGGCGAAAACCGCAAAGTTGATCGTGATCCGCGCCTTGGGTGGTGCAAGCTATTTCTCCTATGCGATCGAGGCGCTTTTTGCAGCGGCAGATAATAACAATGTAAAAATTATTGTGCTTCCCGGGGATGATAAACCTGATCCTGAGCTTGATCGTTTCAATAATTTAGATGCTGCAACCTGCGAACATTTATGGAATTACCTTATACAAGGTGG
>JAHDEP010000269.1:0-1188 GCA_020628775.1 Rhizobiaceae bacterium | reverse complement strand
TTGTTTGATCAAACAAATCCAGGTGTTGTGATTAATGCAACAGGATTTGCGGTTTCTAAACCGGGAATGGTCCACGAGCGGACCGTGCTTGAAAGAGAAGGCGCGGTTGTCTTGCAGGCGGTTTTAGCGGGCAATGATTTCAATGCTTGGCAGACGTCATCGCAGGGTTTGACCTCTCGCGATTTGGCCATGAATGTTGCCTTGCCCGAGATTGATGGCCGCGTGATGACGCGCGCAATTTCATTTAAATCTGCGGGCTTTTTTGATGAGCGCGTCGAGACAAATATTATTCGTCATGAACCGCATGCTGATGGTATTGCGTTTGTTGCTGAGCTTGCAAAAAACTGGTCTCGATTAAAGGCTGCTGAAAACGCTGAAAAGCGCGTTGCGCTGATCTTGGCAAATTATCCTAACCAAGATGGACGGCTTGCAAACGGTGTTGGTCTTGATACGCCAGCGAGTACGGTTGAGGTATTAAGCGCTTTAGCCGAGCAAGGATATAGTGTTGAAAACGCGCCTTCGACGTCTGATGAATTGATGGATATTGTTCAGCGCGGTCCCACCAATGCAAAACGCGATAGAGATGATCAAAAACAGATTCAAGAAGTTCGAGAAATACTTGAACTTGGTGAATATCAGAGTCATTTCAACGATTTGCCTCAATCCGTTCAGGAACAGATTCAAACGCGTTGGGGCGATGCAAAAGACGATCCATTTGTAAATGAAGGTCGTTTTGAGCTTCCACTTACTAAGTTTGGGAATGTTGTGGTCGGTGTTCAGCCAGCGCGTGGATATAATATTGATCCAACCGAAAGTTATCATTCGCCTGACCTTGTGCCACCTCATGGATATTTCGCCTTCTATTTCTATTTGCGTGAAAAGCTGGGTGCGCACGCTGTCGTTCACATGGGAAAACACGGCAATCTCGAATGGCTACCCGGCAAAGCATTAGCGTTATCAAAAGAGTGTTTCCCCGCTGTGATATTAGGCGCGTTGCCCCACATCTATCCGTTTATTGTCAATGATCCTGGTGAGGGGACGCAAGCCAAGCGCCGCACATCTGCGGTGATCATTGACCACCTTACACCGCCATTAACGCGCGCAGAAAGTTATGGCCCGCTCAAAGATCTCGAAGCATTGGTTGATGAATATTATCTCGCTTCCGGTCATGATCCGCGACGCTTGAAA
>JAHDEP010000268.1 GCA_020628775.1 Rhizobiaceae bacterium | reverse complement strand
TTGTCGACCCAAAAGGAAAGACCGCCTCAAAGAGACGGCCTTTCGTCAGTTCACGACTGATTAGTTTGGTTAGCAACGTTCGGGCGCTGAATTTGCTAACCTTGCAGCCCTGCGGGAGCTACATGCCAGCACGAAAAACTGCGGGTTATTTCGCACTAACAGATAGTTTTACGGTTGCTAAATCGAATTGGATCATTTTTAAAAAAGAAAAAATGCAAATTTTGTGATAAATCGAATAATATACTGATATTATTGAATAAAATTATTCACTTTATCATTGGGAACATAAGGAAAAATAAAGATTCCAGAGATGGTTCCACCATTATTTGTGTCTAAATCGGACTCGCCAATGCAGAAAACCGGCTGTTGCGTCCCATATTCACATTCAAGCGTTGTGGTATAAGTGAATGAAGTGGATTGCTCTGTGATCGTTTCAAAAATCTGCAGAATGCTTGCCTTATCATTCTCTTCATAGCAAGCGATGACATTTGAAAGGCCGCAATTCATCATATCAACACCATGAAGCTTAGATGAAATCGGACCGAGTTTAATTTGGCCAGTTTCGATATCTGCCGACCATTCCTCAATACGGCAAAAATGCTCTAATTGTTTGCGGTTTAATTTGGCGTCCCCAAACGAGGTTTGGGCCGCGATGCGGGCGGGTCTTGTCATGACTTTGAACACGGGCACTACTCTCGAACTGAAACACGGGGGGACATGTATTCAAAGCTCGATCATCCGGTGTGCGAATGCGGGTCTTTATCAAAAATTTGAAAATACCTTTACCGAGTGCGGCGCTCATGCCGCGGCCATAAGTTCAACTATGGCGAACACTTCGGTTGTAATAACCAGTATAAAATGATTTATCAAGCATAATACGATCTTACGGTTAATGGTAAACGTTTCATAAAATTGTTCCAAAATGAAACAGCTGCAATTCTACGCATAAAAAAAGAGCGGTTCGAAAACCGCTCTTTCAATTTTTCCGAAATGGAAGGTATGATTTACATCATGCCGCCCATACCGCCCATGCCGCCCATGTCAGGCATTCCGCCAGGAGCAGCAGCGTCTTGTGGCAATTCAGCGATCATTGCTTCAGTTGTAATCAATAGACCAGCAACAGATGCTGCATCTTGAAGCGCTGTACGAACTACTTTAACCGGATCAACAATACCCATTGCAATCATGTCGCCATATTCGCCTGTTTGAGCGTTGTAGCCGTATGTTGCTGATGACTCTTCAAGAACCTTGCCAACAACAACTGAAGCTTCGTCTCCAGCATTGTCCGCGATCTGACGTGCAGGTGCTTGAAGCGCGCGGCGTACGATGTTGATACCAGCGTCTTGGTCAGCATTTGCACCTACTGCTTTAATCGCAGCAGAAGCACGAAGAAGTGCTGTACCACCACCAGGAACGATACCTTCTTGAACAGCAGCGCGTGTCGCGTTCAATGCATCGTCAACACGGTCTTTACGCTCTTTAACTTCGATTTCAGTTGAACCACCAACGCGGATAACAGCAACACCACCTGCAAGTTTTGCAAGACGCTCTTGAAGTTTTTCTTTGTCATAGTCAGAAGATGTTTCTTCGATTTGAGCTTTGATCTGAGCAACGCGGCCTTCGATCTCAGCTTTTTGACCAGCGCCATCAACAACAGTTGTTGTTTCTTTAGTGATGTTTACGCGTTTTGCAGTACCCATCATGTCCAAAGTTACATTTTCAAGTTTGATGCCAACATCTTCAGAAATCACTTGGCCACCAGTTAGGATTGCGATGTCTTCAAGCATTGCTTTACGGCGATCACCGAAGCCAGGAGCTTTAACAGCAGCAATTTTCAAACCACCACGTAGTTTGTTAACAACGAGCGTTGCAAGAGCTTCGCCTTCGATGTCTTCAGCAATGATAAGAAGTGGTTTTGATGTCTGAACAACAGCTTCAAGAACAGGAAGCATTGCTTGTAGGTTAGACAATTTTTTCTCGTGAAGAAGAATGTAACAGTCTTCAAGTTCAGCGATCATTTTCTCTGTGTTAGTCACAAAGTATGGAGACAAGTAACCGCGGTCGAACTGCATGCCTTCAACAACTTCAAGCTCTGATTCAGCAGTTTTTGCTTCTTCAACAGTGATAACGCCTTCGTTGCCAACTTTTTGCATAGCTTCAGCGATATCTTCACCGATTTGGCTTTCGCCGTTTGCAGAAATTGTACCAACTTGCGCAACTTCTTCAGAAGTTTTGATCGGCTTAGCTGCATCTTGTAGTGCTGCGATAACTTCAGTAACAGCAAGGTCTACGCCACGCTTAAGATCCATTGGGTTCATGCCAGCAGCAACAGCTTTTGCGCCTTCACGAACGATTGCTTGACCAAGAACTGTTGCAGTTGTTGTACCGTCACCAGCTACATCGTTAGTTTTAGAAGCAACTTCGCGCAGCATTTGTGCGCCCATGTTTTCAAACTTATCTTCAAGTTCGATTTCTTTTGCAACTGAAACACCATCTTTTGTGATGCGTGGAGCGCCAAATGATTTGTCGATTACAACGTTACGACCTTTTGGGCCAAGTGTAACTTTTACAGCATTTGCAAGAATATCAACGCCATTAAGCATTTTCTCGCGAGCTGAACGGCCAAATTTTACTTCTTTAGCAGCCATGTTTTTTCTCCTTGGGGCGGTTCCTCAATTATTCGGGAAGGGCCCTAGATTTAACTAAATTTGTTGTGTGTTTATCTAAAGGCTTAGCCCAAGATACCCATGATGTCGGATTCTTTCATGATCAAAAGCTCTTCACCACCAAGTGAAACTTCTGTGCCTGACCATTTGCCGAACAACACTTTGTCGCCAGCTTTAACTTCAAGCGCAACAAGTGCACCTTTGTCGTCACGCGCGCCAGCGCCAACTGCAACAACTTCACCTTCAGATGGTTTTTCTTTTGCTGTATCTGGGATAATAATACCGCCAGCAGTCTTTTCTTCTGACTCAACGCGGCGTACAACAACGCGGTCGCCTAGTGGGCGGAAATCGATATTTGCCATTTTTTTAACCTAATCTCTCATTACTGGAGTGGACTATAAT
>JAHDEP010000267.1 GCA_020628775.1 Rhizobiaceae bacterium | reverse complement strand
TGGTGATCAATAACCACAACATCGCACGAGAGCTCTTTGGCTTTTTCCAAGGCTTCAAAACTTGTGGATCCGCAATCAACGGTGACAATCAGTTGCGCGCCTTTTTCAATAAGCTCTGCGATCGCATTGGGATTAGGGCCGTAGCCTTCAAAAATCCGATCTGGAATATAGATCTCGTTGGGAACGTTCAGATGGGTTAAAAACCGTGATAGCAGCGCAGATGAGGATGCACCATCAACATCATAATCACCAAAAATCGCCACGCGCTCACCCATTTGGACAGCTTGCATGATACGTGCAGCTGCATCATCACAATCTGTCATGGTTGATGGATCGGGCATAAGATCGCGAATGGATGGCGCTAAAAATGTGCTCGCTTGCTCAGATGTTACCCCTCTGGCCGCAATCACTCGCGCGATAAGTTCGGGGATATCGGTCTTTTGTGCAATGTCGAGCGCAGTGTTCTGGCCGATATTATCGAGCCGTGAGATCCACTTTTGGCCAGTAAGCGAGGCTTCCACGCCCATAAAGACATTGTCTGACACGAGATGACACCTTCAACAGTATGACTTTACATAGCCATAAAAAAACAGACCTCATTGATAATGAGGCCTGTCGATAATTGCAACGTGTTGTTGATCTAGAATTTGCTAGGCAAATTTTTGACCTTCACGATGTGTCGCTTTGATTTCGCGCACAGTACCTGTTGATGAACGCATCACAAATGTATGTGTTGAGATCGCGTTTCCTTTAAAACGAACGCCTTGCAGCATATCGCCATCGGTCACACCAGTTGCTGCAAACATCACATCGCCGCTTGCAAGCTCAGTAAGATCATAAACCTTGTTTGGATCGGAGACACCCATTGTCGCCGCGCGATCAATTTGATCTTGTGATTTAAACAACAAACGGCCTTGCATCTGACCACCTGTGCAACGAAGCGCGGCTGCAGCAAGAACACCTTCTGGCGCGCCGCCTGTACCCATATAAATATCGATACCAGTTTCTTCAGGATCTGTTGTGTAGATCACACCAGCAACATCACCATCGCCGATCAAACGCACTGCAGCGCCACATTCGCGAACTTCAGCGATAAGTTTCGCATGACGTGGGCGATCTAGAATACATGCGCAAACCTGGCCGATTTCAACGCCTTTATGCTTTGCAATGGCAGCTAGGTTTTCTGCAGGCGTCGCATCAATTGAAATTGTGCCTTCAGGATAGCCCGGACCAATAGCGATTTTGTCCATGTAAACATCCGGGGCGTAGAGCAACTTACCTTTGTTGGCAAAAGCAATCACGGCCAAAGAGTTCGGCATATTCTTCGCACAAATGGTTGTGCCTTCCAGCGGATCTAGGGCGATATCAAGTTCAGGGCCATTTTTGGTGCCCACTTCTTCGCCGATATAAAGCATTGGTGCTTCATCACGCTCGCCTTCACCGATCACAATCGTACCGCTGATGCTGAGCTTGTTTAATTCTGTGCGCATGGCATCAACTGCAACCTGGTCAGCCGCTTTTTCATCACCACGACCACGAAGCTTTGCTGCAGCCACAGCTGCGCGCTCTGTAACACGTGCGATTTCGATTGATAAAATACGATCCAGATCTAGATCTTCTGAGCTATTTTCCGCCATTGGTCATTCATCTCCGTCTTGGAATAATAGAGTTGCGTCATGCTGGAATGATCAATTATGCAAATTTCTTAACAAATTGGACAAAACACCCGCAGTTCCGCTGTTCTATTCACAAGAATAATTATTTAGCCAGAATAAAATCGATTAAAATTCCGCAATTATTTTTATCCAATAATTTCAATCGTTTTAACGAGCAGAGTGGTTAATCAATAGGCACAAAAAAACGGGCAGAATCACATCCTGCCCGCTTTTAAATATCTAAAACTATGAGGATCTATAGATCGACGTCCAAGATCGCCATGGAGAAATTAAATGAACGATCGCCATCTTCATCATCAAGATAAATCACACCAAGAAATTCATCACCGGAGTAAACTTCTGCAGAATCATCCTTTTTAGGACGCGTGCGCACTTCAAAAGAAGGATTAAAAACACGCTTTAGATACGCATCTAGTTTTTTGATTTCATCAGGGTTCATCTGCCGCATTCTCCGTACTTGCGATTCGTTTCACGTCTTTTGCCACGTGAGATGATAAATTTAAAGCGTATTCTTTATGAACCTTCATCTTCTGATGACACATCTTGAGATGATGAATTGATCATCTGATCCATTGCACGTGACGGTTCTTGGCACCCTGCTTCACCAACAATGCGTGCTGGTACGCCTGCAACTGTTTTGTTTGCTGGAACGGGTTTTAAAACCACAGAACCTGCAGCAATGCGAGAGCAGTTACCAATTTCGATATTGCCAAGCACCTTTGCGCCTGACCCAATTAAGACACCACAGCCAATTTTCGGATGGCGATCGCCACCTTCTTTACCCGTGCCGCCTAGTGTGACGTTTTGCAAGATAGAAACATTGTCGCCAACAACAGCTGTGCGCCCAATAACAATGCCTGTTGCGTGATCTAAGAACAGGCCTTTGCCAAGCTTGGATGCAGGATCAATATCTGTCTGGAAGATCGCTGAAGAGCGCGATTGCAAATAAAGCGCGTAATCAACGCGGCCTTTATTCCAAAGCCAATGGGCCAAACGATGCGTCTGGATGGCGTGAAAGCCTTTAAAGTACAAAATCGGCTGAATAAAGCGGCTGCATGCTGGATCACGATCATAAACGGCTTGAATATCAACACGCAGAGTTGCGCCCCAGCTTGGATCATCGGCCAACATTTCCATGTAAGTTTGGCGAATAACGCTGGCTTGCAGATCAGGATGGTCAAGACGTTCGCAGACACGGTGAATAACAGCTTCTTCAAGTGAAGGCTGCTGCAAAATCGTTGAATAGAGGAATGTTGCAAGTACTGGATCAGCTTGCGCTGCTTCTTCAGCTTCCTTGCGGATGGTATCCCAAATTGGGTCCATTACATTCACTTTGTTCTTATCAAGTGATTCAACTGATGTATTCATAGTCTTTCTCCACATCCGATCGCGAA
>JAHDEP010000039.1 GCA_020628775.1 Rhizobiaceae bacterium | reverse complement strand
GCGCGTAACAGGCTTGAAAGTTGACCTTTTGAATAAGGCTGCCCCGCACCAAAAGGGGTATGCTCAAACCTGCACCACAAGCCTCTACGATGAGGAACAACGATCATAATCCGACCATTGGGCGATAATACCCGCCATAATTCTTTTAGTGTTTCTTCTGGATTTTCGGTAAACTCCAAAGAATGCACCATTAAAATCCGGTCAATTGAACCATCTGACAACGGTAACTCTTCATCAAATACCAATGATACTGCGCAAGGCTCATGACGTGGCCAAGCTATTGCACCCTGCCGCGCGGGCATAAAGGCGATCGTTTGATCAGCCTCCGCGCGAAAGCGATCGAGATACGGCAGGGTATAACCAAAACCCAATAACCGTTCTTTGCCATTGGTTTTCCATAACGCTGATAATGCCATTGCGATCTTATTTCTCGCACGACGCCCCAAACGTGAATTGTAAAATTCGCGAAAATCAACGATATCTGTGTTCATGACTAAGATGTAAGATGATCTATGCCGAACTGCAAGGCTTAGATGATTATGAAATACCGGAGAATATATTGGCATCGCTTCACGGATTAACCGCACCAGAAATCATTGAAATACTCAACATGCAACCGCATCCTGAGGGCGGGTATTACCATCAAACGTTCCGTGATGAGCAAGGTGCACCACGCGGCGCATCAACCGCCATTTATTATCTTTTGGAAAAAGGCCAGAGATCACACTGGCATAAAGTAACAGATGCGTCCGAAGTATGGCTCTGGCATGCAGGTGATGCATTAGAGTTGAACATTTCAGACGATGGTAAGCATACATCCCGGCATGTTTTAGGAATGGATTTAAAATCAGGACAAAGACCACAATGCATTGTCAAAGCCAATGCCTGGCAAAGCGCAGCACCATTGGGCGATTGGACGCTGGTTAGTTGTACTGTGGCGCCAGGATTTGAATTCACATCGTTTGAGATGGCGCCACCAGATTGGAAACCTTCAAGCGCATAATGTGAGAAATTAGAGACGGGATGCTCTTACTTGCACCATGCCGATCTTAGTTGGGATTTTAGCCATAACAGGCACATAGGCTTGCAACGCCTCGCTTTTGCCAAACCAAACTTCCATATCATTAGAATTTTGCAGATATTTCACTGATCTGTGGTTTGAGCGATACCCACCTTTGGGCATAAACTTGACCTTGCAGGCCACAACCTTTCCCTTAAAACCTTTTGTTTTAAAACGTCTGTGTCCTTTATGGGCAAGCTGCAAGTCAATGAGCGACTCACCATCAAAAATCGAAACAGTACGTGAGCACACAGGTGAATTAAGCGGGAAGATAAGGCTCGAGATTGGATCAACCACAGCTGCGAGATCTTTTTTATTCACCCCAACCCAATCTGCAGGCAGCGGGTTTCTCGGTGGCACCATCTGCGCTTTGACCACATTGCCCTTCAAATCATATTCAACGTCAAAAGCACGAGACTTTTTCCCAGTTGTGTAATTGATCTGGTAGGATTTGGCTTGCAGATGTGTTGGGCTTATCTTGCCAACGACTTTGGTATCACCGCGTGTTTTACCGACAATATCAGCTAGAGCTGAGGATTTGATTTTACCAATAATAGTATAGTCATCACCATTAATTTCCGTTGAGAAATTTATTTTTGCAATGGGAAAACCATGCACCCGGACTTTGTATTCAGATGTTGCCTTAAATGTTTCAGCCTGCGCAGATCCCGCACCTAAAACCAGAGCGAAAACCATAGAAGTGACATTTAAAATCTTAAGCATGTCTAATCGACCCGTCTTGAATACCTGATATTTTTTCCACCTGAAATAGATGGTCTATAGCTTCTTAAGTGTAATTATGGTTTTATTATGCCAGAATATGATTTTAAGTCGCAAGTTAGTCATCAAAACGCTTGACGTTTTAAACGTTTCTGACTATGAAACCGCAACTTTCCAATCGATCGTTACGAGTTGACGCGCTGGACGCGCTCATTTTGCTTGTTGGACGATCCGAGTAAAATAGGTGAATGAAATGTCTCGTACATGTGAATTAACAGCTAAAGGTGTTCTGTCTGGCAACAATGTGAGCCACGCGAAAAACCGCACAAGACGCAAGTTTTTGCCAAACCTTTGCAATGTAACTTTGATGTCAGAAGCTCTAAACCAGCGTTTCCGCATGCGCATTTCTGCAAACGCGCTACGTTCTGTTGAACACCGTGGTGGTTTGGATGCATTCCTTGTTAAAGCTAGCGATGCTGAACTATCAACACGCGCTCGCTTGATCAAAAAACAAATCACTAAAAAATTGGCAGAAGCTGCTTAATTAATTTTTTAGATCGATTTTTTCGCTGGGCAAGTCTGAATAAGGCTTGCCTTTATTTCAACTGGTGGCATCACCCAGGATAAAAAAATGCTAAATGTAAAATCTATATTCCCTTTCGTATGTTTAATGGCGTTCATTGTTGTAGCGTCTAACCATCTTGTACAATTCCCAGTTAATTTCACGATCGGAGATTATAATCTCGCCGATTTGTTAACCTGGGGTGCATTCACATACCCAATCGCATTCCTGATCACTGATATGACCAACCGCAAGTTTGGTGCAAAAAATGCACGCATTGTGGTTTTGGTTGGCTTCTTGATCGCTGTTGGCCTGTCTATCTGGCTCGCAACACCACGTATTGCGATCGCATCAGGCACAGCCTTTTTGGTCGCTCAATTGCTTGATGTTAGCATCTTCAATTCAATGCGTAACGCTGCATGGTGGCGCGCACCTTTGATCTCATCCGTCATCGGTTCGGTTGTCGATACAGTGCTGTTCTTCTCAATCGCATTTGCAGGAACATTTGGCTTCTTAGGCTTTGAAGATGGTTTTGCAATGGAAGTTGCACCGCTTCTTGGATTGTTCGCAGCTGAGGCACCTCGTTGGGTTTCTTGGGCACTCGGCGATCTAGGCGTGAAACTGATCGTTGGTTTTGCAATGCTTGTGCCTTATGGCGCAGCTCTGCCATATCTTACAGCCAAGTCTCAAACGCAAGCTGCTTAAACGACTATTCGACAAGCCTGAATTCGAGCAATAAATTTCGTTGTAAGAATGAATGATTATCATCAGAAACTAAGGTCACATTTATGTGGCCTTTTTCGTCTTTGGTAATGCTCAAGCCTTCCATATTATCAATCTGATAACCGGCCCCTGCTTCGAGCAGGACATCACCATCCAAAACCGCATCTTTTTTGATCTCAGACCCGGAAATGCGCCGAATGCGCATACCCACACCCGATGCGATGTTAAATCGTCTTTCGAGCAATAAAAGATCACCGTTGGGCAAGAAATCAGCGTCCGTTATATTAAACGGCGGATTTCGTTTCACTGTAAATACGCCCGCCTGTGGTCCATCGACGATCGCGGCGAACAGATTGCCGTTTTCATCCACACTACGCTCTGACAGGGCAACCATGGCGCCTTTAAGCGCAGAATTAATGGGAGACACTGCCAAGGCTTCAAGCCCGCCATTGCGTCTGAACTCATAGGCCGGAATTTGCACGGGCACATTGGCTTCAACAGATGCTGTCAAAACATTATCTAACGGATAGCCATCGATGCGCGCATTGCGCTCAAAGCTAACAAATGCCTGCCCGTCTTTGATGGCCAATCCTTCAGCATCAAATTGCCATTTCTCGCGTGAGGCATTGCCGTGTTGATCCAATATAGATGCGATCTGAAATGACGACATGCCTTTCGGCATCCCATCTGCACTCCGCTCAAGCTTGCCCTTAAACCAATAACCTGTGTCGGCCACAGCTAAAAAGGTTGCTCGATCATCTAAAAATCGGAAGCCTGAAATTGCGCCAACCAAATCATTGTCAGACTCAAACTCAATACCACCCAAAAACTCAAACGCGCCGAAGATTTTTTCCTCAGAACCCACTTTGAAATTTGCGATCTGGCGAACACTGATATCTGCGTTAAAGGTTTCAGCAAAGGAAGCCGTCGACAAACCTAGCGAGAGCAATAGAGCTGCAATTACCGGGCGATGGGTCATCTAGCTGGCCCTCCGCGCCCCGCGTTTGTCTTTTGAACTTTCCTCACCAAAGAGCTCAGCAAGCTGATCCGTCATAGCGCCGGCAAGTTCTTCTGCATCAACGATTGTCACCGCGCGACGATAGTAACGCGTCACATCATGCCCAATACCAATGGCGAGCAATTCAACCGGAGATTTTGTTTCAATCTCTTCAATCACACCACGCAAATGGCGCTCAAGATAATTGCCGTTATTGACCGATAATGTGGAATCATCCACAGGCGCACCATCTGAAATCACCATCATAATCCGGCGATGCTCAGTACGCATCAACAAACGATTATGCGCCCAGATTAGCGCTTCACCATCGATGTTTTCTTTAAGCAAACCTTCGCGCATCATTAGACCAAGATTACGTCTGGCACGACGCCAAGGGGCATCACCTGATTTATAAATGATATGACGTAGATCGTTTAATCGACCAGGCGCAGGAGACTTACCATCACCCAACCATTTTTCGCGTGATTGTCCACCCTTCCAAGCTTTTGTTGTAAAGCCAAGGATTTCAACCTTCACACCTGAACGTTCAAGCGTACGTGCCAAAATATCAGCACATGTCGCAGCGACAGTAATTGGACGCCCACGCATAGAACCTGAATTATCAATCAGCAATGTCACAACAGTATCGCGGAAATTCGTATCGCGCTCACGCTTGAAAGACAGAGATTGCGTTGGATCGATGATAATTCTCGGCAAACGCGCTGTATCAAGATGGCCTTCTTCAAGGTCAAAATCCCAAGAGCGATTTTGCTGTGCCATCAAACGGCGTTGCAGTCTATTGGCAAGACGCGATACCGCACCAGACAAATGCGCCAATTGCTTATCGAGAAAACCACGCAGACGATCTAATTCTTCTTCATCGCAGAGCTCTTCAGCGGTAATAACTTCGTCAAACTCTTGGGTGAAGACTTTATAGTCGAGCTTTTCATTCAGCTCATCAAACTGACTATCAGGACGCTTTGTTTCACCCGGGGTTTCAGCTTCTTCATCGCCATCATCGGTGAAATCATCATCAGATAATTCAGCGCCGTCTTGCTCGCCTTCTTCCATCTGATCATCTGCGGTATCATTTTCTTCAGCTGGTGCAGTGTCAGAACCAGCCTCTTCATCAAGCTCTTCAGTATTTTGCTCTTCAGAACGCGGCTGCTCTTCTTCAGATGAATTATTATCCTGCTCTTCGGGAGGCTCTTCATCACCTTGATATTCTTCTGCAACATCAAGAGAAACCAGCATATCTCGAACAGAATGTGCAAAATCTGCCTGATGCTCGATATTGTCCATTAGATTATCAAGATCGCCACCAGCTTTTTCCTCAATCCAATGACGCCATAGATCAACAACACGGCCAGTCGATTTTGGTGGTTTCGCACCGGTCAAACGTTCACGCACAATCAGCGAAATCGCTTCTTCAAGCGGCGCATCTTCACGAGTTTGAATAGATGAATAATTCTTTTGCTCATACTTGTTTTCAAGCATGGCATTTAGATTGTCAGCAACCCCAGACATGGTGAGCGATCCAATCGCTTCAACACGTGCATGCTCAACTGCATCAAAAATAGCGCGCGCATCAGCACCTTCCGGCATCATTTTGCGGTGAACCATTTCATTATGGCGCGCTTTTTTCAAAGCAATGGAATCACCAATACCGCGCACAACTTGAAGATCTTTCAAGGTTGGTCGTTTTGGCAATTCCGGCAAACGAACGCGATCCTCAGAGATACCCGGAGGGTCCTTAGAGAACACAACTTCGAGATCTTTCTCACCAGAGATTGCGCGCACGCATCCTGCAATAGAACGCTTAATCGGTTCAGCGTCTATTTGCCCTGGAGGATTTTTTCTCCTGTTATCGCCGCGTCCAGCTGCCATTCATCAACGTCCGTTAGCTTGCTGCACTCAACACAAGGTTAGCTGAGCTTTCCTTAAGTTCTTCGTTAAATGCACGCTGGTAATGCTCAGCAACTAACGCGCGTTCCAGCTCATCACATTTGTTCATAAATGTTAGGCGGAATGCTGTAGCAAGATCACCGAAGATTGCAGCATTTTCAGCCCAGGTAATAACCGTACGCGGGCTCATCACAGTTGATAGATCGCCTGCGATAAATGATGCACGTGTCATATCCGCCAAACGCACCATGCGAGATACTTTGTCTTTACCTTCTTCGCCAGAGAAGCTTTTCACTTTGGCTAGAATAATATCAACTTCATTATCATGCGGCAGGTAGTTCAATGTTGTCACAATTGACCAACGGTCCATCTGCGCTTGGTTGATCTGCTGCGTACCGTGGTAAAGGCCTGTTGTATCACCCAAACCAACCGTGTTGGCTGTTGCAAATAAACGGAATGAAGGGTGCGGGTGAATAACACGGCTTTGATCAAGCAATGTCAAACGACCAGATGTTTCCAAAATACGCTGAATAACGAACATCACATCCGGGCGACCCGCGTCATATTCATCAAAGACCAAGGCAACATTGTTCTGATATGCCCATGGCAAAATACCGTCTTTAAACTCGGTAACCTGCATACCATCTTTTACAATGATCGCGTCTTTACCGATCAAATCAATACGGCTCACATGGCTATCAAGGTTGATACGCACACAAGGCCAGTTCAAACGCGCAGCAACTTGCTCAATATGCGTTGATTTACCAGTACCGTGATATCCGCTGACCATCACACGACGGTTAAACGCAAAACCTGCAAGAATAGCCATCGTCGTATCTTTATCGAAAAGATAATCAGGATCAATTTCAGGAACTTGTTCTGCACGCGTTGAATATGCGGGCACTTTCATGTCGCTATCAATACCAAACAAGTCTCGAACTGAAACTTCAATGTCAGGCGTGTTGGATGCTTGAGTGCTTGTATTTGTCATCTTGTCTCCGGAAAATCTCTCTGGCGCGGCTTAGCAAAATCCAGCGGATTTGAGCATTTGGTAGGCTTGAATTACGTCTCTGAAACGTTCTTCAGAACCGCGGTCACCGCCATTAGCATCGGGGTGATGCTTTTTGACGAGTTCTTTGTATTTTGATTTGATATCATCAGATGTTGCATCTGCTTTCAGGCCCAACGTTTCAAAGGCTTTCGCTTCAAGTGATTTCAGCTTACGCAAACGTGGCTCAGGCGTTTTACTTGCAGCTTCTTCAAAGAAGCCGAATGTGTCGTTCATGCGCGCACGCGCACCGGCACTGCCTGATGGCCCTGGATCATTAAGCGGCGAATGCTTGACCTTCTTGTTAACACCCATGCCCCAAGTTGGGCGGTGACCGGTCAAAGCTTCTTTTTGATAGCGCGCAACTTCGCTATCTGAAAGGCCGTCAAAATAGTTGTAACCCTTATTGTATTGGCGCACATGTGTGGCGCAGAATTTGAAATACTTACCTTCCGCATTGCGACCTACAGGGGCTTTGTGCTCACCCTTTTTATCGCAACCATCCCACTGGCATAAAGATTCTTCCTGCGCAGCTTTCGCAGAACCTTTCTTCGTGCCTTTCGGCTTAGTCCTAATGGAATCGAAATATTTGGAATCAAGTTTCATATTTTAAATACAACAGCGTTCTAGAAATAAATATTTAGCTCTTGATAGATGAATCATCTATCAGTCGAATATATAACGGTCCTGAGTAACCCGAATTACTGCAAATTTCCATAGACCAATTGCATTTTTTCGAGAGTAAGGGCGTAAACAGATTAATAAGGAATCCGCCATGTCGTTGCAAGACACAATCGAAACTAAACTGCGTTCGAATTTCAACGTTGTTGAAATGAATGTCATAAACGAAAGCCACTTACATGCAGGGCATCAACCAGCATTTGACGGCAAAGGCGAAACACATTTTAGAATTCAACTCGTTGCAACAGAGTTTGATGGCCAATCACGCGTTAATCGTCATCGCGCCATCAATGATCTTTTAAAGCCTGAACTTGATGCTGGTCTGCACGCATTGGCGCTTGATTTATCAGCCCCAGGTGAAGCAAAACGCTGGTAAAAACGTTTAAACAATCGTCTGTGAAGCGGGACGTAAACTTAGTTTAGTGATGCGGTTTCTTGATCTCTTAAGCACAATAAACCGCATTCCATGGAAGGTAAACGCTTGTTTTTCCTCAGGAATAATCTGACTTTCGTGAATAACCAACCCGGCCACTGTCGTTGCATCTTCATCAGGTAACGACCAGTCAAACGCGCGATTTAGATCTCGCACCGGTACTGAACCATCAACGATTACAGATCCATCTGCTTGCTGGCTTACACCCTGCACATCCAGATCATGCTCATCGGCAATCTCGCCAACGATTTCTTCCAAAATGTCTTCAAGTGTCACAAGACCTTCGAACTCGCCATATTCATCAATGACAATTGCAACATGTGCTTTACGACGCAAAAATGCGTTCAGCTGGTCCTTAAGATTTGTTGCATCTGGCACAAACCAAGGCTTCTGAGCGATCTTCATAATATCAATATTGCTGACTTTATTGTCTGCAGCGGCAAGTGCGCGCAATAAATCCTTGGCATGTATAACACCAATAATGTTGTTCGGCTCACCCCGCCAAAGAGGAACACGCGTATATGGGCTTTCCAAAATGGTCTTCACATTATGCGCTGTTGTGTCATCCGCGTTTAGCATTTGAACCGACGTTCTATGCACCATCACATCGGATACTTCCAAATCACCGAGATCAAGCACGCCGCCTAATCGGTCTTTATCTGCTTTGACAACCGAGCCTTCGCGGTGAAGCAAATCCACAGCTCCACGGATTTCTTCTTGCGGGGATAACATAGATGCATCAGAGGCAAGACTAATACCGAATATCCCTAGGATCGCGCGAACCAGCGCATTGATCAATGTTGAAAGCGGCCCAACCACGAGCACAAACGGGCGAATGATCGGAGCAACAAACATTGCAAATTTATCAGGTGTTGAGATCGCCCAACTCTTTGGCAATACTTCAGCAAATACCACAAGCGCAGCGGTCATGATCAAAGTTGCAAATACAACACCAGATTCGCCAAAAATCGACAAAAGCATGCTTGTTGCAAGTGAAGACGCCAAAATATTGACCAGGTTGTTGCCAATGAGCAATGCGCCGATCAATCGGTCACGTCGTTCAATCAACTTGTTAACAATGCCCGCTTTCTGCTCACCATTATTCTCAAAGGAGTGCATGCGTGCACGAGATACAGCCGTTAGCGCTGTTTCTGAACCTGAGAAAAACCCAGATAAGCAGATAAGAAAAATAATCGTTGCAAGTGTCACCCAATTTTCGATGACAAATTGCACAAAAGCATCAAGCATTTCGTGTCTCTTCGATAAAGCGCCAAACTTCATTTTCTGGCACATTGTTAGCTACAAAGGATTTTCCAACCCCTTTAGTCAGAATAAAAGTCAACTCGCCACGCGAAACTTTCTTATCCTGAGCTATATGTTCCATCAGTATATCGGTAGAAGGAAGCTCCCCGTCAATATCATTCATTGAAATTGGTAAACCAACTTCTCTAAGATGTTTTTCAACGCGCGCACCATCATCAGGGCTGCATAGGTTCATTCGTGCAGAAAACTTGTGAGCAAGCACCATTCCAATCGCAACACCCTCACCGTGTACAAGGCGTTTGCTATCGTAGTTTGTAGCTGCTTCAAGCGCATGACCAAAAGTGTGCCCAAGATTGAGCAACGCACGTGTGCCATGCTCAAATTCATCAGCTGCAACGACCTCAGCTTTGGCTCGGCAACTTGTTGCAATAGCTTCAATTCGCTCAGGTCCACCATTAAAAATGCCTTGCCAGTTTTTCTCAAGCCACTCAAAAAACTCAGGGCGATCGATTAAACCGTATTTGGCAACTTCAGCATAACCTGCACGCATTTCACGTGGTGACAATGTATCCAGCGTATCTGTATCAACCAGCACTAATTGCGGCTGATGGAAAACACCGACCAGATTTTTACCAGCTGAGGTATTAATCCCTGTTTTACCTCCAACGGAGGAATCTACCTGAGCAAGCAGACTTGTTGGAACTTGGATAAATTTCATGCCTCGGCGCACGATCCCGGCTGCAAAACCAGTTAAATCACCGATCACCCCACCACCAAGCGCAATTACCGCATCGCCGCGCTCAAGCTTACATTTAAGAATATGGTCGCATGCTGCTTCCATATTCTCATAGTTTTTGGTCTTCTCACCGGGTTTTAAAACAAGCGGATCAATTTCAATGCCAACGCTTTTCAAGCTCTCGGTCAAAGGCGCTAGATAGTTTTCAGCAACCGTCTCATCAGTAATAACTGTTGCTTTGGCATTTGGAAGACGTTTGGCAATTTCAGCGCCTGCATCTTTCATCAAACCACGGCCAATCAAAATGTCATATGAACGATCCTGCAAAGAAACCGAGACACATTCCGTATTGATATTTTGATCAGACATTTACAAAGTAACCTTGTGTTTAGTTGCGATGATATCACCGCTTTTTTCTATTAGTCTTGCAGCATCATACGCTACATTTTGCTTGGGTGCATTTCGAGATTTTACCGAAACATCTGCAAGGCGGTAAATCGGATAACGCTCATCCATCAAATCCCGCAGGATCTTTTGCGGATTAGGCTGCTGCAATAATGGTCTGGTTGAACGTTTTGAAACGCGCGCCCAGAGCACATCATAATCCGCGTTAAGCCACAGTGATAATGCACTGTTTAAGATGTTTTCGCGCGTTTCTTCATTCATAAACGCACCGCCACCTGTTGAAACGATTTGTGGGCCATCTTGCAACACGCGTTTTACAACACGCGATTCAAGTGCACGGAATTCAGGTTCACCATATTGCGCAAAAATCTCGGTAATCGGCATTTGCGCAGCAGCAACGATTTCGTCATCGGTATCCACAAAAGGTAGGCCCGTATATTGCGCCAACAGCTTGCCAATAACCGATTTTCCAGCGCCCATAAGCCCGACAAGCACAAGATTACGATCGCCAAGCGCCAAACGCGCGGCGTCACCTGCCTCTTTCAACTTGCTTTCAGAAACTGCTGCCAATTTTAATGCTCCAATTTTCCCCTCTCCTATCATGCACCAAGCGATGCAGGTCAAGGGTAATCGCTCGGTTTTTACCACGCATGCGCTAAATTCAGACCTTGCGGATTACAGATAAGTTCCATAAAAACGGGATAGGTTCTCAATTTTCAGGAATATCTAAACTTGCCATCACTTTTCAGATTGCTGTTCGTTATCGGAGTTATCGTCGGAATATGCTATGGCACAATGTACGCGCTGGTAGAATTTGTGGAACCAAAAGACCGCGAAGTGACAATCCGCGTACCCAGCGAAAAACTATATAAAGACAAATGAAACGAGACCTTAGCGCCGCCCACCTTGAAGCATTTTTAGAAATGATGATTGCTGAGCGTGGCGCTGCTGATAACACAATTGAATCTTATCAGCGCGATCTAACGGAAGTTTCAAACTTTTTATCGGAACGACGAACAAGCCTCAACAAGGCGACATCGGATGATATCAAAGCCTATCTGAAACAAATGTCTGATGAGGGATATGCGGCATCATCGCAGTCTCGCCACCTCTCGTCTATGAAGCAATTTTATCGCTTTTTACATGACGAGGGTATTTTAGATGATGATCCAACAGGCATAATAGATGCGCCAAAATCTGGTCTTAAACTGCCAAAAACTCTGTCAGAGGATGAAGTAGGACAGTTGCTAGACCTTGCAGAAGCTGCAGCAAAGTCTGCCAAGGGCGATAAAGATCTTATTAGCAAAACACGATTTAGGGCCTTGTTGGAGCTTTTATACGCGACCGGGATGCGCGTCAGCGAGCTCGTTGCTCTGCCAATTGGTGTGTTAAAACGAGAAGAACCGTTTTTGATCATTAAAGGTAAGGGCAATAAAGAACGTTTGGTTCCTATTTCACAAGCGGCAAAATCCGCTTTGGCCGATTATCTAGCGGCGATGGAAGCACATCAAGCCAAACAAAAGAATCCCGAAGAAACGCCTTTTTTGTTCCCGGCAAATTCAAAAACAGGATATTTGGCGCGGCAGGTTTTTGCCCGAGAGCTCAAATCCATCGCAGCGCAAGCGCAAATTGACGTTGAAAAAGTATCGCCCCACGTTTTGCGGCACGCATTTGCGTCTCATTTGTTGTCAAACGGCGCTGATTTACGCGCGGTGCAAGAGCTTTTGGGCCATTCAGACATCTCAACCACCCAAATTTACACACATGTTTTGGATGAGAGGCTGAAAAAACTCGTCAATGAGCATCATCCTCTTGCCAAAACGCACAAAAAGTTTGATTAGAACTAAAAATCATGTGAGAAGCAGCTTCTCCTTGATTATGCCGTGTTTGGGCTTACATAGAGACTTGAATTTTAAACAATTGTGCTTGGCGTTGATCTAATATGCATCATTATCTTGATTTCGAAAAACCAATCTCTGATCTCGAAGGTCAAATTCGGGAATTAAAAACACTTTCTGGCAAAGAAGAAGGCGTTGATACAGCTGACGAGATTGAGCGGTTAGAAATCCGCGCGAGTGAAGCCATGGGCGAGATTTATGCCAAACTAAATCCTTGGCAGAAGACACAAGTCGCACGTCACCCTGCGCGTCCGCATTTCATCGATTACGCATCCAAATTATTTACAGAATTTACTCCACTTGCTGGTGACCGTAAGTTTTCAAATGATGAAGCTATTCAATCCGGCCTTGCCCGTTTTGAAGGTCAAGCAGTTGCAGTGATTGGCCACGAAAAAGGTAACGACACGCAATCACGTATCAAGCACAATTTTGGTAGTGCGCGTCCTGAAGGTTACCGCAAAGCCATTCGCGTTATGGAAATGGCTGACCGCTTTGATCTACCGGTTATCACATTGGTTGATACAGCCGGCGCTTATCCTGGTGTTGGTGCTGAGGAGCGCGGCCAGGCTGAAGCTATCGCGCGTTCAACTGAAACATGCCTTAAGCTGAATGTCCCAATTATTTCTGTGGTGATTGGCGAAGGTGGATCAGGTGGTGCGATTGCTATCGCAGTTGGCAATAAAGTTTATATGCTTGAACACTCAATCTACAGCGTGATTTCACCTGAAGGTGCAGCCTCTATTTTGTGGCGCGATGCAGCGCGTGCAAAAGATGCAGCAACAAATATGAAAATCACCGCGCAAGATCTTAAAGAACTTGGGATCGTCGACGGTATTATTTCAGAACCAATGGGTGGTGCGCACCGCGAACCAGCAACAGTGATTGATGGTGTTCGTGATGTGATTAAATCCTCGTTAGCTGATCTATCTGGTAAATCCCGAGAAGAGCTAAAATTACAGCGCCGCGAGAAGTTTTTGTCAATTGGCCGCAATTTAGGCTAATTTTTGCGTCATTTGGCGTCTCTACCGCTTACTGTTGTGAAATTTTGCTGATCACAATCTGTTTATCTGCAATTTTAAACCAGGCGTGGTAAGGTTTTAAAAACCATCATAATGGTATGAGTAATCCATTCGATAACTTGAAATTGTGTGACGCGGACAAGAATGACAGTTACTAACGTTAAATGGGTCGTATTAGCGGCAAGCTTAGCTCTTGCAGGATGTAATGACACGCTCACATCTGTTGCTAATAAAGCAGAACACCCTCTTCCAGATAAGCTCGTTAAAAAGATGAAAGCGCAGGGCATGACCACGCGCTCACCTATTTTGATGCGCATTTTCAAAGAAGAAAACACGTTAGAAATCTGGAAGCAAAAACCCAATGGTCGTTATGAGATTGTCACCAATTACGGCATCTGCAAATGGTCGGGTAAGCTGGGTCCAAAATACAAGGAAGGTGACCGCCAGGCGCCTGAAGGATATTACAGTATCCGCAAACATCAGATGAACCCAAATTCGAGTTATTATCTGTCGTTTAATATGGGTTTTCCAAACAGATTTGATCGAGCGCACGGCCGCACAGGTTCGAATTTGATGGTCCATGGTGCATGTTCATCAGCTGGCTGCTATTCTATGACCGATGAGCAAGTGCTTGAAATATTTGGCTTTGCTCGTGACGCCTTTAAAGGTGGTCAGGAAGCGTTCCAAGTCCAAGCTTTTCCATTTCGCTTAACGCCTGAAAATATGGCACGCTATCGAGATCACGCCAGCTTTGATTTTTGGAACCAGATTAAAGAAGGTTACGATCACTTTGAAATCACCAAACGCCCACCAAAAGTGGACGTTTGCGAAAAGCGATATGTGTTTAACCAAACAGCGACAGATGGCGGTAAATTCCGCGCAACGGCTGCATGCCCTGAAATGTCGCAACCGCAGTCTTTAAAATTTGCCTATGCCGCATACCAAAAAGACTATCAGGAAAAGTTTGACGCAGCTGTTGCTAAGTTTGAACGTGAAGAAACACGCGAAAAAGAACAGGAAGTTGCTAAAATTGCAGCAGAGGCTCGCGCCCAAGAGCGCGCAATCTTAGCTGAAAAACGCTCCGAAAACGTCAAACAAACTTTGGCGCCGGTGGCATCATTATTCTCACGCCAGCAAACTGCAAATACGCAAAATAGCAATGCGCTTTCAGCCAATCTTTATAAAAATAATACCGCACCGGCTCAACAGACAGCGCAACCCGCTGTTCCGACACCGAGCACGCAAATTGCAGCGAATGAACCTTCTGTCCCTGTACCAACATTGGTTGCAGATGAAGCAACAACAGCTGCTGAAACCAATGCAAACCCAAGATGGAAGTTTTGGAAGCGTAAAGCCAACAACGCTCAATAATCTGATTTTTCATGCAAGAACTTGACCTTAAGGGTTTAAAATGCCCATTACCTGTGCTGCGTTTAAGACGTTACTTGCGTGATCATGTCAAAATCGGTGAACAGGTCCAAGTCCACACGACGGACCCAATGTCAGAGATTGATATTCCGCATTATTGCAATGAATTTGACCAAAAACTGATTTCGCTCGATGCAACTGAAAACGGTCATGTTTTTATCGTTGAGAAGCATAGCGAAGTCATCACACCATAATTTGGTCGATTGATGATCAAAAGCCAAGTTTCTGCTTAATACCAGCAACCGATAATCCCTCATCATCTCGCAACGAACGAAGCGATGTATCGCGTTTACTTTTAGAGAGTTTTCGGCCGTCTGTATCTAAAACCAACTTATGATGCATATAATTTGGTTCTGGTAGCTTGAACAACACTTGCAGCAATCTGTGAACAGAGCTTGCATAATATAAATCCATTCCCCTCACAATAAGATCAATGTCCTGCACCGCATCATCAAGCACAACAGATAGATGATAGCTGGTGGGTATATCTTTACGCGCTAAAATAACATCACCCCATAGGGAAGGATCGGCTTTAATCACTGTCTTTCTAAAATCAAGATCATATTCACTCCAAGCGAGCTCACAATTAATATACGAAACAGCCTTTTGCATATCTAAGCGCCAAGTATATGCTTCACCATTTTTGGCGCGCTGATCTGATACTTGTTGAGATTGTTGCTTACACATTTGCGGGTAAAGCGGCGCGCCATCGGGATCATTGGGCCAATCATGCACGTTATTTCGATTATATTTAGCCGCGTAGTTTTTAATGTCTTTGCGAGATAAAAACGCCCTATATGCGAGCCCCTCTTCAATCAGCCAATCAAGCTTTTCGCTATATTCGGCTAAACGCTGAGATTGATGCATAACCGGTTCAGGCCATGATAGGCCCAGCCATTTTAAATCCTCATAAATTGCCGAGACATATTCTGCGCGCGCTCGGGTTTGATCAATGTCTTCTATGCGCAACAACAACTCAGCATCTGTTTGTGTTGCGACTTGTTGATTTAACAACGCAGAATATGCGTGACCTAAATGAAGATATCCATTTGGACTGGGTGCAAAACGTAATCTTTTAAAACTTACATGAGCCATTTTATCTCTATGCCACGAGATTTTCTCTCAGTCACGCACCAAAACCGTGTAAGATTTTGCCATGACGAACCGAATAAAAAACGAATCAGATATCGATTTTGCGTTAGAAAAACTTACAGAACTCGATCCTGCATTGACCCCAATTTTAAATTCGGTTGACCACGTGCCATTAAGATTATCAAAAGATGGCGTCGAAGGCCTTGCAAAAATCGTCACATCTCAACTGATTTCCCGTGCGGCAGCTGACGCAATTTGGTTGCGCATTGAAACCGAACTTGGCGATGTGAATGAGACGACGATCTTATCGCGCAGCGAAGATGAACTCATGGCGTTGGGCCTTTCTCGCGCGAAAGCAAAAACATTTCGAACAATTGCACAAGCATCTATTAACGGCGATATCAGCTATGTCGATTTAAGCCGATTGCCTGCAGATAAAGCATTGAAAGGATTAATGTCTTTAAAAGGAATTGGTCGCTGGAGCGCGGAAGTTTATCTGATGTTTTGTTGCGGACATTCTGATTTTTTTCCCGCAGGTGACATTGCCTTGCGAAGTGCGGCTGGGGAGATTTTTTATCAAGGCGAACGGCCAGATGAGAAGGAACTCAGGGCATTATCGCAGCGGTGGTCACCCTATAAAAGCGTCGCTGCCAGATTGCTCTGGAGCTATTATGCGCACATGAAAAATAGAGAAACTTTGCCTTTATAATTTCCAGAAAAAATTGGCGTTAATTTTAGCACGGGAAAATATTTTATTTCACTTCACAAGATCGTCACATATTGCATAGTATAACCCCCAATATGTTGTGTAGTTTAGGAGATGAGTGTGACGATTGCCGTTTCGCCTCAATCCCTGCCAGCACTGGTGCTGAATGCGGATTACAGGCCTCTGAGTTACTACCCCTTGTCATTATGGTCATGGCAGGATGCGGTAAAGGCCGTGTTTCTGGATCGCGTGACAATTATTGCAGAATATGAACATGCAGTTTCTTCGCCGAGCTTTTCGATGAAGGTGCCAAGTGTTGTTTGCTTAAAAAACTATATCAAGCCACCAGAATATCCTGCTTTTACCCGCTTTAACGTATTTCTGCGCGACAAATTTGAATGCCAATATTGTCACTCAAAAGATGATCTCACATTTGATCACGTCACCCCACGCAGATGTGGTGGGCAGACGGAATGGGAAAACATCGTAGCAGCTTGCTCACCATGTAATTTAAAGAAAGGTGGTAAGATGCCAAAGGATGCCAAGATGCACCCACAGCAGGCACCTTATCGACCCACCATGCATGACCTTCATAAAAATGGTCGGCTTTTCCCACCCAATTATCTACATGAAAGTTGGATGGATTTTCTCTATTGGGATTCCGAGTTGCAACCTTAATCGGTCACTTAAACAGTGCGAAACGCCAATCGCAATGTGAAGAACGCAAGTATTGCGCTTGCAATAACATTCCAGCCAGCAAACGATAGTCCTAAGAAGCGGCCGGCTGCCTGATCACACGATGGTGGACGTTTGGCATTTAAGTCGCCTAACAAATTAGATGCATCGCCCGACAAACCATCCGCAACTGTTGTGCAAGATTCAGGACCAGGCCACCAACCCCATTCCACACCAGAATGGAAAGTACCGAGATAAACGCCATAGACCATTAATAGCCCGGCAATCAAAATGAGACCGCGCGTTATCAGAGCAGGTGTTGAAAAAAGCGCTGTGACACCTGCGAGCAGTGTAATGGGGATGCCAACATAATAGGGCATGCGTTGTTCAAGACATAAAGCGCAGGGAATAAAACCGCCGATATGCTCAAATGCGAGCGCGCCACCGACAACCAAAGCCATTAGGATAGCTGCGTAAAATGTCACCTTGCGATGATCAGCTAGAATTGGTGTCGTTAGCGCACCAACAAGCGATGAATTCTCTGACATGAAGCTCCCCTAGAACATAAATTTAATCGCGTAAAACCCACCGAACAATAATATCAAAAATAGGGCAAAAAGGAGACCAAGATATTTTTCAATAAACAGACGGATCGGTTCGCCAAACTTCCTTAACAGATATGCAACCAAGAAAAAACGGGCAGATCGTCCTATGATGCTGACAATTGTAAATGTCAACAAATTCAATCCAGTAGCGCCGGAGAAAATGGTCAAAACCTTATAGGGAAACGGTGTGACAGCTGCAAATAAAACGCCCCAGCCACCATAGACATTATACCACTCAGTGACCTTATCGAAACTATCAGCCTTTCCATAAAGTTCTAAAACATACTTACCAATCGTTTCGTATAAAAACATGCCGATGGCATAGCCTAAAAACGCACCAAGAATTGAAAACAACGTGCAGATAAACGCGATACGGACCCATTTGTCAGGTCGCGCAACCACCATTGGAATTAAAATGACGTCAGGCGGGATGGGAAAGATCGAACTTTCTAAAAACGAAACGCCGGCAAGCCCTTTTTCAGCGTGCTTGGTGCCTGCAAGCGACATGGTCCAATCATAAAGTCGACGTAACATATATATTCCGATCAAATTACATTTATCAAAACCGCAAACGCTAATCTTTGCGAGCGCTTATTAACTCCATACGAGATTAACTTTGATAATTCCTTACAGATTACCTATATCCGAGAGATAGTAAGATCAACGGATTTTAAAAGATGCCATCTGAATTACCCCAGCAAGCAAACCTGTCGAATGAAGAATTACACAGCGAAATAAACGCATTGAACCGAGAGCTCGGTAAACTTAATCAGCACAGATACATTAAACTGCACAATTCGATCCCAAAGATGCTTGGCTTTCAATTTATCCGCGGCTTGGCATTTGGATTGGGTTCAGTTTTAGGCGCAACGGTGCTGGTCTCAATTCTGGTATATTTTTTGGCTCAGATTGATTTTATTCCAATAATTGGTGAATGGGCGCAGGAAATTCTGATCGCAATCAAACCAGAAGGCTCGTGACATATTGCAAGATGACAAATTAACAACATTTTTCATCTATTTCCTATTGCGTATCTGAAATCCATATAGTACATCGCTCGCAGGGCCTCCCTGGCGGAACTGGTAGACGCGTTGGATTCAAAATCCAATTCCTCACGGAGTGCCGGTTCGATTCCGGCGGGAGGTACCA
>JAHDEP010000266.1 GCA_020628775.1 Rhizobiaceae bacterium | reverse complement strand
CGTGGAATATACATTCTGCAGTCGCTAATTCTAACCGTTTTTTAGTTTGGTTATAGATTTGACAGAATGCGACAAATAACGACAATCTATGTTATAATTTATTCAACGCAGACAAACGAGCCTAACCAGCTCAACAGCCTCTAACCAAGGCCACAACAGGAACACAACAGCATGTCACAAACCACCACAAACCAACCAGTAGCCGCAGACGTACAGACCGCAGTAGAAGAGTACATTGCCAACGCGGGCGTTACCGACTGGGCAAGATTTGGCCGCGCTATTGAGCTGGTAGCAACCGGCAACACTAACCACCTCAAAAAATACGACACAACGTACTACGGTTGCAGTTGCGCAGATCGTACCTACCGCAAGGTAGTTTGCAAACACATGAGCGCGGTAATGTTGACCCGATACACGGAAGCTATCGAAGCAAAGAATTACCCAACAATCGAAGCATCAACAGCTTGGGAAGACGCGGCGAACGGGTATATCTAAAATCAAAACGGCAGGGCGCTTACATCATGTGAGCGCCCACCATTGGAGCAAACACAATGACTAATGAAAAATATGTATCAATCGCAGAAGCCGCGCGGCGCTTAGGTGTTGCACGGGGGACGGTTTACCAGTGGGTAAGGTGGGGGGCGCTACAAACAAAGACACACCCAGCAAATAAAAGAACTCTGGTTTCTGTTGAGTCGATAGAGTTTATGAACTCTCCATCACGCCACGGCGTTGACGCTGACTTAGTACAAGCCGTTTTTGACTACAACGCAGGACACCCAATACACAAGACTATTGAAAAATTACTTGTGCACATCATATCAAGCGCAAGTGAAGGCATGACACCTGAGCAAATCTCAAAAGAAACGTTTTACGGCGGGACTAGCATAGACATACCGCCAGCGCTAATACACAAAGTTATAAAAGCCCACAATCAGCTTAAATAAAAACGGCGTTAGCCACCACAGCCAACGCCTACACAGACAGATTGCAACAGGATTGCAAATGTCAGTGTTGATGATATCACGACAAATTTACGAATAATTAGCCCGTTTTTTAGGTTCTAACTATTCGAAGGAATTGGTAATAAACGAAATGAACGCACTAATAGCAACGGATAATCACCACGCCTTAGCGGTAAATTCTGAAGTCCAAACGCGAATGCGCAAAGCTGCAAACATCGTTGAGTATGCACGATACATGCGCAATCTTGAAGACAACACGAAGCGAAGGCAGCGTAAGGAGCTTTCGCACTTCGACAATTATCTTTATGACATGGAACACAAAATAATTAGAGCGAAACAACAAATGCATGACATGCCTGTCATCATCTCCCATGCTCCGATTGTTGTAAAACGCAATACATACGATAACCTCCAAGACTTCACCGGCGTTGATTATGCAATCATTATCGCCTTCCGTGAAACGATGCTAGCCAAAGGTTACGCGGTTGGGACTATCAACGCAGCAATTGCAACAATCCGCAAACGTTGCCAGTACGCCAGCGAGAACGGATATATAACGCAATACGAATACTCGAAAATCAAGGCCATCAATAATCTAACGTCAAAAGAAGATAGCGCCCGTGACGTGACCCGCAGACCGAATGCTAAGAAATCGAAACGCACCAAATTTACGCAATTTGAACTTGAGAAAATGATTGATGGTATTGACACCAGTACCGAAAGCGGCAAACGGGATAAAGTCATTTTTTGCATGCTGGCGTATTTAGGTATACGTGCATCAACGCTGCAAATTCTAACCATAGAGGATATTGATTTTGACAATTTCACTATTGATATCTTCCGAGTGAAGACAAAGACAAAATCTATTTTGTATCTCACAAAATCAGACGGCAACCGTTTAGAAATTGCCATGCGTGATTATCTAGCGTTGGAATGTATGAATGAGGGAGCATTGCTTCGTGCTGGCGTTCGTGGTGGGCGTTTGACATCGAAACAAATGTCTATTCGTGGCATATCAAAACGTATTGAGAAAATTGGAAATGAAAATGGTATTTCTAAATTGTCACCACACGATTTTAGACACAATTTTGTAACTGAACAGGGCAGGCGCGGCGCGTCGCGCATCCACATTCAATCGATGGGCGGGTGGTCATCTGGTGCAATGATTGACCACTATCTAGACAGCGAAGAAATCGGCAACGAACATGCCATATTCCAACAAAATTAGGCAAGCCTAAAAATAATTGACTTATTTTTTCCACATGATAAAATTAATGAAACAGTGTCACTCATATAATTTCGAGACGCGCATTTTGCGCAAATGCTGAACTCGCAGCATCCTCTTGAATGTATATGCGTGGCACTGTTTTTGTTTAGGTCTTCCCCATCGTGTGGGATAATAGGCGCGGCGCGGCGTCTTCCAACCCGCGCCTTAAACAAAAAAGCCGCTCAGAAATGAACGGCTTTGTACAATCAATTTTACAGCGTGGCTGTACAAAATGGACTGAGTTAGACACTCCCATTTTATACCGATGCTGTAAAAAAATACAATGGCCTATTTTTTAGGCTGTCATTTTTGAAACGCACTTAAAGAAAAAAACCCGCTGTCAACGGGTCTTGAGGTGTGTTTCACAGCAAGGAAAAAATGCGAAACACTACATCTATTGTACCGCAAAAATGGGTACAAACTCCAACCGAACACACACAACACCAACTCTATAGTATTGATAATCTGGCGTTTGAATTTGGCCGCGTGGCCGATTTAGCACGCATTGCACAGACGTCTCGTGACGCTGGCGATATAGCAGATGCGTTTCTAGCATATACCGCGCTGCGGGCGCTGATTGTGGACGGTGCGTTCTAATGAGTGCCGAACAGTATAACAATGATTTAGCGCTATTCACTGGCGTGCTTGCTGCACAAGCTGCAAACGGCCATGAGATTGACAATAAGTATTTAGAGTGTTTGCCAGACAGCGCCCTACAATATGTAAAAAGTATCCTTGCGCGTAGTGAAGAGACCGAACGCCGCAACGCCGCTGCCGGTGGGTTATCCCAGCTTGCCGCAAATGGTGTTGATACATCAATCACTAATGTGATCCTACAGGGCTACGAAAGCGCCC
>JAHDEP010000265.1 GCA_020628775.1 Rhizobiaceae bacterium | reverse complement strand
GCTGATAAAACTCGCTTGGCCGCATTTGCTGCCCAGCTTGAAGATCTTAAAGCTGCGATCTAATTCTCTAAAAGATTATATCTTTCTATAAAAAAGCCTCCGATTTTGGAGGCTTTTTTATTGTTTTAGGCGAAAGCTTTGTGAAGGCGCTGAACTGCGTCCTCCAATCGAGCTCGTGGCATGCCGATATTAAAGCGCATGAAGTTTTCACCACCTTTGCCAAATGTCGTGCCATGGCTTGCTGCGATTTCTGCAACATCCTGAATGCGTTCAGCAATATACATCGGGCTTAGCCCTGTTTCGGTGAAATCGACCCAAGAGAGGTAAGTCGCTTGCAATCCCATAGATTGCGCACCTTCGATTTCATTAATGCCTTCATCAAAAATACGGGCATTTTCATCTATGTAGCGCATCAAAGCTGCAACCCAATAAGCACCATCGGGCGAATAGACGGCTTCAGTCATATGTAAACCAAATGCGTTTGCCGATGTGCCAGTTGCTTTCATGGTTTTTGCAAAAGTTGCGCGGAGTTTCTCATCTTCGATGATTACATTTCCTGTGTGACAGCCGGCAATATTAAAAGTCTTTGTTGGCGCCGTCATCATAATCAGTCTGTCGGAAATATCCTTTTTAACTTCAGCCATTGGAATGTGAAGTTGACCTGGCATGATAAGATCGTGATGAATTTCATCTGATACGATTTTCAAGTTATGTTTGATTGCAAAATCCGCTAGTTCTTCAAGCTCTTGGCGTAACCATACTGTGCCGCCCGGATTGTGCGGTGAGCACAAGATTAGCATGGTTTCCTTGCCTGTGAGTAGTTTCTCATAAGCATCGAAATCAAACACATAACGACCATTTTCAATGACCAATGGGCATTCTGTTACCTTGCGATCCGCAGCTTCTATAACGCGCGCAAAAGCATGATAAACCGGTGTAAACAGTACGATCGCATCATCTTTTTCAGTAAATGCCTGAACGCAAAGTGCGGTGCCGTTGACGAGGCCATTCGTTGAAAAGATCCATTCGGGTTTGACGTTCCATTGATGGCATTCTTTCATCCACCAAATGATTGACGATTTATAATCAGCATCATCACCAAAATAGCCGTAGATGCCGTGGTCACACATGCGCTTAATCGCATCTGTTGCACATTGTGGCGGTCTGAAATCCATGTCAGCAACCCACATGGCCAGCCCTCGCTCGGGTGAAACGCCGTAGTTTGTTTCCATAGAATCCCATTTGTCAGAATGGGTACCAACGCGATTGATTATTTCGTCAAAGTCACCGATTTGACCGCCAAATTCTTTCATCTAATGCTCCGCCCAATGTGAGAATTCTTCCACTACGTCTTCGTACAACTTTCGTTTGAACGGAACAATCAGTTTCGGTAATTGATCCATGGGTTTCCATGCCCATTCTTCAAATTCTGCTTTTTCACCTGTTACAGGTGGATTAACTTGGATTTCGTCTTCGTTGCCGACAAAGCGATACAGAAACCATTTTTGCTTTTGGCCGCGATATTTACCTTTAAGTCCAACACCAATTAAATCATCTGGAAGATCATAGGTTAACCAGTCTTTGGATTCGGAAATATATTCAACGCTTTTAATCCCCGTTTCCTCATATAACTCTCGCAAAGATGCAGGTTTAGGGTCTTCCCCTTTATCAATGCCACCCTGTGGCATTTGCCACTTGAAAGGTTCATCCTTGTATTCATCGCGGTCATTGTTGGAAATTCGTTTGCCGGCCCAAACCAATCCTTCATGGTTTAAAACCATGATGCCAACGCAGGGACGATAGGGCAGGTCTTCAGCTTTCATTTTTTTAGCCATTATATCTTATTCAACTCATCTGGTGTTTGGGTCTGTTGCAACTGCTGACAGTCCGACAATTTCAATACCACGGGCTTTTGCTTCATTGCTCCATTCAGCTATTGCATCAACGCTATCGTTAAAAGCGGACGCAGTGCCGACAGCAAAACCATTGCGTCTTGCTATGCGTTCTAAATCATCGAGCTTTTGAAGGACTTCACCTTTTTGCGGTTTTACATCCAAGACAATATCTGCAGCAACAAACGGAACGCCTAGCGTTTTTGAAAAAGTTTCAGTCAAAGAACGCGACGACGTGCCATCGTCGAAGAACAATATACCTCGTCGTGCGACATCTCTCATGACGGGTTCTAGTGCTTCAGGATCTGATAAGAACCGCCCGCCCATGAAGTTTCCAATACCGGTATAATTGGTGATGCGGCCCATGGCTTCATGAAGTAGATCCAAATTGGAAACCGGATCATTTGTTGTCACAAGCGTTCCGCGTCCTGGATTGTTATTTGGATAATCAAATGGTTCAAAGGGAACCTGTAGGATAATTTCGTGACCATTACGGCGAGCTGATTGCATCCAGCGTTGCAAGCTATTGCCATTACCCGCAAATCCCAAAGTAATGTCTTCAGGAAGCTTTTCAATTGCGTAGTTTGATCCGGTTTGGCTGAGGCCAAGACCCCCGACTATGATCGCAATACGTACACCGCGTGCGCCGGACCATGGACGAGCATAAATATCAAATGCGCGTTCACCATTTTGACCATAAACTGGCAAACGACCAAACTGCGTATCCTCAGTGATTTTCGGATCGGGCAGATGCGCCAAATGTGGGTCCTGCCCACGCTGGTTGGGGGCATCGAGAAGAACTGCGCCTTCATTCTCGCGTTCAGTTGGGGAGATCTTAGTGATTTTTAAGCCGTCAGAGGTGGTGACGGTTTCAATATTGCCACCCGAATTTCCTGCCTGTCGATCAATGATTCCCGGCTGAATTTGTTCCACACCTTGCGTGTTATCAATCGCTTCGCCTTCGGTTGTATTCGCTTGTGTGTTGGGTGTGCTTACAGGTTCTTTAATATCAGCTGAAGCCGTTTGTGTGTTGGTTTCGATTGGATCTTGGTGAAACGCGGTAAAGCTTGCACCAGCAATGATCGCAACAACAGCAAAACCTGCCAACCATTTGTATTGGTTGGCAGGCTTGTTTTTGTTTTTCGAGCTACTCTTTGACTTGTTATTTTGGCCAAGAGGTCGATTGAGATCCGATT
>JAHDEP010000264.1:456-3103 GCA_020628775.1 Rhizobiaceae bacterium | reverse complement strand
AATTAGCCAAGCATAGGCATAAAAAAAACCCGCCATAAAAGCGGGTTTTGTTGTGATTTGTCTTAGGATTGAACTTGGCTTAGCCGCCGAAGATATCCAATTTACCTGCCTTTTTCGCAGCGAGGTAATAGAACGTCACCCGGTTCTTGAAGCGATCAGGTTTCATTTGTGTACAAACATCCTTAACCAGCTCTAGCTGACCAGATGAGAGACCAAGCTTCTTCGTAGCGAAACCTTTGGCGACGCGACTAACTTCAGCTTCGTCTGAACATGCAACCAATGAGCCATCACGTGTACTGAGTGCTGCACCACAATATTTAACGATATTCTGAACAACGTCTCGGTTTGCACGAGAGTCATATTTTTTCACATTTGTAAAATACTTCTCAAACTTAGCTTCTTTATCAGAGAGCTTTGGCTTTGTATTACGCGTTGAACCCGCCTTTGGCCCAGGCTTCTTACGCACGGTTCCAGCGGCTGTCAGCTTACCACGCTTTGTTCCTGGCTTTGGACCTGGCTTGCCTTTCATGGCGCGCGGAGCGGCACCTTTGGCAAGGCCTTTAGCCTGCTTCACCCATTCGTCGCGCTTAATGCGGCCCGGAATGGAGTCGATTACGCCTTCAACCATCTTGACATCAGCGGCTTTCCAGTTCGCAATTTGACGGAAGTAATAGATGCCTTTTGAGTTCAAATCGCCTTCAAACTTTGGCCCGATGCCTTTGATGAGTTTAAGATCATCCTTAGGCCCATCAGTTGGACCATCCGTGTAAAGAACCTTAGGCTTAGGCGCTGCCTTAGCTTTTGGCTTTGGTGCCGCTTTTTTCTTCGCAGGCGCCTTTTTCTTAGCAGCAACTGCAGCACCCGCTAGAGCGGCACCTGCAACGGCTTTTTTGGCTGTAGCCCGCTTCTTAGGAGCGGCCTTCTTAGGAGCAGCCTTTTTAGGCGCTTCTGCAACGCGGCCCTCGAGATACTTTACGCGAGCTGCGAGATAGCGATTGCGCCACTCAAGTGCATAAGTCTCGTCGTCGTCACCTTTTGACGCCGCAGCAGCAGCTCCGCCAGCGACAGCAGCACCTGCTGCAGCAGCAGCAAGCTTGCCTTTAAGGTCTGAAACTTCAGTGTCGCGTGTTGAAACGCGGCCTTCAAGCTCTTGAACGCGAGCGCGCAGACCATCGGCTTCGGCGCGTAAAGCACCTTCGCCTTCGACAGACAAATCACCGACTTGTTTTTTGCCGCGGAATAAAAGCCCACCGAGCAAAAGCCCGAGAAGACCAAAAAGGAATGGGATTAGCCATCCAAAACATGCGATATAGCTTAATACGTTACTCATTTTCAAAGTCTCCTTACTCGGACTGTGTCACGATAAATTCAATGCGGCGGTTCTGAGCCTTGCCAGCATCTGTTGAGTTGTCACCGATAGGTCTGGCTTCGCCAACACCTGTCGCGGTCATACGATTGCGTTCAACGCCATTCTCGGAAAGATAGGCAACGACAAGATTAGCCCGGGCTTCTGAGAGGCGCTGATTATAATCTTCAGAGCCGTCAGCATCCGTATGGCCTTCAATGTTGATTTGGAAAGATGAACATTGCTTCGCCGCCGAAGCCAACGCGTTTAGAAGGTCGAAACTTTCCGCTCCGCGAATTTCAGCTTTGTCATATGCAAAGTTAATCTTCTTGCCGCGTTTCAAGTCATCCAGCAGGGATTGGCAAATCTGTACAGACTGAATTTCGCCAACATTGACATTAGCAGCATCTGGCACCGTAATTGATGCCGCGCCATTGTAACCAGTTAATGAAGCCGCACGTGAATTGATTGCATCACGAACATCCGAGGTGGTTGTTCTTCCGCTGATCACTGAGCTTGCGTCTTCCATTGTAAAGCGGCCGACATCCAAAAGCTTCAGGTCATCAATATTCTGATTGAGAACATTTTCCCAGTTGGCATTTGGCGCGCCATTCGCAACACGAACTTTACGATCAATGACGCTAGAATAAGCAGACTTTGCTCTCGCAAGAACGCGATCTCTTTGCTCTTGGCTTTGAACCCAGCCGTTTAATACAACGCGACCGCTCTCATCTTTTATGGCAGAAAACGTATAGGGCGATTGTGTTGGAAGCGCTGGAGCTTTCTTCACAGTCATGTCGTTCTTTACTTCATGCCACGTTTTTTTATCAGCGCATTTCGAACACTTTGTGTTCGCAGCTAGCGTGCCGATTTCGTTCTTTGTCTTTTCGCTTGCCGCTTCGCCTGTTAGCGTTGCAACATTGCCTGACATGTCTACTTGTGTTTGCGTATAACCAGCTCCCGTCAGCGCATTACGGATGTCGTCACCCATTGATGCTGATCGATTAGGCGCGGTAAACAAAGACCACAGCAGAGATGCGATGGCGAGGATGATTATCCCCCAGAACCATTTCCATATTCTTATAGAAAATAGCCATGCCACAAATGCAGACTCATTGGACGCGTTTAACGGATTGCCGATGAACTGGCAATGAAGCAATTCATTTAATTTCTAACTTGCCAAGACAAGCGAGAGAAGAAGAAACCTAATTAATTAGCGACGCGCTTCTGGGCTTCTTTATATTCAGCCGCAAACTGGTCAACAATTTCCTGAATGGATGGAGCATCATGTACAGACCCCAC
>JAHDEP010000264.1:0-400 GCA_020628775.1 Rhizobiaceae bacterium | reverse complement strand
TTGGCTTCAGTGTTTCCACCAGAGCCGAAATTCATTGCAGATTTATCGGCGGTCGGCAGATTATTCGGATCAAGACCGGCTTTCTCAATTGACCCCTTCAGATAATTACCATGTACGCCGGTAAAGAGACTCGAATAAATGATGTCTTCGCCCGCACTATCAATAATTTCTTGTTTATACGCATCCTCAGCATTGGCTTCCTTAGAGGCGATGAAACGCGTTCCAATATAAGCCAAATCAGCGCCGATAGCTAAAGCACCTGCGACCGAACCACCAGTCGCAATCGAACCTGAGAGCAACAATGGTCCTTTATGGAATTGACGAATTTCTGGAATTAATGCGATTGAGACGGCCTGCGTGACCACCAGCGCCTGAACACACAGCGATCAGACCATCTGCG
>JAHDEP010000263.1 GCA_020628775.1 Rhizobiaceae bacterium | reverse complement strand
ACGTTGAACGTTTCCGTGAAAAACCAGACCTAGCGGCTGCAAAAGCTTATCTCGATCTAGGAACATTTTTCTGGAATGCGGGAATATTCATGTTCAAAGCCGGTGAAATGGCTGCAGAGTTTGAAAAACAGCAACAGGAAATCTGGCAGTCTGCATCCCTTGCAATGAGCGAGGGAAAACAAGTTGGTAAGCAGCTCTATCTCGATAAGGCGCATTTTGAAGCCTGCGAGAAAGTGTCCATCGATTACGGAATTATGGAACACGCTGAGAAGATCAGAACCATTCAGGCGGCGTTTGACTGGAGCGATTTGGGTTCATGGAGCCAGCTTCATGAAGCATCTCCGCAAAACAGCAAAGGCAATGTAATCATTGGTGATGTTGTCACAACGGGTGTGAGCAACAGTTATATTCGCGCCGAAGATCGCCCGGTTGCCGTTGCCGGTCTTGATGATATTGTGATCGTTTCTCAACCTGACGCTTTGATGGTCGTGTCACGCGAGAAGAGCTTTTTGGTTAAAGATCTCCACACGATGATTTCAGACACACCTTGGCCACCGAAAACCTTAAATACATCTGGAAATCAAATCCCATACAAGACTAAGGTTAAAGACTGGATCTTTAACAAAGCGTTGCCTTATTGGGCCCAAAACAGCATCGATTATAAGCATGGTGGTGTACACGAAGCCCTTGATTATTCAGGTAAACCTGTCGATCTTGGTCAAAAACGTCTACGCGTGCTTGCGCGTCAAATCTATTGCTATGCTGAAGCACAAATGCTCGGCTGGGAAGGTGATTACAACAAAGTCCTAGATCATTGTGTGAAAACATTGATTGAAACGGGTTGGCACAAAGAAGGCGGCTTTATCCATCTTTATAATCTGGATGGCACGGTGCAAGACGATACCCGTGATGCCTATGATCAGTGCTTTGTACTGCTTGGATTTGCAGCACTTTGGAAAGCACAAAAAAACCCGCTGGCAAAAGAATGGGGTGAAAAAACACTCCAATTTATGGATCGGCAATTTGCAGATGAAGTAAATGGCGGCTATTTTGAAACACCAGGTGGATCTGATATCCGCCGCGCAAACCCTCACATGCATTTCTTTGAAGCCATGCTTGCATGGTATGATGCAACTGGGGATGAAGCCTATCTCGATCGCGCTAAAAAGATCATTGATCTGTTTAAAACAAAATTTTTCGATCATGAGAATTGGCGTCTGCATGAAATGTTTGATGCAAACTGGGTTCCGTTGGACAACGATATCAATAAGGTAGAGCCGGGTCACCATTACGAATGGGTTTGGTTATTGCTGAAATATGTCACATTGAGTGGTGACGATTCTGTAAAAGAATATGCACGCAAACTTTATGCGACAGCACTTTCATTTGGTCATTATCCAAAGACGGATAGTGTGGCGCTTACAATGCATTATGATGGTAGTGAATTATCCCCGACAGGACGAATGTGGTGCCAAACTGAGGGCTTAAAGGCAGCTCTAGCGCTTAAAGAGCACGGCATGACTGTGGATGGCAATCTCGCGTCACGCATGTTGGATCAGATCTACAACCGTTATCTGGACACACCGCAATTTGGCGGTTGGTATGATGCAACTGATAGTGAAGGTCGCGTGGTATCCACCAATATGCCAACAAGTACATTCTATCATGTACTATGCGCATTTGCAGAATATCTAAGAGTTGAAGAGCTTAACTAAAAGCAAGTTAATTTAAGCAATTAAAAGGTAATAGACTTATGGCGGCAAAATTTGGAACCAGCGGTTTACGTGGCTTAGTCGAAGAGATTACCGACGGCACCTGCGATAAATATGTTCGCGGATATCTTCAGCACTTAAAGAACAGCAAATTAGCGCAGGAAGGCTCAAAAGTTTATATCGGCTATGACCTGCGCGCTTCAAGCCCGTTGATTTGCGAGCAAACAATTGCAGCCGCTATTAAAGAAAATTTCGTACCGGTTAATTGTGCTGATTTACCAACCCCTGCTCTAGCCTTTTATGCCATGAATAATGGCGCCGCTTCGATTATGATCACGGGATCTCATATTCCAGCTGATCGCAATGGTATCAAATTTTATCGCCCAGACGGTGAAATTGATAAAACTGATGAGCAGGAAATTCAAAAATACGCCCAACAAATTCCAAGCACAAGCCAGGATATAACTGTTGATATCAGTGGTGTATCTAACGAGCGATCTGTGGCGACCATGCAATTTACAGATCGATATAAGGCTCTGTTTTCAAATAACTATTTCAGCGGTAAGCGAATTGGCATTTATGAGCACAGTTCTGTCGCTCGTGATATTTTAACTGAAATCTTTAATGCGTTTGGTGCGCATGTCGTTTCATTAGCGCGATCTGAAACATTTATCCCGGTAGATACAGAAGCTGTTAGCGATAAAGACATTGAAAACCTAATTGCCTGGACAAAAGAACATCAGCTTGACGCGATTTTATCAACGGACGGTGACGGTGACAGACCGTTGTTGTCGGATGAAAACGGCAACTATATCAAGGGCGATATTTTGGGTTTGATTGCCAGTAGCTATCTAGGCGCAAGTGTGATCTCAACACCTGTTAGTTCAAACTCTGGTATTCAAAACACTGCTGATACACAAGTCTATCAAACACGCGTCGGCTCGCCTTATGTGATTGCAGCTATCAACGAAGCGCTGGCAAAAGGTGATGCTGGTTTGGTCGTCGGATTTGAAGCAAATGGCGGCTTTTTGCTCGCAAGCGATACGCAAATGGGTGATGGAACTATTGCAGCTCTTCCAACACGCGATTGT
Source organism: Rhizobiaceae bacterium (assembly GCA_020628775.1). Taxonomy (GTDB): domain Bacteria; phylum Pseudomonadota; class Alphaproteobacteria; order Rhizobiales; family Rhizobiaceae; genus Lentilitoribacter. The sequence continues at coordinate 305 of JAHDEP010000263.1, read as the reverse complement.
GTATTACCAATGCTTGCAGTTTTATCCATGAGCGTCGATAAAAACATGCCCCTATCCGAACTTGTTGCAAGTTTTGATATGCCGATCACTCATGCGGGTCGTATTCAAGAATTTCCAACCGAGATAAGCTCGGCATTCGTTGCAGAACTCACAAATTCTGCAGATAAACGCGATGAATTTTTCAAGCCCTTTGGTGCTGTGACCGATATCAATGTCATTGATGGCTTGCGTGTTCAGCTCGATAATGGTGATATTATTCACTTAAGACCATCTGGTAATGCACCTGAAATGCGTTGTTATGTGGA
>JAHDEP010000038.1:9079-19333 GCA_020628775.1 Rhizobiaceae bacterium | reverse complement strand
TGTACCTGATCTTATTGGAACGTTGGCGATGGACCTCGTTTACAAAGGTCTTGCGTTGTTGTTGGCAAAGGGTCTTGTTCTTGCTCGCTTCCCGGAAGTGTTGACCGAACTTGGTCGCGGGCAAACGCCATTTCTCATCCCAACTCCGGCTGTTATTGGCATGTTGGTCATGGCACTTGGTTATTTTGCACTGAAGCGTACTTATTTTGGTCGCTATACCGTGGCTATCGGTTCCAGCCCTGAATCGGCGGAACTGACCGGCATTGGTGTGAACCGTCATAAATTGTATGCATATGTGCTTTGCGGTGCCTGTGCTGCGCTTGCGGGCCTGATGCTAACGGGCAAGCAAAATGCGATCCAAGCAACAATGGCTCCGTTCTTTAACCTACATGTTATTGCGGCAGTTGTTGTTGGCGGCACATCTCTATTTGGTGGACGTGCTTCGATGATCGGCTCATTCTCCGGTGTATTGCTTCTCGCTATGATGTTGAACGCCTTAGTAACGCTGCGCATTGAGTTTTTCTGGCAGCCTGTTGCTTCCGGCTTCGTGATCATTAGTTCGGTCGCACTTTATGCCTGGATTCAGAAGAAAGACAGAGATGGAGCCATGGGTCTCTTTGCGGGCTTGAAGTCTGCCGAGGGGGCGAAAACCATGCAACTAGCCGCGATAATTATCGGTCTGTTGATAGCACTCCTTGCCATCGGCGGTATCACCGCTGGAGGCGTAACGGCGAGCGGTTAAATCAGATCCATTTAAAGAATTGGCCGTGGGGTTTCCACGGTCAGTATCAATTATTCTCATTACTAGGGAGGAAACCAATATGAGATTATTTACAACTACAGCACTAACAGCCATGATCGCTTTTACAGGCGCAGCAATGGCCGATGGCCACTCAAAGCTTCCGCTGAAAGAGCTTCCAGGTATCGCTGATCGCGATCACTGGGTGCCAGGTGAAGTGAATGCCGACGGTGCATTGGAAGCGATGCAGGCGGTTGTTGGTGCAGAAGCTGTACCATTTTCAGGTACACAAGATAAGCCGATCCAAATCGCACTGATCTACCCTTCTTCGGATACATCAGATTTTTGGGCTCGCAACTATCTAGCTATGACAAAGCGTCTGGACCAACTTGGCATTAAATATGAAACAACTGAGTTTGCGTCACGCCAGGTTGAACATTCTTTGCAGTCTACCTACACCAATCAGGTTGTTCTTGATAAAGACATTTACGACTATGTAGTATTCGGTCCATCTGAATTGGCCGTTCAGGCGGACAACATCTCCAAACTGGCATCGGAAGAAGCTCTAACGACCTATGTTTGGGCCTTTCACACACCGCTTAAAGATCTCACAGCGCAGCCTGATGCGTGGTTTGATTTCTCTTCTGCAGCTGGTGCTCTAACTATGTGTGACTACATGCTTGGGCGTCTTGGTGAAGGTGTTACGATGGCGATGAACCGCGGTATCCCTGGCATTACGGATAATCAACGTTCTGGCGATTTCAAAGCTTGTGTTGAAGAAAAAGGCAACTGGACAACTGTTTACGAACATTACGGTGAGTATCAGCGTGAAGGCGGATTTGCTGGCACATCTTTGATATTGCAATCCTACCCTGAAGCAACAGTGATCCACAACGCGAACACAGCAATGGCTATGGGTTCTGTAGAAGCGCAAGTCTCTGTTGGTAAAGAGAAAGAAGTCTTCTCAACCGGTTGGGGTGGTACTGGCCTTGAGCTGGATGCGATCCGTCGCGGTGAGCTAGATGCAACGCCAATGCGTATGGGTGATGATGTTGGTGCCGCAACTGCGGAAGCCATCAAAGCCGATATGGAAGAGCGTGCTGGTGAGTTGCCATTTGTGTTCTTGGGCCGCATTACAGTTGCTCACGATCAGATGAGTGCTGAGGAAATTGACAGCCTTGAAAAAGAGGCTTTCCGTTTCTCAGGTGTTGGCGCGCTAAAGCGGTAATGACTAAAAAACCAGAGGCGTTCATGACATAATCTCCCGCCTCCTAAAAAGGCCACGCATTTGCCCGATGCGTGGCCTTAACTTTTTATGGGCAATCATCTTTTGTGGTCTCGCAAGAGATGAACATAGCTTTATCTTTATGGCTTAGCTCCCACGTCTCTCATCATCCGTGTCATTCAATTCAATTAGATGCTATCTGCTATCGGGTAGCTTTGCTCGTTTGCGAATTCAGGGCGCATCATAAAGTCAGATAAGATTTGACATGCTGAGTGGGTTCGTATGTGCATCCCCTCAGCCATTGGCTGCCATTAGCCATCCGTTATCAGAGCAAGATCGAGAGCTGCATGATCCTTATCAATGCGCATGTGCAGACAAGGCTATAAGTGATTTGGCATAAAAAAAGGGCGACTAAAAAGCCGCCCCAAGTTGGTAGGAGTTTATATAATCGCTAGATCTTACTTGCCCCAGATTGTTGCGTAGGCTTCACGATAAGGAGATTGCGGATCAAACTGGTTGCTATCACCCATCGCTTTAAGACCATCTTCGGTCACAAGTGCTGGTGATGTAACATAGCCTGAACATGCTTCGCCTTGAACAGCACGGTTGAGCTCATCCACCAACTGCCAACCTTGCAAGTTAAGTGGCTCAGCAACTGTGATTGCTTGGTATTGGTTTGTGCGAATGCGCTGGAAGGCAGCTTCAGAACCGTCACCGGCAGAACCTGCTTTTGGCGAACCGTCACCTGAAATCCCAGCAGCTGCTAGTGCAGGGCCCATAAAGTCGAAATACAGATCATTGATCGCGAGTGCGTGTGTCCATTTCGCGCCATACTTTTGGAGAAGCGATGTAGTTAAAGGACCCATACGCGCTGATGTATCGGCGATTGGTGTGTCAACATATTCCAACACAGTGCCGCCCATTTTTTCGATGGTTTCTTGAATACGGTCAGCTTTATCAATCGCGATTTGATATGTTGAATCTGTGAAGATAACAACGCCTGGTTTGCCTTCGCCATCGGCGATTGCCCATTCAGCGGCTGTTTCTGACACAGTCATCGCATCGGTTGATACATTGGCAAAAATTCCACCTGGTGCATCGCACCCAATTTTTGGACCTGAGTGCCAAGAGACCATTGGGATATTAGCTGCAGCAACAGTTTCTAGAGCTGCTTGTTGTTCAACCGCATCAAAGCCGTTGATCACAATTCCATCCGGCTTAAGTGCCATGGCTTGACCAAATGCTGCTGTGCGACCAGAAATAGATCCCGCGCCATCAAGCACGCGAACGGTCCAACCGATTTTCTCAGCGGCTTCTGCCACACCATTTGTGACACCCAAGATGCCACCGTTTTTAAGATCGCCGGCAAGCACCACAATTGTTTTATCTGCTGCGGCCTTCGGTCCTGTCGTTGGTCCATCCCATTTGTCCATGGCGTAAGCTGCAGAAAAACCTGTGCCTGCCATTAGAGTGCCTGCAAGCAGGACTTTCATAAATGTACGTTTCAGCATTATTTCCTCCATAGTTGCTGATAATATCTTTTACTTTTTGACTGCGCCTTTGCGTCTTTGCGCATAGCCAGCAATTCCGATGGCAACCAGCAAGGTCGCACCGTTAAACATCGGTTCAACCCAGAATGAACCGCCAAATTGCTGAATTCCTGAAATGCCGACCGCGAGAATGGAGACGCCAATAATTGTGCCCCAGACATTAACGCGGCCCGGCTTAATTGTTGTTGATCCTAAAAACGCACCCACAAGTGCTGGAAGCAAATATTCAAGGCCAACACTTGCCTGACCAATCCGTAATTTTGATGCAAGAATGACACCCGCAAGCGCTGTCATGACGCCGGATGAGATAAATGCACCAACGACGAATTTGCGTGTTGGAATACCGTTGAGCTCAGCTGCCTTTTGATTGGCGCCAATCGCATACAGATAACGTCCAATTGGGGTGTATTCGAGAATAAGCCAAAGTAGAACTGTGATCACAAAGACATAATACGCGGTGATTGGTAGGCCAAAGACGAAGGTGCTGCTTAGGGCGTAAAACCCATCTGGCAATCCACCGACAACTTGACGTCCACCTGTGTGCCAAAGCGCAAGTGCATATAAAACTGTACCTGTGCCCAATGTCGCAATGAATGAATCAATTTTCGCAACTTCCACCAAGACGCCGTTCAAAAAACCAACAAATGCGCCAAGTACCAATACGATGACAACGGTGATCGGCCAGGGGATGCCGAACATTGTTTGCAATGAAATCGCAAGGATGTGCCAGATCACAATTCCGTATCCAACAGTTAGATCGATACGGCCAGCTGCCATGGGGATCATTGCGGCTAAACTCAAAATAGCGATGATAGCTTTGTCAGATAAAATTGCCCGCAAGTTCAACATTGTGGGGAATGTATCTGGCAGCATGATTGAAAATAGAACGATGAGAAATATCGTCAGAATTAGGAGCCCGTAAACCGGAATAAAACGGACGAGCTTTTCGCCGAAGCTCAAATCTTTTAACTCAGCTTTGGTTGGCTCGAGAGCGCTGGATTCAATGGACTGCATGATTAACTCCTACCTGCTTCTATGGCAGGTGAATTGAGACTTGCTTCCCCCGCGGAAGCAGCCTGAATTAGTGTTTCTGTAGAAAGGCTCACGCCAGACAATTCGTCGACGACTTGTCCGCGACTAAATACAATGGCTCGGTGGCAGATTGCGGCAACCTCTTCAAAATCGGTTGAGACAACAATGACACCCATGCCTGTTGCAAGAGCCTCAAATAAAAGTGCATAAATTTCAGCTTTGGCGCCAACATCAACACCTGCTGTTGGATCTTCGGCAATCAGCAATTTACGACCGGTGGCAAGCCAACGTCCAACGACGACCTTTTGTTGGTTGCCGCCTGATAATGCTTCAATTGCAAGAGTTGGATCATTCGGGCTTAGCCCAAGCTCCTTACCCAGTTCATATGAATTTTTATCTTCCCGGCGAGGGGACATAAATGAGAGCAGACTACGCCCTGTTGCCTCTGGATTGATGTAAGAGTTCTCACGAATGGTGAGACTTGGCGCGATGGATTCCACAACGCGATCTCTTGCGACCAAACCAACACCAGATTTCATTGCCGCACGCGGGCTGGATAAATCAGGCGTTTGACCATTGAGCAAAATTGAGCCGGTAAAAGGGCTGGATCCATAAAAGCTGCGGCCGATTTCTTCATGTCCCGCACCGCGTAGACCCACAAGTCCGACCACTTCACCTTGATTGATTTTTAAATCGAGCGGACCTGCAATCCCTGATCTTAAATCTTTTGTTTGAATGACTGGCGCGCCGATATCAACTTCGGGTCGATCAATTTCACGGGTTTTTTTGCCGACAATTAGATTAACCAGTTCAGGTGAGTTGGTATGCGCAATGTCGCGCATTCCTACCATCATGCCATCTCGCAAAACAGCAACGCGGTCTGCGATTTTAAACACTTCATCTAAGCGGTGTGAAACATAGATCATTCCGACACCTGCCTCCTTTAGCGGACGAAGCGCATTGAACAATCGTTCCACTTCGTCCGCAGGGAGGCTGGCCGTTGGCTCATCCAGAACAAGAAAATCGCATTCAACGGCAAGTGCGCGCGCGATCGCCACGAGTGATTTTTCTGTTCGGCTTAAATCTGAAATTCGGGTGGTCGGATCAAAGTCGCAATCAACTTTTTGAAGCGCGACCTTTGCGTTTTCTTCAGCCGATTTCCAATCGATGAAACCCATCTTTTTTGCATAGCCCTGCGAGAGTGCCATGTTCTCTGCAATTGTCATCCATTCAACAAGACCCAAGTCTTGGTGGATAAAGGCGACCGCTTGACGTTCGTCCAAACGTGATGGGGAATGAGTATAGTGTATGCCATCAATTGAGACATGTCCGGAATCAGGTTGGTGAATGCCACCTAACACTTTAATAAGGGTGGATTTACCCGCCCCGTTCTCACCTAAAAGCGCAACAATTTCACCACGCGCAACATGCAGCGATACGCCGCGCAGTGCCAATGTTCCTCCAAATGACTTGACGATGTCATCAAAAAACAAGCCGTCCTGTGTGGACTTCGGCATAAAACTTCCTCCCTTTCACCGATAAAACGACTCTTAAATGTAAAGTTACCGGTAACGTTACCCTATAATGTCTTGCATATGTTCTGAAAGTCAAGCAAAATGTTATCGATCACTTAAATTTGTAGACAGAAGCGGCAATGGCAAAAAGATCGAGTAAAAAGGGAGGCGCAACTTTAAGCGAAGTTGCTCAGGCTGCGGGCGTATCAAAAATGACTGCGTCGCGTGTTTTGCGCAATGCCAGCGGTTTTACTGAAGAGACAAAAGCGAAGGTCATGCTACAAGTTGAGCGATTGGGCTATGTACCAAATCGCATCGCAGCTGCCTTTGGTTCTTTTGATACTTCCACGCTTATTGGTGTTTCTGTTCCTAGTTTGACAAGCGGGCTTTATGGCCCTGTGTTAGATTCCATTGATCGCACCTTTTTAAAATATGGCTATCAAACAATGATTGGCGCGCATGAGCGTTCTCCCGAAACAGAGGAAGAATGGTTGCGCGCTATTCTGGCTTGGCGGCCCGCTGGCGTTATCCTAAGTGGGCGAAAGCATACCCCGGCAACCATTGAAATTTTAAAAGCGCAAGCTATTCCCATTGTTGAGATGTGGAACCTTAATACCAGCCCGTTGGATATTTCAGTTGGGTTTAATCATTTCGATTGTGGCTATGAGATGGGCCGCTTTATGCTTTCAAAAGGATATCGCAAGATCGCATATATTGGTGCTAACCGAAACGAAGGCAGCACCAATATGATCCGGCTTGATGGTTTTGAAGCAGCGTTAAATGACAGCTCACTGCAATTGATCTCCAAAGAAATATTGGTTGATCACGCCGGGTTTTATCCAGGATATTACGGCACTGAAAATGTGCTCAATAGAACAAGCGATGTGGATGCGATCTATTATCAGGATGATACAATGGCTGTCGGGGGCATGTTTTATTGCCAAAAACACGGCATTGAAATTCCAAACGACATCGCCATTGCTGGCTGGGGTGGCATGGAAGTGACATCTGTCTTGCCGCGCAAGCTCACGACCACAACTGTTGCAACGGAAACATTGGGAAAATCAGCGGCGGAAGCGCTTGTCGCACGTATCCGAAATGAGCCCACCAAGGATGTCAACGTTGTTGAAACACGTTTGATCCCCGGTGAGACTGTTTAGGTTTGAAACTGTTTAAGTGTGAGACTGAATAGGCTCGTTGTAACTTAGGGTTTTTGAATGCCGCTTCTGTTGAGCTTAATTGCATAAAGGCTGGTTGTTGCTGTGATAAACAATTGATGTTTCGCGCGCCCACCGAAGCAAATGTTTGAAACCGTTTCTGGAACCAAAATCTTGCCTAAGAATTTGCCTTCCGGGCTAATGCAATGAACGCCGTCACCTGCAGATGTCCAGATATTTCCATCTTCATCTAAGCGAAAACCATCAGCGCAACCTGCAGATACCGTATGAAAATCTTTGCCGCCTGAAACTGTTTGACCATCGACATCATAAGCTCTGATAAGGCGATTGGCGTTTTCATCAAAGATCTTACCTGTATCAGCAACATAAAGAGTTTTCTCATCTTTTGAGAAGGCAAGACCATTAGGGCAATCAAGATCGGTCACAACCGCTTTCATTTCACCAGTGTTTGGATCAACGCAATACACCTGACACGGTATTTCTTGCTCGGATTTATGGCCTTCATAATTTGTCATGATGCCGTAATGGGGATCTGAGAACCAGATCGAACCATCTGATTTAACGATAACATCATTGGGAGAGTTCAGACGTTTGCCTTCAAAACTATCGGCAATCACTGTGATTGTGCCATCATGTTCTGTGCGCGTTACACGACGGGAACCATGTTCGCAGGAGATGAGACGCCCTTGCAAATCGCGTGTATGTCCATTGGTATAATTAGCTGGCTCTCGGTAAATGCTGATGCCTGTATCTGGGCTCCATCGCATGATGCGATTGTTTGGAATATCTGAAAATAGCAAGCAATTTGCATCGCCAAACCAAACCGGGCCTTCCACCCAATCAAATCCTGTGGCGAGTTGTTTTAAAGGCGCATTGCCCAAAACATAGGTGGAAAAGACAGGATCTGCTGCTTCAAAGAAAGACATCTATTTATCTCCGCGTGTTTTTTTGATATCGATAACATATATTACGTAAACAGCAAGTGGAATTCCCACATGAATTTTCAAACAAGCCTTAATTTAACGCACCAAGCAAGCTTATCGATGTTGCAAGCCGCAGTAAACAAAGCGGAAGAAATTAACCAGCCGCAATGCATTGTCATTGTCGATGCGAGTGGTGAACTCTTGGCAGAGATTAAGATGACCGGCGCCAAATTTCTCAGTCGAAAAAGCGCAATGTCAAAGGCACTGACAGCAGCATCCATTCGAGCGCCAAGTTCAAATATTCCGGAAGCTGTCCGTCCTGCAATCGGTGCGGCAACAGGTGGAAACGTGACCGGCCTAAGTGGCGGCCTGCCGATTATCAAAGATGGTATTTGCGTCGGTGGAATAGGTGTGGGTTCCGGTTCCCCCGAGCAAGATGTTCAAGTAGCCATTGCTGCGCTGGATGCAGTGGGCGCGGATACTAAGTTCTAGGCGAGTTTAAATTTATGAAAACTCAATCTGCGCCTTCATAGCTTGTTTGCGATCGCCGGCAATTTCAAAGCCTGAGACCGCGTCATCCAGCTTAACCGTGTGCGAGATAAGTGGTTTCACATCTATCTGGCCTTGCTGCATGAGTTTAACCGACATGGCAAATTCCTCATGAAAGCGGAAGGAGCCGCGCAGATCCAGTTCTTTAGCGGTTAATGCTTGCATTGGGATGGACATATCCCCACCCAGACCCAGTTGCATAACAATGCCACGCGGGCGCATAACCGATATGCCTGCTGCAAGTGCAGGTGCTGCACCGGAACATTCAAACAAGACATCGAAATAGCCCTTGCCTTCTTTATAGACATCAAGCTCGCTCGCCTGCGTGATCATGTTGATAGTTTTATTTGCGCCAACTTTTGAAGCATAGGATAGTGCCTGATCCTCAAGGTCTGTCACGACAATTTCGGCAGCTCCAGCAGCGCGTGCTGCTAAAACGCTTAATGTACCAATTGGGCCGGATCCGGTAATCAAAACTTTTTTACCAAGCATGTCGCCAGCTCGGCGTGTCGCGTGTAAGCAGACTGATAAAGGTTCAGCCATCGCCGCTTCGCCCGAGGTTAGCCCTTCGGCTTTAACGCATTGCGATGCATCGGCAACGATCATTTCGCGGAACGCACCTTGAATATGCGGGAAGGGCATGGCAGAGCCATAAAATCTCATATTTTCGCAATGGTTCTGTTTGCCCTCAAGGCAGTATTGGCACTTATTGCACGGACGCGAAGGTGAAAGCGCGATGAGGTCTCCCTTTGAAAGACCTGTTACTTCAGGTCCGATTTCTTCGATATAGCCAGAGACTTCATGGCCTAATATCATTGGTTCTTTGACTTTAATGGTGCCAAAGCCGCCGTGATTATAATAGTGCAAATCTGAGCCGCAAATACCGCCTGTTGCAATGCGTACGAGGACTTCGCCAGCATCTGGCGTTTGCACTTCAGTCTCTTCAATTCGAAGATCTTTAGCTTTGTGAATAACGATTGAACGCATAATAAATCCTATAAATTACACAACTGGTGTGGGCAGTTCTTTACCATCAAAATGAGCTTTTAGATTTTCAAAAACCAAATCGCCCATTGCTTCGCGCGTTTCAACAGTGCCTGAACCATGATGGGGTTGGAGCAATACATTATCAAGTTCTAGAAAACGCGGATTAATATCCGGTTCGCCTTCGAATACATCAAGCGCTGCTGACCCTAGAGTTTTTGCTTCCAAAGCATCTAAAAGCGCAATCTCATCAATATTGGACGCACGGGAAATATTGATCACCATGCCATCGGGCCCTAAAGCATCCATAACTTCTTTATTGACGATGTGATGGGTCTGTTTGGATGCTGCAAGCGAGACGAATAGCACGTCGGAATTTTTAGCAAGTTCCACAGGGTCTGCGATAAACTTCCAATCTTCGTCAAGCTCATGCGCAGCACGCGCGCTGTAACTGATATCCATATCAAAACCTTGTAGGCGACGCGCAATTTCATAGCCTATGCGTCCAAGACCAAGCACCCCAGCGCGTTTGCCGTGTACGCGTCTTGTTAGCGGGAACA
>JAHDEP010000038.1:0-8979 GCA_020628775.1 Rhizobiaceae bacterium | reverse complement strand
CCAAGCACCCCAGCGCGTTTGCCGTGTACGCGTCTTGTTAGCGGGAACATGCCTTTATTAGCCCAGTCACTTCTTGACCAATCAGCTGCTTCATTAACGCGTCGACCCAGTGCCAACATCATGGCAACCGCAAGGTCAGCAACATCCTTGGTTAAAACATCGGGGGTATTGGTGACGCGAACGCCTCGCTCTTTTGCCGCTTCAATATCAACAGCATCAAAACCAACACCGTAAATGCTGATAACTTCAAGGTTTGGCAGAAGATCAATGAGCGCTTTATCGGCACCTAAATCACCGCGCGTAGCGATAGCTTTTATCGAATTGCCATGCTCATTTATAAAAGCAGCCTTATCTTTTTGGTCAAAATACCGATGAACTTTAAACTGTTCCTCGAGCATCTTTTCGTCCCGTTCTGAATAGGGGCCCATCTGTAAAATTTCAACTTTTGACATTCAATAATCCTAATATGGCTTGCTTTTGATATCGATAACATTTATACACCCAACCAATACCTGTCCAGTTAAAAATTGAAAGTGAACGAATGACACAAGCCCTCTTTGACCTAAATGGAAAAACTGCATTGATAACCGGCTCATCGCAGGGAATCGGCTTTGCACTTGCAAAAGGTTTATCTGAATCTGGTGCCGCAATTGTGTTAAATGGTCGTGATAAAAGTAAACTGGCAAAAGCTGCCGAAGAGTTGAAAGCAACTGGTGCGACAGTCTATGAGCTGGCCTTTGACGCAACAGACCATGAAGCGGTTAGAACAGCAGTGGATCAGTTTGAAAAAGAGCAGGGTGCGATTGATATTTTGGTCAATAATGCAGGCATGCAGCACCGTACGCCGCTTGAAGATTTTCCAGCGGATATGTTTGAAAAACTTTTAATGACCAATATTGCATCTGTGTTTAGCGTCGGTCAGGCTGTTGCACGCCACATGATCAACCGAAAAGCTGGTAAAATCATCAATATCGCATCTGTGCAAACAGCTTTGGCAAGACCGGGAATTGCGCCTTATACAGCCACAAAAGGGGCTGTTGGAAACCTGACTAAAGGCATGGCAACCGATTGGGCTAAATATGGTTTGCAATGTAATGCGATAGCTCCTGGATATTTTGATACACCTCTCAATGCCGCGCTGGTTGCTGATCCAGAATTCAGCGCATGGCTTGAGAAACGAACTCCTGCAGGGCGATGGGGAAATGTTGAAGAACTGGTTGGCGCCTGTGTTTTCCTTAGCTCTGCAGGATCAAGTTTTGTAAACGGCCATACGCTTTATGTTGATGGCGGAATTACAGCCAGCTTGTAAAATAGATCGATATGTCAGATCAAAATAACAGACTTTTCATCGTGATGGGTGTTGCTGGATGCGGCAAGTCTACCATCGGACATGCGCTTGCGGACCAATTGGGTGGCACTTATTTAGAAGGTGACAGTTTTCATCCTGAAAGCAACATTGAAAAAATGAGTGCGGGCACGCCTTTAACCGATGAAGATCGATGGCCATGGCTCAAGATTATCGGGCAGGAGATGGCCAGTGCGGAAGGTATTATTTTTGCAGGTTGTTCTGCATTAAGGCTTGCCTATCGAGATCTAATTGAAAAGGAAGCTGGCGAACGTGTCACGTTTATCCATCTTTCCGGATCGCAAGAATTAATTGCTGGTCGTATGGCAAAACGTGGTGGGCATTTTATGCCGTTAAGTTTGCTAGAAAGTCAGTTTGCGGCGTTGGAGCCGCTCATTGATAGAGAGCAATCCATCATTGCAGATATTAGTGGTTCGACAGATGAGATTGTTGCGCAAATTATTTTACAAATAAAAGCCCAAAATAAAGGTAGCTGACAGTGTATAAAGTAGGATTAATCGGTGCAGGCGCAATGGGCGGAGCAATTGGTACGCGCCTATTGGAAGTGGGGTGCGAGCTTTGTGTATTTGATTTAGATAAAGTGCGCGTTCAAGAACTTGTCGATAAAGGTGCGAGCGCTGCATCTTCGGCTGGTAACGCAGCATCAGATGCTGATTTTGTGATCTTTAGTTTAAACGCATCGCGCATTGTTGATATCGCAGCCTTTGGTGAAGGTGGTGCAGCTTCTGGTGCAAATTCGGACACCATCTTTATTGATATGTCTTCCGTTGGGCCTGAAGAAACAAAAGAATTTGCCGAGAAAGCTTCTAAACGAGGTATCGGTTGGGTGGATGCGCCATTATCTGGTGGCGCACCGAAAGCTCTGATTGGCGAACTCACGTTAATGATTGGTGGGGAGGTGGCGCATGTTGAACGCGCCATGGAATGCTTAAAGCTACTTGCATCAAACATGACACATATGGGGCCAAGCGGCGCGGGACAAACAACCAAGATCATTAATCAGGTTCTATGCGGATTAAATTTTGTTGCGGTTGCGGAAGCTACTCAATTGGCATTGGATGCAGGTGTTGATGCGTCCAAAATACCAGGTGCATTAGCAGGTGGTCGTGCAGATAGTGCAATCTTGCAGGAATTTATGCCGCGATATGCAAATAAGGACTACACACGCCAAGGCAGACTTGCCAATATGATCAAAGATTTGAAGTTTGCGCAGGATTTATCACTTTCAACCAACACATCCATGCCGATAACAGCTGCATGTATGGAAATATATAAAATGCTAACAGCGGCGGGATTGGGCGAAGAAGATTTGCCTGTGCTAATGGAATATTTTAAAGGACCGGATAAAAACGTCCTCAATGCGGATTAGTTTTCGCTCAACAGAGATGGAGCTTTAAATTGAGAAACAAAACAAAGCTGCCCACAATGGCGGATGTGGCCAACCTTGCTGGTGTATCCAGCATGACTGTTTCTCGTGCTCTTAAACCTGATACATCGGTGAGCAAAGCTACGCGTGAGAAAATTCAAAAAGCCGCGGATGAGCTTGGTTACGTTTTAGATACCAGAGCATCTGAGTTTTCATCAGGGAAATCAGGCTTTGTTGCCATTACCATTCCGTCCATTAATAATGGCAACTTTGCTGACACTGTTAAAGCTTTTTCAGACGGTTTGGTTGAGCAGGATTTGCAGGTTCTGTTGGGTTACACGAATTACCACGTTGACCGCGAAGAACAATTGGTTGAACAGCTTTTGAAAAAACGTCCTGAAGCAATTGTTGTGACCGGCGGTATGCATACAGATCGCTGCCGATTGCTTTTAGAAAATTCAGGTATCCCGGTTATTGAAACCTGGGACGTGCCTGAAAAACCTATCGATCACGTTGTTGGGTTTTCAAACTTGCAAGCCTCTGAATTGATGTTTGAGCATTTCATTGCGCAAGGTCACAAAAAGATCGGTTTCATTGGGGGCGATAACGCGCGTGATAGCCGTGGTCGTGATCGCTATCTTGGTTTTTGCAACACAATGGAAAAGCACGGACTTGCAAGTGATCGTGTTTCATTTCAAGAGCTAGCCCCGTTTTCCATGGAACCTGGCGCCAGCGGAATACAATCAATTATGAAAGAATGGCCTGATACTGAAGCTGTGATGTGCGTATCGGATCTAATTGCTTTTGGTGCGATTACCGAATGCCAACGCATGGGTATGAATGTGCCAGATGATATCAAAATCGGTGGATTTGGTGCGTATGAACTAGGTCAGTTCTTAAATCCATCGATCACGACGATTGATGTCGGTGCAGCTCAGATTGGCAAATTTGCTGCTGAAAAAATCATTGAATTACTATCCGATGATGGTGATACGAAATCTGCAAAAATTGTGAAAACCGAACCAATTTTGATTAAGCGCCAAAGCGCCTAATCAAATTGATTGGTATATGGTGCCAGTTTAACCGCGACCGATAAATGGCATGGTTGTCGCCATCACTGTCATAAATTGAACATTGGCACTTAATGGTAGGTTTGACATGTGCAAAACAGAATCTGCCACATGTTGTACATCCATAACTGGCTCAGGTTTAATCGATAGATCAGCTTGTGGAACACCGCCGCTCATCTTAGCCGTCATATCAGATGCTGCATTGCCAATATCGATTTGTCCGCAGGCGATATTATATGGGCGCCCATCCAGTGAGATAGAACGTGTAAGACCTGTAATTGCGTGTTTGGATGAGGTGTAAGGGGCAGATCCTGGGCGCGGAAGCGAAGCTGAAATCGAACCATTATTGATAATTCTGCCACCTTGCGGATCTTGCTTGCGCATGAGATTAAATGCGCCGCGTGCGATAATAAAAGCACCGATTAAATTAACATTGATCACCTTGATGAAATCCTCAACCGGCACATCGCCAATTGGGGCAGCGTTCACATTGTTTCCTGCATTATTGAACAAAACATCCAAACGACCGTGATCTTTTTCAATTTTGTTATAAAGCGCATCAACGTCCTCAGCGGAAGTTACATCACAGGCAATTGCTGAACTATTTTGTTCGCCAATAATCTTGCATGCATCCATAAGGGCAGCTTCTCGGCGGCCGGTTAAAATCGTGTGGTAACCGTTTTGTGCTAGTGTTTTTGCGCATGCCAGTCCGATACCAGAACCACCACCTGTGATAAGTGCAATTTTACTCATGTAAGTCTCCCAATTATTTTAGTCTGCAAACTAAAATTGATATCCTCTTATATAAAGTTATCGATAACAAATATAGTGTGTTATTTAAAAATATTTCATCCCTACGCTAAAAAAATACGCGTTCGATCGTCCAATAAATACCGACCGCGGCAATTAGCACCGACGCTGGGATCGCAATATAGGATCGATACCAAGGTTTCTTGCCAAAGGTGAGGCCGAGCAGAACATATGCGATGGCAATAACACTTAACTGGCCAATTTCAACGCCGATATTAAATGCGACCAAACTTGAAATAAATAGCGATGGTTGCAGCCCTACATCGCCCAGCACATAGGCAAAGCCTAAGCCGTGGAGCAAGCCAAATGCGAATATGATTGCGGTGCGTCGTATCGTGATATTTCCGCCTCTGACATTTTCCAATGCTACAAAGGCAATGGACAATGCGATAAGTGGTTCAACAACAGATGCTGGCACAGACACAAGTCCCATGGTTGCCATTGCTAGCGTTACCGTATGCGCCAAAGTGAAAGCTGTGATCTGCAAGATCAATGGGCGCATTTTTAATGAGAAGAAGAACAGACCCAAGACAAAGAGGATATGATCAAGCCCTTTTGGGATGATGTGTTCAAAACCAATTACAATATAATTGAGGAAATTATCTAAGCCGCTAAGATTAGGTGCGCCAATGCGTGGCATTGGATCAGATGTGCCACCTGATGTTAAAAGCGTTGCGTAATTTACTTCGCCATCGGCTTTTAATTGACGGATGATAATTTCACCTAATTCTGCATTCCAACCGAAAGTGATATCTGATCCATCATCTGGCAATTCAGATGAGATCTTGAGTGTTGAAATACGACTTAATTCAATATCTCCAATTTCCGGAATGTTGATCTCATCGATATTGATATCAAGTGAACTTTCCCCGGCGCTTAAATGCAGTTTTGACTTTATTTCATTCCAAGTCTCGTCAAATTTTGTTTGCAATTCTTGCGGCGATAATGCGCGCAAGGCATCATATTGCTCAGCCTCGGGCGCATCATCTGTGTTCTCAAATGCATTGAGATCAATCCCTGAAATTAAGGGCTCCAAAGATACCTCTAGCTCACCATTTATAACGTTATCGGTAATGGTAAAATTCACAATGGCTGGCTGAATTTCATGCGCAATTGAAGGTTTGATCACTATTGCGAATAATGTGAGGATAGTTGACAGTATTAATAGGCGCACAGTAGGGAAGATACTGGCCTTAATATTGGAGAAGTTCATGATTTATGCTCGGTTTTTATGTTTCTTAGTGTTACTGGGCGCCGCTCCATCAACAGCGCATGAATTTTGGATCGAACCACAGGATTATACGATTAATACATCGGATGAGGTTGTGGCTGATATTCGCAATGGACAAAATTTCAAAGGTAGTTCGTTTTCTTATATTGGTAATCGTTATGTGAAGTTTGACATGTTTATGGGACAATCTCAACTCATGATACGAGGAGATTTAGGTCAGCGTCCAGCCATTTCAAAGCAGGTTGATACTGATGGTTTGGCGATCTTGGTTGTTGAAACCATAACCAACGATCTTTCCTATTCTGAATGGGCAAAGTTTCAAAAGTTTATCGATCACAAAGATTTCAAACTGGATAAATCAAAGCATCTCGCTATGGGATTTCCCGAAGAGGGATTTAAAGAAATTTACCGTCGTTTTGCAAAATCGTTAGTGGGTGTTGGTAATGCCAATGGGCAAGACCGGGTGCTGGGTTTGGAAATTGAACTGGTCGCATTGTCAAATCCTTATAAAGATGACACGTCAAAGGGAATTCCAATAAAAGCTAATTATCTAGGTGAACCACTTTCGGATGTGCAGATCGAACTTTTTGATAAAACTCCGTCAGGTGAAGTTAACGTGACGCTTCATCGGACCAATGCCGAAGGGATCGCTATATTACCAATTCAAAGTGGGCATAGCTATCTAGCGGATACTGTGCAAATCAGACCCGCTGAAGAAGGTAATGAAAATGGCGCTGTTTGGGAGACCCTATGGGCTTCTTTGACATATGCGAAAGAATAGAGACTTGGATGGAATAGTCGTGTATCAATTGGCAAATGTTGAATTTATATCTACCTTCCTACAATTCTAATACTGGCTGTTTATAGGCCTGATCATCTTATGACTTCACTCCTCATCGAACAGATATTAAACGGACTTCAGCTCGGCGTGATGCTGTTTTTAATGGCTGCGGGTTTAACGCTGGTTTTCGGGGTGATGGGCTTGATCAATCTTGCCCACGGTTCGTTGTTTATGGTCGGTGCCTTTGCTGCAGCATTTGTGGCTAATCAAACAGGGTCTTACCTGCTTGCATTAATTGCAAGTGCATGCGCTGCAGCGCTGGCTGGTGTTCTGGTCGAGCTCGTTGTTATCCGAAGATTATATCAGCGTGATCACCTTGATCAGGTGTTGGCAACATTTGCTCTGATCTTAATCTTTTCAGAAGGTACGCGGATGGTTTTTGGATCATTCCCGCTATATCTGAATATTCCCGAAATATTATCCGGTCCGATATCATTGCCATTTGGCATTGAATATTCACTGTTTCGTCTGGTTTTAATTGCAATTGGTTTAATCATCGCATTTGGACTTTATCTGCTGATCACGCGCACGCGAATTGGTATTCAAATCCAAGCGGGCGAATCTGATCGTGAGATGATTTCAGCGCTTGGAGTAAATATCTCGTTTTTATATACGTTGGTATTTGCCATGGGAGCCGGACTTGCGGGATTGGCAGGTGCGCTTGTTGGTACATTGCAATCTGTTGAAGTTGGTATGGGGGAGCCGGTTCTAATCACCGCTTTTGTGGTTATTGTTGTCGGCGGTATTGGGTCCATACAGGGCGCATTAGTCGGTGCAATTTTGATCGGTTTGGTGCAAACACTTGGGGCATATTTATTGCCAATATGGAGCACCGCGTTATTTGGCTCACAGGATGTTGGTTCAATTCTCTCATCGATGATTATTTATATTCTTATGGCACTTGTGTTGCTCATACGGCCTAAAGGCCTGATGGGAGGTGCAACATGATGTCCGAGCGCAATTTAACACTTGTTGTCTGGTTGACCCTGATGGTTTTCGCTGTCGTTGCCAACATGATTGGTGAGGCTTATTGGGTGACACTTGCCACCAGAGCTGCCATCTTTGCACTTGCAGGTGTGGGGCTAAATCTTGCGCTGGGCAATGGCGGAATGATTAGTTTTGGTCACGCTGCATATTTTGGTATTGGCGGTTATGTCGTCGGGATTCTCGCAACACACGCTCAAAATTATATGCCAATTTATGATGGTTGGGTTCTGATTGCAGGAACCCAGCAGATGCTCATCACTTGGCCATTGGCGATTATCATTGGTGGTTTGGCAGCGCTATTAGTCGGTTCACTTTGCTTGCGCACGGATGGAGCATATTTCATTATGATCACATTAGCCTTTGGTCAGATGTTCTACTATTTCGCCATATCCTGGAGCGCTTATGGCGGAGAAGATGGCATGTCCATTTATGTGCGTGGCGGTTTTCCCGGGCTGAATACGCTCGCGCCCTTGCCATTTTTCTTGCTCAGTTTTGCTTTGCTGACATTGGGTTTATTAGTGGTGCGCACATTAAATAAATCTCCCTTTGGTTTAGCGCTAAACGCTGTGCGGTTTTCGCCAGCGCGGGTGGAAACAGTTGGTATCTCATCGAAACGTTTGAAGCTTATTGCATTTGTTATTTCGGGTATGATCACCGCACTTGCCGGGGCGCTATTTGCCGATCTAAATCGTTATGTCAGTCCGGCAATGTTTTCCTGGACGATCTCAGGCGAGATTATGATTTTCGTTATTTTGGGTGGCGTTGCACGTCTCATTGGTCCGGTTCTTGGTGCAATCGTATTTGTTGCATTAGAGGAAACGCTTGGTGGCTTGAGCGAGTTTTGGCACATTTATTTGGGTATTTTGTTGTTGGTTATCGTGCTCTTTGCAAAAGGTGGCATAGCCGGGGTTTTGATTAAGAAAAAAGGTGCAACAAATGTCTAGCACCGTTCTCAATATCGATAATATTTCGAAAAGTTTTGGCGCCGTGCATGCGAGCCAAGATGTATCATTGACCCTTAATAAGGGCGAAATCCACGCGTTAATCGGACCCAATGGCGCAGGTAAATCAACCATCATTGGTCAGATAGCTGGCGGCATCCAGCCCGATGAAGGCCGGATTGAATTGGATGGCGAAGATATCACCTCGCTAAATGTTGCAGAACGCGTTCGCCGTGGGTTGGGCCGCAGTTTTCAGGTGTCAGCGGTTATTCCGCCCTATACAGTTGAAGATAATATTTTGCTTGCCTTGTTGGGCCGCGAAAGACAGGGATTTAATCTGTTTGCAAATGCCCGCAAGAAACAAGCA
>JAHDEP010000037.1 GCA_020628775.1 Rhizobiaceae bacterium | reverse complement strand
ACGATGGCAAATCGAACTGTTCTGATTTTGCGACTTTTTGGGAATCATTCCAGAGTTGCTCAAGCCATTGATCAACCGATTTATGTTCTGAAAATTTATCCAAGACATCCAAACGCTCCGCCAATCCGCATAAAATATCGTGGTCAGATTTTGCATCGATCTTGGGCTCGTAAACCCGCTCCATCCAAACCAGTTTTGGATCGCGTCTGTTCATCATGATGTCATCGCGTTCAAGCGAAGATGTCACAGGAAATACGATATCTGCGCGACGTGCTGTTGATGTCCAAAATTGTTCGTGAACAATCACTGTATCAGGCTTTGCCCAAGCATCATTGAGCTTATTGAGGTCTTGCTGGTGGTGGAAGGGATTTCCACCCGCCCAATAAACCAGTTTAATTTCGGGCATATTATATGTCCCGCCATCAAACTTAAATGATTTGCCCGGTGATGATAAAAGCTCGGTGATTTTCGCAACGGGGATGAAATCATCTACCGGATTTTTACCTTGTGGAACGGATGGCCAGCTTATCAATTTATCAGATCTACCCACCGGTGTGGTTGAACCATAACCGAAAGAAAACCCTGTTCCTGGTTTGCCGATTTGCCCCAGCATTGCTGCTAATGTGAGGGCGAGCCAAATTGGTTGCTCACCATGATCAGCGCGTTGCATTGCCCATGTTGTTGAAATCATGGTTTTATAACGCGCCATGTTTTCAGTTAGCTTTATGGTGTCTTCTGCCGAAATTTCAGTAATCTCTTCAGCCCATTGAGGTGTTTTGGCAATTCCGTCTTCTTTACCCATCACATAGGATTTAAACGCTTCCCATCCGTGGCAATAGGTGGTTAGAAACGCTTCATCATATAAGTTTTTGGTTATCAGCGTATGCGCAATTGCCAACATGAGGGCCGCGTCAGTATTGGGTCTAATTGGGAGCCATTGCGCGCCAGCATCGCTTGAAAAGTCTGATCGCAATGGTGAAATATTGACGACTTTTAAACCGTTTTGGCGAGCTGCTTCGAGCCAGTTTTCAACTTCGTGCTTGGATGTGCCACTTGATGTTATCTGTGCCGTTCTCGCTGAAATGCCGCCAAAACAAACAAGATATTCACAATGTTCAGCAACCAGCTCCAAGCTGGTCATTTCATCTTGAAAAACCCGATTGGACATCCCGGTAATATGCGGTAGCAAAACCTCTGCAGCACCATGGGAATAGGTGGTTTTGGAGGATGTAAACCCGCCGATTGTGTTTAGAAATCGCTTCAATTGCGATTGCGCGTGGTGAAAACGACCGGTGCTGGCCCATCCATATGAGCCAGCATAAATCGAACTATTGCCGAAGGATTGGCGCACGCGCGTTAATTCTTTTGCCGCAAGGTCAAGCGCGACATCCCATTCGACTTCGACATATGTGTCATTGCATCGATTTGACGTCTGACGGTTTTCAAGCCAACCTTTTCGGATCGCTGGCTTGGTTATTCTTAATTGATTGTCAGTAGTTGCGCTCATCCAGCCATTGCCAATGGTGGATGGGTTTGGATCATCGTCCAGTGGTTCAAGTTTTACTTCGTCGCCGGAGTTATTAACTTGATAGCTGCCCCAATGTGCAGCTGTATATTTTTGTCGCATTTCATCTCTGCTTACATTTTCGAACGCCATATGAGACGCACAAACGCAACGTTAGCACAATGATTTTTTATGTTAAGAGGGTTTTTGTGTGACTATTGAAAAAACGTCAACTGGCTCTATGCCTTCCTACGGCGACTTTTCCACTTCCTGAAAATTATGAGCACCATGGCCGGTTTATAATAAGCCATGGTGCTTATTTTTATGACGAGTTACAACGCAATCGACATGACAGCAGTTAACCGTCTACTGAACTCCAGCGCATCAGATGGTGCTTCACCTTCAGAAATTCGAGCCTGATCGAGCAGCAAATGCGCAGCGTCTTTAAGCAATGCATCCTGTGCATTATCATCAATTGATGCGCGCTCTGCTAGTTTCAAGATGATTTGATGGGTTGGGTTTAACTCCAACACGCGTGGTGTTGAATGTTGCAATTGACCAGCGCGTTTTAACATGCGCTCTAGCGTGACATCCATGTCGCCATCATCAGCGATCAAGCACACAGGACTATCGGTCAGGCGTTTGGATGGGCGAACATCCTTAATCGCATCTCCGAGCTCAGCCTTAATGAGTTCGATGAGTTTGTCGAGTTCTTTTGCCTCTGGTTCATCTTTCTTATCATCTTTATCCGCATCATCAATTTTATCTAAATCATCTGAACCACGTGTGATGGATTTAAATGATTTACCCTCAAATTCTGTGATGTGTTGCAGCCAGAATTCATCAACGGAATCTGATAATAACAACACTTCAACACCCTTGGCTTTAAAGCCCTCAAGATGAGGTGATCGGGCGATTTTGGATGCATCTTCACCAACAATGTAATAAATCGCGTCCTGACCTTCTTTGATGCGCTCAACATATTCTGCAAGGCTGGTCAAATCATCATTATGAGTTGATTTAAATCGGCAGATTTCAAGAATTTTCTCACGCAACGCAATTTCTTCGACCAAGCCTTCCTTCAGAACTGCACCGAAGTTTGTCCAAAACGCTGCGTAATCCTCAGGTGCCTTTGTGGCTTTTTTCTTAAGCTCTCCAAGTACACGTTTTGTCAGGCCCGTTTTAAGCTTCGATAATTTTGGATCCGATTGCAGCATTTCGCGCGATACATTGAGCGATAAGTCTTCGCTGTCGACCACACCGCGTAAAAAACGCAAGTAAGGTGGCAATAAACCTTGTGTGTCATCGGTAATAAAGACGCGATTTACATAGAGCTTAACGTGGCTTTTGCGCTCAGGCTCATACAAATCAAATGGTGCCATGGAAGGCACGAACAACAGATTTGTGTAGCTGAGCAGGCCTTCAACGCGATTGTGCATGGTCAGCCATGGTTCATCATATGCATGGCCTGAATGACGATAGAACTCGGTATATTGCTCGCTCGTGATGTCTTTGGCTGGTCGAGTCCAGATAGCTGATGCTGAGTTTAACGTGTCTTCACCAAGCAAAACAGGGAAGGAGATGTGATCGGAATAAGTACGGATGATGTGTTTTACCCGAGCATCTTCTAAAAATTCTTTCGCATCTTTTTTGAGCGAAAGCGTTACACTTGTGCCGTTGCCATCGCGTGTGGTGGGCTCAATGGTAAACTGCCCTTTGCCATCAGATGCCCAGAGCCATGCTTCCTTTTCACCGGCTTTACGTGTTGTAACGCTGACATTTTCTGCCACCATGAATGCGGAATAAAAGCCAACGCCAAACTGACCGATCAGTCCCAAGTCACCTTTGTTTTCATCATCAAGTGCATTTAAAAAATTGCTGGTGCCAGATTTTGCAATTGTACCAAGCGTATCTAAAAGATCCTGATGGTTCATTCCAATGCCGTTATCTGAAACGGTGAGGGTTTTTGCTTTGGCGTCAATTTCGATGCTAATAGCAAATTCTTGTCCGCCCTCCAAAAGAGATGCATCGGTTAGCGCTTCATAGCGTAGTTTATCGCAAGCATCTGATGCGTTTGAGACAAGCTCTCTTAGGAAGATTTCACGATTTGAATAGAGTGAACCAGCGACGATATCAAGAAGCTGGCCAACTTCGGTTTGAAAGGAAAATGTTTCTTTTGATGCTGTATCACTCACGATAATAAGCCTCCAAATCAAATAATGATGAAATTAAAAGTTGCGGCATATGTAGTTTAAATTCTCGTTTAAACAAGTAATATCACCCGCTTAAACCCAACTATTCAGATTATAACGGTTTCGCTTTGGGAATTTGACCTCAGAATGGGTTATTCCTGCGTGAACAGACCAATTCGGCCAATCTGACAATCAACTTGTTTGAGGAAGATTTCAAACTCGGCTGGTTCAGGTGCGTATCCGCCATTGTGATTACGCAGGTAGTTTTGCAAATCATGTGGTTGGTCTGTGCAGTAAACTCCCACAAGTTGATCAGCACCTGCGGGTGGTACAACTTGAAACTCGACCGGTAAGCCTCGTGTACCGATTTCAGACGGGCTTGTTGGCTGCGGATAAAGATATTGAAACTCACCATTGCCAGCGAGATTAAAAGCGGTCAAATGCTGCAAGTTTTCACTTGGGGCAGTGAAGGTGAATTTAACCCGAGAACCAATGGTTTGTAGCTTTGGAGATTGTGCTGCTTTAATCTCACCAAGCGGCAAGTCAGAGCGGACTAATTTGTGTAAGCGCTTTAAGAATTTGGTGCGGGCGATAATTTTTTGCGGTTCATCACTCAGCTCGTCTTCTTCATAAAGATGGTAGATCTTATCACCGGTATGATTATAAACCGTCCAGCCATCTGGATTGGGTTCAAATGTAATGTCAGCACTTTCGCTGACATATCGTCCATCAGAACCAAGCGCAAAAATATCGGAACCGTCGAGCGTGCGCACTGTAATGCGATTATCCGGTTTGGCCTCTGGTTCGAGCTTCACAACCGGCTTTGGCTCAGGTTTTGGCTCTTCTTTTTTCTCAATTACGATGGGGGCAGGCGCATCTGGAACCAACTGAAAAGCGACGGTGTCATCACCGCGCGGTAAGAGACGTGGTTTTTGGTTCTGGTTCATCTCGGCCAAAACTTGGGTTTCGATGTAATTGGATAATTCGCGCTTGCTGACATAATTGTTTTTATCAGCGTCCGCATCGCCTGAAATGCCTTGTGCAAAATAATATGAAAGCGCACCATGTGGTTGGCCGTCAATACGCGTTTCTGTCACCAGCAATTCATCAGTTGCTGTAGCAAGTATCTTGGTTACATGAGCCAAAGAATTGTCTTTGTCTCCGCTTTTAGGAACAATCTCATCTAAGAGTGGTTCGACGGTGATATTCCACTTGCCGCCATTACGGGAAGCACCAGCGATGTTTTTGTTGATTGAACGCTCAAGCCCACCTGAATGGCAAGAATCCATGACTAAGATGATCTTGAATTCTCTTGCGAGTTTGAGTTGCTCACGAATTTGATCATCGTTTAATCGTCCAACTCGCGGGTTTTGCGGATCGAACTCATAGAACATAAGCGTTTCATCAAGATTGTCTTTTTCATCTAAAGGTTCGGCGACCTCTTTTTCCTGTCCGCCATGACCTGCAAATGTGATGATAAATGTATCCCCAGGTTCGGCGCGATCCAGCATGTTTTGATAAGCTGCAAGGAAGTTTTTCGTCGTCGCAGTTTCATTGAGCAAAACATGGCTATCTGGAAGATCTACACCCTTTGCTCTTAATGATTTTGCGATTAGCTTGGCGTCATTAACAGCCCCTTGTAGATCTGTATGGCTGCCGGGAGGTGTTTCAGCGCGTGGGAAAAAATGTTTGTAATCATCAATCCCGACGACGAGACCAAATTGCTTGGCCTGCAATATCTGCACCGATAAGCACAGGAAAACGAACGTTGTAAAACCCCGAATGAAAGTCATGAACTTAATCCAATGCTAGCTCCACGCGGCGGGCGATGGCTTGTCGTTGCTCAACGCTATAAATCGAATAATCTGACAGCGTTGGTGGTTCTTTTTCACCACGACCGATTGTGATAATTTCGGCAATCACACCACCATGATCTTGCAAGAATGTCTTTAAACTATGCGCTCTTCGTTCGGATAAATCCTGATTATACTCGTGGCTGCCGCGCTCATCTGTGTGACCAATAAGTTTGATCTTCTTAATGTGGTAGGAATTGATAAACTTGGCCAGTTTTAAAGCTTCTTGCTTGCCCGTATCACCCAAATGATCTGAATCGGTTGCGAACTTAATTGGAATATACGTCGATTTAACCGGACGCTTTTCATAAACTTCTTCGTTGACGGGAGGCTTGTATTCCGCAGCTGGTTTTTCTGCTGGCACAAAGGAAAGCCCGCGCGATAGCGCGCCATAAACGCCCGTTGCTCGCCCATCAGATCGACTGATAAGATTTGCTGTGGAACCAGCTAGCATTGTGTTTTCCTGCGCAAGCATTGCGATTTGTTGTGCGTATTCACCAAGCTGATCACTATCGGGTGTAAGGGCCTGATCAAGGATTGTATCTAAGCTTGCGTTATAAAGCTCGGCAGCTTTGGCGCGGTCATCGCGTTTTGCGGCAATATCTGCGCGAGAAACCTGAACCAACCAATGGGTCGCAGGGGCCATGGAAAGCAATTGTTCTGCGCTATCTAATTTGCCATTGGCAATTTCACCTTGCGCACGTTGCGCTAAAATCGCTGCGGTCTGCGTCAGTGCTAAATTCACCGATTCATCGGAGCAGTCTGTGGTTGATTTAAATTTCGAAATAGCAGTCTCGACAATCGAATAATCTGCGCTCATTCGCGCTTCATTTAATTCCGACAACGATGTTTTACAATCATTTGCGGCGCTATAAACAGAGCTGGCCAAAAGCGCTGTGAGTGTACAAGCCAACAGCTTGCTTCTGTTCCGATATTGCATCAACTTATCCTCCATGAGAATGACATCCGCAATTAGCTCGCGGATGCCTTTATTTGTTGGTTATCTCACATCAAAAGTGATGTAGTTATAAGCGCTTTCACCCTCATCAACTTCGATCTGCTCTTCAGCTACAAAGCTAATGCCGCGTTTGCGATCAAGTGAAAGTTCTTTTGCGAGTTCGACAACTTCGTGCGGGCGAATGCGGTGCTCACCCAAGCCACCGACGCGGCAGAATGCGATCAGAGTTTCGCCATTGCCAGGCTCATCAAATTGGACGCGAAGTTTAGAGCCAGGGAATGGAACCTTGCGCCATTCATTGGCCTTTAAGATATTTGGACCCAAGACTGATTGTGGATATTCCTCAATCGTTTTGTTGGCTTCAACATACAAGATCTGCAATTCACAATCTCGATTTGTTGAAATTTCAAATTCCAAATAATCACCCACTTTCACATCGGTGTCTCCAGCACGAATAAGAAGATGCATCGGATTAGATGGCTTCTTATATTCCTCATATTCTTCGGCAACTGTTGCTGTCGGTTTATAAGGATCAGCCAGCTTTTTCGTTGCTTTTTGAACAGCAACTTCTGTGACTTTTTCGTAATCCTCAACGGTCTTCACCGCCTCATACGTCACGCCACCTGCATAGGTATAAGCATCGAGATGCGTAAGAAGTGGCAGCAAGACTTTCC
The DNA here is from genome assembly GCA_020628775.1 of Rhizobiaceae bacterium. Taxonomy (GTDB): domain Bacteria; phylum Pseudomonadota; class Alphaproteobacteria; order Rhizobiales; family Rhizobiaceae; genus Lentilitoribacter. The sequence goes on along the minus strand of JAHDEP010000037.1, from coordinate 12,243 downwards.
AATAGTTCTCAACTTCCTCACGTGGAATTTTCAAACCATTTTGCGCACGTCTTGTCCAAGTCGCAACGATCTGGCTGAGATGCGCGTCACCTATTCCGAAGATGCGGTCTTGGAACTCTTCAACGGTGAGACCAAATTCACGCGCAAGCGCATCATATTCCAGATCATCAAAATGTAGATCGGCTAGATACGTAACAAGCTCGGTTTGTCCTGTTTCAAACGGTGGACGGCTACTGACTGTCATTCCAGCACTGTTAGTTTCAGTGATGTTTAACTTGGCAAGATTATCAACAAAGAACTGGAAGTCTTTCATATAAGCTTCCTGAATAACCTCTTCTTCAGGATACATTCTTAAAAGGATATCACGTTGGTCTTTGTTAAATTGAGCCGACGACAAGATGCCTTTGCGCACCACATCTGTGTTGAACACAATGCCATTGTCATGACATTCAAAACATGAACGCGCATTGATAATCTCAACACCACGACCATTGGCTTTCTTTCTGTTGGACACAATAGCTGTTGGTCCAATCAACAAGCGATTGCCCAGATTGTCCGACAGATAGTAACCTTGAAGACCATTTGGCAGTGAGAAGATCATCTCGCCACCATCATATTCAAATGGCTTTGTGCCTGATGCTGTTCGACCTAGTTCTGGCGGACCATCTGGATGAGCGAGGAGTGAACCTTCACCATCACTTGTGGCAAAGTCATAGGATTTCCAATAATAACCACCATTGGCTAATTCATGGCGTTCAAGCATGCGGTTATGATCAGATACACCTGATTGCCCTTGATCGAACCCGGCGCGAATGATGCGCTGGCTGAAGATATTGGCTGCAACGTCAACATTTAAACGACGCTCAAGAACTGCGATATCATCAGGCAATTGCAACAGCACATCATAATAAGGTGATTCAGATGCAAAGCGTGTGAACCAGTCAGCGCGCATGATAGGTACATCATCACCAACACCTTGTGCTAATGCTGCAAGGATCGGATCAGATGATGGTGAAATTGCATATGGATAAATGCTCGATGTTGTACGTAGCAATGTATCCCAGGCTTTCTGAGTGAAATCAGCATGCGCCACGCTTTCAGTAAATGCGCCTGTTGAAATCGAAAGCCATTGTTCCGCAGTCCATTCGTAATCGCGCAAATCAATGCGTACCAATGCACCATTTGTGCCCGGAACGGCAGTCACTGGAACAAGACGATTACCCAGTGAAGCTGAATTGATGAATTTATTAAACGCTGCATGAAGCGTATAAACCGGATTACGACTTAAACCTTCTGCACTACAATCAACCGGTGGCAGAGGGGTATAAGCGAAATTAAAATAGCGCGTATATTGCCAATCGAGCTGATCAAGCTGACGCAGATCGTTCATCGCAGCTAAGTGCAACTCTTCAATTGTACCACCGATAAATTTAGGCAGTGCTTCTTTCGGCGCACTTTTAATTTCAACGGCAGGGGCCGCAGCTTGTGCATTTGCATCTGCACCAAGTGCTGTGATCCAAGTGTGGAGCGCTGCAACTTCGTCCTTAGTCATCTTTTTACCCAAAGGCATGCGGTTGCTTACAATCGATGCAAAAAGTGGTGAACCTTCAGGATTGCCTGGTGTAACAGAATTTCTGTCGCCTGCGATCGAAGCGATATCACCCATTGGGAAACTACCGGCATTACCGCGCCCTGGGCCATGACAATCTCGACAATAGCCATCCATAATGCTGTCAGCTTCTGCGATGATTGCGGGAGAAATAGATGATTTATTTTGCGCAGCTGTTGCGGTTACTTGCGTCGGAACCGTGCAATAAGCATCGATACGCTGCATAAGCTCGATAGCACCTGTGGTATCAGGGCGGCTATCTTTGACCTCTTCTTTCACCGCAACTTCAACAACCTTACCGCCGTTCATTTTTTGCATTGCGGAGGTATCCATCTCTTTTAAACCAGATGGATCAACGGGTTTACCAGTAAGATAGGCATAAATTGCAGTACGATCTTCAAGAGGAAGTTTTGCATATTCCTTGGCATAACGGCGTTTATTGGTCAGTGTCAGCGGTTTGCCGTTTAGCTTTTTAGCTTCCAGCATGTTGCCTACTACAAAGGCTTCTACGCCAAAGGCTTCGAGATGTTTTGCATTAATTTTTGGTGCGAAATCGCCGAACAATCCGGTTTCGCCTGCGAATTGATTTTCCTCATCTAGCTTATATGTCATCGCTCCCATATTTCGTGGTGTATGACATTCGCTACAATGTGCTGCGGAATTGACCAGGAATTCTCCGCGCGCGATCTGCGGATCATTTGAGCCCATCAATTGCGGGCGTTCATCTGACCATTGGCGCATAATAAGTTTGCTTGGGAAGGAAACACTATGTTCTTTGCTAGGCGCATCACTTTCTGGGAGCGTTGAGATATAGGCCTTGATATCAAGCGCTTCTTCTGGCGACATTTTTGCAAAGGCGGCATAAGGAAAAATTGAACCAAAATACTTCGATCCGTCATCCTTGGTGCCATTTAGCACTGCGTTCAAAAAGCGTGCATTGCTCCAGTTACCAATACCATGTTCTTTATTGGGCGTGATGTTGGGCGTGTAAAATGTGCCGAGCTTTGTGGAAATTTTCAAACCGCCAGCAAGCGTATCTAACTGATCCGCCAAACCGTGACAGGATGCACAAGCCGATGCGTGGAATAACGTTTTCCCGTTGTCCAAATTTGCACTATAGTCGCTAAAAGCACCGTCGGGATAAATCTCTCCCGCAGCGGCTGTCCCACCAATTAAGGCGGCTAATGCTACGCCTGCTACCGCGGCAAACTTGGTTTTAGCGAAATTCAAATTTCTCATAATGCACTCCCTCAGGTGATTTCCCTGCCTTCTTTAGATCGCCAACTATTGCTTCTCGCATAGGACCTGGTCCGCAGAACCATAGCGATGCTGAACTTGGATCAACGGGAGAATTTTCGATAATATGGTTTGCCGAAAATCGCCCGTCATTGGCACTTACAAACAAAGTGAACGTGAATTTGTCACTTCGTTCAGCGGCTGCTTTTATTCGCTCAAGGCTTACAGCTTCTTCTTCTTTACCCACGCAATAAAATAGATGAATGCGTTTGGTGTTGTCTTCAGTTACGCTGTCACAAAATGCTAGAAACGGCGTGACGCCAATACCACCAGCAACCCAAATTTGCTGACTGCTTCCTAGTCTATAATCAAATTTACCATATCCACCTTCAATTGTCATTGCATCGCCCACTTGGACATTGTCTCGAAGGTAACGGGTAAAATCACCCAGCCCGCGGATTGAAAACTGGATTGTTCCATCATCGCGCGCCTGACTAATTGTAAAGGGATGGGGTTCTTTAAGACCCGAACGTTTAATCGAAATAAACGCAAAATTACCAGGTCTTGGTTTGATCTTAATTTTGCTTTTTGGTTGCGCCTCGATAATCGTTGCAGCTGGGTGTTTTACAACAGATGAGATTTCGTACTTTCTGCGTCTTAAGAAAGCGATGGCTTGTGTATAGATAAAACTCAATATTCCGATGAAGGCGGCGAACTGCAAATAACTTGATAGCAGAGAGTTGGCTTCAATAGGTGCGCGCACGAAAAACTGATGAAAGGCTAATGCAATAAACACCAAGCCGAGCAGTCGATGGCTCATACGCCAGAATTGATAAGGGATTTCAAATGGTATTTTGGGAATGCGTTTTACAAAACTAATGACCAAAAGGACGATCAAAACCGGGAAGGCATATTCAGCAACTTCTTTAGCTAATGCAGCGGTTCCTCTGGTTAGGACAGAACCATCAAGGTTCATACCGATCGTTTCATGACCGATTGCAAGAACAAGTGTTGAAATGCCGATCCATTTATGGGCGAAATAAACCTGATCCAACCCACCCATTAACCGTTCTATGATGGGAGGACGCGTGGCAAGGAACAAATTTGTTGCCATGAGACAAAAGGCAACAACACCGCAGGATAGCGCGATGATATTGCTTGCCGTGTTGGATGCTAATGCGTCATAGGTAAGATAAGCTGGAATAACAGCGCTTACTAAAAACAGTCCCGCATTGAACAATCCAGTCACGACAAAAGGCCCCCACTTTTTGACTTTCAAACCAAGCTAACAACACTCGAGCGTTGAAATCAACTTCAGGACGAAAATAAATCTGTAAAACGTCGTCTAAATTTTAATTTGCAAGGCGACCATTGTTGTCAGCAAGGTATTTTGCATATGCCCAACCAGTGACACTGCCGTATCTCACTTGGCACCATTTATAACGAAATCCGCTGATTGAATTACAGGTGTTTACAATAATTCCAGATCCATTATGCGGAATTGTGCCGACGATTGAATATTTGGTGCTTGGGCCTTGTCTAACATTCAGCTCTTCCGAAGATGAATGCCCGATAACATGATATGAGCCGCTTGAATTACGGGTTGATGTGGTGGTTACGCGGGTGCCATTGGAGAGATATTTTTGTGAAGCAAAGCCTGAAAGACATCCGTATTTAATTGCGCACCATCTTCCATCGCAGGCGGAAGCATAGATCCCAGTTGTATTATATTGCAGTTCTCCAAGGATGCGGTTGGACGTGCTACGTCCCGCACGAACATTTAAAGTATCGTTTGAACGGATGTTGACGACTTTATAAGGCCCATCACGCGGGGTGCAATTTTTGGCAACAATGTTATCGGTTTGTTGATCGATGACTTTGCTGTTTTCGGACGTGATTTTGTATTGGTTATCAAACTTGACCAGCGTCAGGGTTGTTTGGCTAACACCGCGAGTTTTCTTTGATGAATTTTCCAACTCAAATCGCGACTGGAACACAGCTCTGAAATAATTATTGTCCAGTTGCTCAACGGTTTCGCTGTTTTCGATAAACTCGTAATAATATTTCGGCCAACGGTTAAAATAGTTGGTTTTGTCATTGATGATGAAATCAATATCGACATATCCGCTTTGATAATAATTGACCCGCGAGGCATAGATGTTGCGCAAATGTGATGGATTATCAACGGAGGCTGAAAGATATCCATAACGGATAAAGTCTAGCAATTGCTGTTTGGAAAACGCATTGCCTTTGTCTTCTTTAGGAAGAATATCATCCTGTTTGGGCGGGGTAATAACCGCCACTTCCTTCTCTTCTTCTTTTTCCAAACGCTTTATTTTAAGACGCGCAAGCGGCACGAATTTTCCGTTTGGATATTGATCAAGATAGGATTGGATATATTCAATATCACCTGAATCTTTCACCGTATCCCAATATTCAAGTTCCACCGCAACAGTATTGCTTTTGGTTGGATCAAAAATCACGACCGGTGATTTTGTATCTGGAGTTGTTCCAGTTTCCACCTTCGGTTTAGGTTTTTCACCTGGTACCAAATAGATCTCTTTACCGGGTAGGGAGCCATACATGAATGGTTCCTGAGCACCTGACGTTGCGTCCAAAACACTGTCACGAACTTTGGCAAATAAGAAGCGGATATCAAGACCGGGTTCTTGAATATGCGAGACTAGCGCCTTGGTGTATGGGCTGTTGCGGCCTTCACCATCTGCAGCTGTTGTGCCCTCGCGCGCTGCATAACTGACGAGAGTTCCATGTTGTGGCTCAACAGGTGCAAGGCCTCTGCCAATTGCCCGGGTGGAAATCGAGCGGGACATTTTGCTGACAAATGGGTTATTGCGGCAGGCATCGAGCAAGATCATGCGCAAGTTCTTCGCGCCAGCAACTGCTCTGTTCAACAGCTCAATTGATATCGCTTCATATTCAACATCCTGATCACTGACGAGTTGTGCATCAACCGGGATGAGGTAATTGTTTTTATCAACTTCCATGCCGTGGCCGGCGAAATAGACCATCGCAATGTCTGATCCTTGCGATTTGCGTCCAAAGTCTCGGAGCGCGCGTCGCATTGTTGAGAAATCTGCATCATCTATTTTTGTAACTTCAAATCCAATGGTAGTGAGCGCAGAGGCAACATCTTCGGCATCGTTTTTGGGATTAGCCAATTGTGTGGTGTGTTCGTAAGCAGAATTGCCGAAAACAAGGGCTACGCGTTTGCCTTTCGCCAAAGCAGGCGCGATAAAAATACCCGCTGCGATTACGAGACTAAAAACCAGTCTAATTAACATACCCATAGCATTACCCCACATTACTCATCGAAATATGAAACAGTATGTTTTTAAAATCAAGGTTGTTCGAGGGGTGCTTGCGTACTCTTGCGGGAGTTAGAATTGGACTTCGCGCACAGGAAGCTTCAAGTTTGAAAGTAATTCAGATCTGTTTGTCGCCGAAAGCTAGCCGATTGGTTGTGCGATTTCCCGGAATAGTTTTCGGCGAATTGCTCTGGCAAAGTCATCAAAACTAGTGGCTTTTTCGATAAATGATCCCGGGCCAAAAATTACATTTTCGCGATAATACTGATCGAGATTTGGGTGATCTCGGGTGATGATAGGAAGCCCGTTTACCGTCACATTATTGATCTGTGCCAACAGTTTTGCATCGGGCATCATGATTGTTTTACGGGTGAACCAGAAGTCGGTTTCAATACCATCGCCAGACACATCAACGACCAGTCGCTCACCTTGAATTTGGTTTTCGCGGATAAGCCGAATGGCTTCAGCAACTCCGGCACCAATGCCTGTGCCACCGCCATTTGCACCCATTTTATTATCTGCAGTTAAATTGAAAGTGCGTACCAAATTAGAAAAGGCAATGATGGAGGGCTCATCATCTAAGATGTGCCAACCGCTATTGGCTTTGGGAAATGCAGCATCTGACCAAAGAACAATTGCCACTGCTATACGTCCTCTTGGGCCGGAGGTGATAGCAGCTTGGATGTTAGAATCTAAAAACGCGTCTGCGGTGCCATTGAGCTGAAGCATATATTCATGCTCACTAATGCTGCCAGAAGCATCCATGGCCAATACAAGCTCTAAGTCGACATCTTGAGCTTGCGCGTTTGCGATAAAATTATGCGCGGTAAGAAAACAAACCGCGCAGAATAATAATGCTAAAAATTGCTTCAACCCGTTCTCCGCCCCAAGTAAAAACTTATCATCTTTGGGCAACAGGTTAGCAAAGGATCATAGCTTTGCCTATTTGAAGAGACTGAAAATCACATCAATTAAGTGTGAGTAGCACTCTTAGAACTTAAGCAGCTTGACCGATCAAACCTTCAAGATCAGCTAATGTATCAAGCTTTGAAATGTCAAAATCTGCATCTGCTAAATCGATGCCGAAGTCGCTTTCAAGGGTCATCATAAGTTCTGTAGCTGCTAAACTGTCGAGCAAACCACTTGTGAAAATCGGCTCGTCTTTGCTGATTTCCTGTGAATTGCCACGTGCAGCCATCATTGATTTAACAACGTCCTGAATTGATTGTGCCATAATTAGTCCTCGTGTTTTCGTGTTAGATAAAGAATAGGCTCAGCACGAATTGGCAACGTTCCGCCAATGTGCCTTCAACAGTGATGTCACCGAAAATCTTCACAAAACAGAAGAACGTACAAACGTTTAGTCGTGTGAGAACTTCGTAACAAAAGAAGCCGTGTTCAGGTTTAATTTTAAATGGGTTGATCTGTGAGAATACTAATCCAACAGCAAGCGCTAGGAAGTAAACCCAGGTTGATTGGAACATCGCCAAGCCATCCATGAGCGTGTTGTTTGCAAACACATGGGTGTCTCGTGCGGCGTGGAACAAGAAGTTACCTGCACCAGCTGCACAGAATGTTGCAAAGGCGATACGAAGCTTTGGTGACTTTTTAAAATATCTGACAAAGGCAGGGTAGAAGAAGAAGTCGACCAACAGCTCTTTGTGATAAAAATGATAGCGGTTCCAAAACTCAGCCAATGTACGCGATGCAAGTGGATTGCGGCTATTACGCGGGATGCGATATCCGATCATGCGGATCACAGCGACAATCATGTGTCCCCAAACCGCGATAATGACGAGATCCAAGAAGTAGTTATAGATCAGGCTGACCCAGCTTGTGCCCACAGATGCAGTTCCATCTGCTGTGGCCAAAATCGATGTGATCAAAGTTGGCAGCTCAAAAACATCTCTTGCGAAATATTCCATTACGAACCAAAGGCCAGCAAGCAATGCGCCCCAAACAGCAAGTTTGAGCGCTTTTAGTCTTGTGACCGCAAGTTCATCCGCGTTTTTTGAATCAAATTTATTCAGATAACCAAAGCCCTTACCAAGCGGTGTAGAGCTGCCACCCCAAATAGGGCGCATCATGCCTGCTTTGGCAATAAGCGGTGTTTTTACTTTGGCTTTTTCATCCACAGCTGCATAGGCCAGGAACCAGATGGCAGAGATCATCACGCCGACAAATGTCCACACAAATGCGCCGATCATTGACCCTTTTGGCAGCATGATCGCTGTGACCAAAAAGACCGACCAGATTAAAAACAAACTTGTCAGCGGCCGTTTTGCCAGCCTTTGCGTTGGTTTCCAATGCATGGCGCGCAAAAACAGTGCTGAGAAAAACAGGAATAAAACCACCGCCGGGATCTGTAAGAGATAGGGTGAAGCTTCAATCACTTGCGATTTCAAATTAACAACCGCCGTCCATCCATCAATTCGGAATGGCCGCAAGATGACGTATAAAATCGATGCACCAACGAGCAATTCAATGCGGCGGTGAGGGGCGAGCGCAATCGCGCCTAATGTTGCTGAAACCATAACCAGCGCAGCGCCGGATAATTGTCCAGATGCTGCAAGCGCTAAGATAAAGCCAACATGAAGCACGAGCACGCCCAAATTCGATTTGGCAAATTCGATCGCCACCGGATTTTGATCCATGGTGAGCCATGCGCGTCGCCATTTTAATGGAGAATATTCAATCTCCGGCGATTGAAGAGTTTCAGTCGAAGCCATGTTTAAGATGCCTCTTCTAATTTAACCGCTTCGTCTGCAACAGGATTTGCAAGCTGCTCACGCAACGCTTTTCGGTCAATTTTATCGCTGGTATTGCGTGGCATATCTGCAAGAATATGTATCGTGCTTGGCACCATATAAAGCGGTAATGACTTCTTCATTGCCAACTGAATTTCTTCAGCTGTTTTGCCGTTTTCAATCGCAAAGCCAACGAGACCTTGAGGAATGCCCTCTAAAATTGGCCAAGCAACAATGGCCGCAAGCTCGGTTCCGGCTGCTTTGCGCAGATGCGTATCAACTTCTTCAAGCTCAATACGGTTACCCTTCATTTTGATCTGGTTATCCGTACGACCCATATAGTGCAGCACGCCATTTTCATCGCGGTAACCTAGATCACCAGTGAAATACATGCGACGACCATCCACATTGCGGAATGCCTTTTTTGTTTGCTCTTCTGCTTTGAAATATCCATCTGCAAGTTTTGCACTTTCGAGCGCAATTTCACCCATTTTACCGTCAGGCAGTTCTTTGCCGTCTTCGTCGCAGATAAGCATTTTGGTATTTGAAAACTCGTGACCAATGGCAAGAATATCACGTTGTTCTGTCACCAAAGGCGGGTTCGTTACGGTTTGACGTGAACACACGATGGTGCACTCAGTTGGTCCATAAATGTTTTCAATACGGGCGTTCGGTGCAGCTTCCTGCATAGCTTCAATTGTCGCAATCGGTAGCGGTTCACCACAGAACATCGAAAGGCGAAGGCTTGGGAATAGATTTGGACCCAAACGATTTGCACGGCGGACGTTATTTACAATTGTTGGCACTGAAAGCCACACAGTAATCTCGTGTTTGCGCACAAAGGCTTGCGGAGCCATCATGTCCAATTGGCTCATGATATAAAGCGCACTGCCAGCTCGCCAAGCAAGGAACATGTTATGTACGCTTAGATCAAATGTTAGATCATGCGCTTCTGCAACGCGATCATCGGCTTTTAAATCGCACCATTCATGGGCTTCATCCAGATAGATATTTAGCGATGAGTTCGACACCATAACACCCTTTGGCATCCCGGTGGTGCCTGAAGTGAAAATGATATAGCCAAGATCTTCAGGTTTCCGCTGCACAGGCGCTTCAAGCATGTTGTCTGGAAGATTGGATAGTTTTAACACGCCGTCTGCATCAGGCGCATCATCGCTTGAGATAATAATATCTGGTGCATGGGCTTTGACTGTTTCAGTGATGAGTTTTGCACCGAATTTATCGACAATAACTGCATCTAATTCGAGTTGATCAAAAATTGCAATCAAACGCTCTTCCGGCCATTTCATGTTAAGCGGAACATAAGTTGCGCCGGATGCTGCTGCGCCGATGATACCTATATAGGCCATGGCACTGCGCGAACCTAAAATGCCAACGCGTTTGTTTTTTAAATTGGGTTTTATGTAGCTTGCGAGCTTAGATGCGTCGCGCCATAATTCTGCATAAGTGTGAGATTTTCCATCACAAACCAATGCAACATTCTCAGGATTTTGCATTGCTGTTTTATAAAACGCGTTTGAAATATTAAATTGTTCACTCATCTAAAGCATACCTCATTAACTCATAGCAACGCACTGTAATTGTTGATCAATTCGCGTCGAAAATGACACGCAATGCGCACTAGCCCCGTACTTTTGCTGGTAGTTATACGCAAAGGGGTTTAATTTTTGATGCTGGAATTCCTTACAATTGTAACGAATCCTGAAATGAGACTAATGATTGGTAAATTTGGGCGGAGTAAATGGTGAGCTAAAAGTATCAGTCGTCGTTTAAAATACGCTGAGCTGCACCTTCCGGGTCATCATATTGACCGGACTTTAAACTCCAGAAGAAAGCGCACAATCCTAAAAAGCCAAGTAGCAAGGCAACGGGTAGTAACAGTAAAATCAGGTTCATTTTGATACCTCTGTTTCAACTTTCTTCATATCATGCATGGATAGCCGCAAACTATTTAATACCACTATAATTGATGATGCTGACATCGCAATGGCTGCAATTAAAGGGGTGATGTAGCCCAAAAATGCCAGCGGAATGGCGATTGTATTGTAAGCAATGGCAATGCCAAAGTTTTGCTTGATAATGCGCTTTGATAATTGTGCGGTGCTAAGCGTATAAGGCACTGCATTTAAGCTATCGTTTGTAAAAATGAAATCTGCGGCTTGCCGACCCACTTCACATGCGCTTGCTGGCGCCATCGAAACATGAGCTGCGGCAAGAGATGGAGCATCATTCAGACCATCTCCCACCATCATTGTTGGAATATTTTTACTTTCCAGATTTTGTAAATGCGCATGTTTATCGGCAGGCTTTAAGCCCGCATGAAATTCATCAATATTTAAACGCTTCGCAATTTTTGAAACAGCTTGATCACCATCTCCGGACAAAATTTCTGTCGAGATATTATGCTGGTCAAGATATTGCTGTGCTTTGACCGCATCGGTGCGCAAAGTCTCGTGGAGGTTAAATTGATGTAACGCGTCGCCTTCGACCGCATAGGAAATTTTATCTTCAATAGGTTTCTTATCGTCGCTTGCAATTTCATTTACCCAAGCTGCTCTGCCTAAGCGAATAGTTTTGCCATTCAGATGACCCTCAACACCGAAGCCAGCTATTTCGCGAATATTCGATACCTTACCTTGCGCAACATCATGCAGCGCATTGGCAATCGCTTTTGATGCGGGGTGTGAAGAGCGCGATGTGAGTGCTTTAAGGTAAGATTTTGTCATCTCGCCTAAATTCTCAATCTCGCTTTCTGCAAGTTTTGGTGTGCCAAATGTTAAAGTACCAGTTTTATCAAATGCGACCCGGATAATTTCAGCAGCACGTTCTAACGCTGTGCCATCGCGCATTAAAATGCCATTTTTAAAAAGCTGATTAGCAGCAATCACATTGGTCACGGGTACCGCTAAACCAAGCGCGCAAGGGCAAGTGATGATCAGCACCGAAATTGCAATATTGAGTGACGTATACCACGTTTCGCCGACGAGGAAGAACCAGATTAAGAATGCAACAAGCGCAAAGATGTGAACCACCGGCGCATAGATCTTCGCCATCCGATCTGCAAGGCTGACATATGTCATGCGGGAGTTTTCCGCAGCTTCGAGCATTTTGGAAACTTCGGACAAGAACGATTGATCAGCGGGTTTTGATGCTTTGATGTCAATCGCGCCCGTTAGATTTAAAACACCGGCTTCAATCTCCTCACCAATTTTTGGTGCATGGGTATCGCTCTCACCGTTGACCAATGAACGGTCAAGATCGGTTTGTCCGGAAATCATCACACCATCAACAGGTGTGCGATCAC
>JAHDEP010000262.1 GCA_020628775.1 Rhizobiaceae bacterium | reverse complement strand
GCTAAAAATGAAGCCGCTGCTTCTTGTAAACTCAGGTCGCAATTTGTGCAATCACACATACCATTATTATCTCCACCGCCGCCGGAATTACCATTAGCGCATTGTTTTTCTAAAATTACTTTGATGCAGTCGCCACTTTTGCCAAAATCGTCAGCTTTGCCGATAGAGCCTGCGCAGTCATTGCCTTGATTGACAATACGTCCACCCAGCACACCGAGATAGTCACACGGTTCAACAGCATCGTCTACGCGCATGCACGCGCAACCAGTGATTGCGACACGGCCTAAACAGCCACTAGGAATATCCTGTAGCGCTGTGCCTAAAAAACCGCAACCGTTGTCGCTGTCACCGCATGTAATGCCGCCATTGCCATCTGAAAATACTGGTGAGCATTGCCGAATGGTATATGTGCAGCTATTCAATTTCATTGGCGCAACAGCATTTAGAGCCGCTTCAATACCTGCAATCAAACTGTCAGGTAATACACATCCGTTTTGGTCTAAATATTGTGTTGGTGGTGCAACACCGCACGTACTATTACTCGTCATGTTTTACCGTTTTGTTGTTGAGCCAAAGCAGCGGTTTATGTCACCGCCGTTTGTCGTTCTTGCGTTTAGTTGAACACACGTACCGTTTGCTAAATTCAACTCCATGCAAGCCACGCATTTTGCAATTTGGCCGTTTACCAATACTGTTGCTGAAGCCTTGCCGCCCATGTCGGTCAGAATCACTTCAACGTTGGCGTTTGGATCTGGACACATTCCAAACGTTTCAATTCTGTAGTCTGTCAGGAATGCAGTACCGCCAATCAACACATTCAAAAAGTGCTCGTTTAGCGTGTCTTCGTCTGTTTCAGGCGCTTCATAGCAACACGGTTCTGTCTGCAATTCATGCGCAATCGTGCCAGCGCCCCATTCGCTTTCGACCGAGATATCAGCCGGGCATTTGTCATCACCACATTGCGCAGTTCCTGTTCCTGTTAGCGTGGTGAGCGCAATATCTAACGCGGTAAACGTGTCTTTCACGCCGTTGTCTAGCGTCTCGATATGCTCGCAGTTTTTAGCTGCGACAGTTTCAAGCTCAACAATGCGTTTAGCAAATCCGGCGCAATCTTCTAAATCAATGCCGCCTGCCGTCCACGTTGATTGCACGCGCATCTGGTCGCCAACTGACAGCAAATTAGCTGCGCCGCAACCTTCGTATACAACCGCGTACTCATCAGCAGTTGCAGCAATGTTGAGGCTGCCAACGTTTTCGCCAAACGTGACAACGGCTTCTTTTTGCGTACCAAATAGAATTGCACAAACAGAATCGCCAGCGGTTGCATTTTGTAATGCTGTGGCAAACGTGCCTCCAGTGACATTGCTACCAGTACTGACCGCAGCACCGTTGGAATTGTTTGTGAGGAAATCACCAGCGCTAATCGTGCCGCCTGCTTTTACGACTCCTAATGTGCCATAAACAGCAATTGAGCCTTTCGCATTGACGCCAATGTCTTGCAGCGCATGGCCGATAATGGTTGATGTGTCTGCCGTAGTAGCTGTTTTTACGCTAAACGCACTGCCGTAATCCGGCGCAACAATGCAGCCACTCGCAATCGTTGCGCTACCAGTGTTGACAACCTCGATTGTGTCGAAGTTTTGGTTGTATTCGATTGCAGCAACAAGCGCCATGTACTCAGGATTGCCAAAACAGGCGTTGCCTTTGCGCTTTGGCAATCTTGCAGCGAGTTGTGGTTTTGGTTCACTGTTACACATTTCGAATTAGTCTCAATAATCTATTGATTTGGCGCTGGTTATTGCGCGTAATTTGCCGCAAGCGCTCGTCAATGCGTCTGATGTTTTCATCTAGTACAGACTGTCTGAAATTCTGCGCACGCGGCGTCACTGTTTCGCCGTCTCTATCGCTAGCAATCGTTTCGCCAGTGATAACAATCTCAATTGTTTGGTTCAAAACGCACGCTGTCACCGCATCGCCATAGTCAAAATCATCACAATATGTCGCTGACGCTGTGTCGCGGTACTCAAATGACAGTTGGTCTGCAATTGTGCCGCGCTCAAGCTCTAAATTCGCTTGCGTACACACATCGTTTTGCGTTGAACCAGCACCAAACATCACTGTTTCGCGTCTGCTCCACGGTGAGCGCGTGACTGAATCGTCATTTTGTACGTAGCATTGCAGCACTTGGATTGGCTCAGTCTCGCTTTCGCCAAATGCACACACGGCGTTTATTTCGTCTTCCGTTGTGTACTCCAATGACGCCTTGATAATGTTTGGCGTCTCGCCTGCATCGGTCAAAATGACAGGCGTTTCACCATATCCATTCTTGAGCGTGTTACGGTCGTAACCAACATTGGTTCTATTTTTGCCAAGCAGGCCGTAATGCGTTTGTAGTTGCCATTTTCCAGCGCCTAAATACACAAAATCCCAAATGAAGTCACTACTTTCGCCAAAGTCTGTCAAAACCTCATAAAGATTTTCACCACTGAAATCGGTTGTAATCACAGCGCCTATATTTTTGCCGCTATTGTCAATGACAGTGCTTCTAACACCGTTTGACCAACGCCCATTGTCAATCGTGGCTTGACTGCCAAGATTGTTATTGACTAATGCGTGTGCAATTTGGTCAATTGGCGCATTTGGCTGCGCTTGGGGCGTGCCGCTGTTGTATTTGTTGTGCGCTCTAATCAAAAGCGCTTTGCCATCGCTACCGACCGCGTTTAGAACCAGCTTTCCAGCGCTGTCACGTGCTATTTCTCTAGCAGTGAAGACACCAACGAATTTAGGATTGTTACCGTACTTGCCAGTTTTTGGATTGAACCGGAAATATTCAACGATTGCGTCTGCATTTGTTGCCGGATCACTGAAAAACTCAAAAAGCGCGTGACCTTCAGCAAGTTGCATCGACCATTCGCCTTCTTCATTTAGAAAACGGCTAGACTCCCATTCGATGTAGTCCTGAAATGTACCAATGACGTTGCCATGCGCATCAGACACACGAACAAAACCAGCTTTATTAGTCAATAGAAATAAAAAAAGCCGCTCACTAGATAGTGAACGGCTTTCAATTGCGCGTTATGCTGCATGTGCAGCGTTGTTTATAAATTGCAGGCGTTGCCCGCTGTTTTTAGTCTAGCATTTTT